>JADZBU010000246.1 GCA_020851955.1 Chromatiaceae bacterium | reverse complement strand
CGATGCGGTACTTGTCGATGGCCTCCTGGACCCGGCTGGCGGGGATCTCGCCCTCGTCCGCCAGGGCCTTGAGGGCGGTGACCGCGATGTAGCCGCGATTCACCTCGAAGAAGCGGCGCAGTTGGCTGCGCATATCGCTCCGCCCAAAGCCGTCGGTGCCCAGCACCTGGTAGGGCTGGGCGAGGTAAGGCCGGATCTGTTCGGCGTAAGCCCGGACATAGTCGGTGGCGGCGATGACGGGCCCCGGGGCGCCCGCCAGTTGCTCGCTGACGTAGCATTGCCGGGGGCTCGCCGTCGGGTGGAGCATGTTCCAGCGCTCCACATCGACCCCGTCGCGCTTGAGTTCGTTGAAGCTGGTCACGCTCCAGACATCCGCCAGGACGCCAAAGTCCGCCGCCAGCAGGTCCGCCGCCGCCAGCACCTCGCGCAGAATAGCGCCGGAGCCCAGCAACTGGACCCGCAAGTCGCCCTCGTCGGCCGCCGTCCGTACCCGGTAGAGGCCCCGCAGGATGCCCGCCTCGGCGCCCGCGGGCATGGCCGGCTGGACATAGTTCTCGTTCATGGCGGTCAGGTAGTAGAAGCGGTTCTCCTGCTCCTGGTACATTCGCCGCAGGCCGTCCTGGATGATGACCGCCAGCTCGTAGCCGTAGGCGGGGTCATAGGTCACGCAGTTGGGGATGGTCGAGGCTACCAGGGGGCTGTGGCCGTCCTGATGCTGGAGGCCCTCCCCGGCCAGGGTGGTGCGCCCGGCGGTGGCGCCGATGAGGAAGCCCCGGGCCCGCATGTCCCCCGCCGCCCAGGCCAGGTCGCCGATGCGCTGGAAGCCGAACATGGAGTAGAAGATATAGAAGGGGACCATGGCCTCGCCGTGGTTGGCGTAGGCGGTGGCGGCGGCGATCCAGGACGACATGGCCCCCGCCTCGTTGATGCCTTCCTCCAGGATCTGCCCCTGCTTATCCTCCCGATAGGACATGACCTGGTCGGCGTCCACCGGCTCGTAGAGCTGCCCGACGGAGGAGTAGATGCCGAGCTGGCGGAACATGCCCTCCATGCCGAAGGTGCGCGCCTCGTCCGGGACGATGGGCACCACCCGCTTGCCCAGGGTCTTGTCGCGCAGGATGAGGGAGAGGATGCGCACCAGGGCCATGGTGGTGGACATCTCCTTGTCGCCGGAGCCCTCCAGCAGGGGCTTGAAGAACTCCAGACCCGGCGTTTCCAGGCGCGGGGCGGTCTCGATCCGGGCCGGCAGATAGCCGCCCAAGGCCTCGCGCCGTTCCTGCAGGTACTTGAGTTCCGGGCTATCCAGGGCGGGCATGTAGAAGGGCGCCTCGCCGATCCGGTCGTCCGGAATCGGGATGTTGAAGCGGTCACGGAAGGCCTTGAGGGCCGCCTCGCCCATCTTCTTCTGGGAGTGGGTGATGTTCATACCCTCCCCGGCCACCCCCATGCCATAACCCTTGACCGTCTTGGCCAGGATCACCGTCGGCTGGCCCTTATGCTTAACCGCGGCCGGGTAGGCGGCATAGACCTTGATGGGATCGTGGCCACCGCGATTCAGGCGCCAGATATCCTCGTCCGTCAGGGAGGCGACCATGTCCGCCAGTTCCGGGTACTTGCCGAAGAAGTGCTTGCGGGTGTAGGCGCCGCCCTTGGCTTTATAGGCCTGGTAGTCGCCGTCCAGGCACTCCTCCATGCGCTTGAGCAGCAAGCCCTTTTTGTCGCGGGCCAGAAGGGGATCCCAGTAGCTGCCCCAGATCACCTTGATGACGTTCCATCCCGCGCCGCGGAAGTCCGCCTCCAGCTCCTGGATGATCTTACCGTTGCCGCGCACCGGGCCGTCCAGGCGCTGGAGGTTGCAGTTGACCACGAAGACCAGGTTGTCCAGCCGCTCCCGGGCCGCCAGGGAGATGGCGCCCAGGGACTCGGGCTCGTCCATCTCGCCATCCCCGAGGAAGGCCCAGACCCGGCGGCCCTCGGTGTTCACCAGGCCCCGGTGATGCAGATAGCGCATGAAGCGCGCCTGGTAGATGGCCATGAGGGGGCCGAGTCCCATGGAGACGGTCGGGAACTGCCAGAAGTCCGGCATCAGCCAGGGGTGCGGATAGGAGGAGAGGCCGTTGCCGTCCACCTCCTGGCGGAAGTTGTAGAGCTGCTCCTCGCTGATGCGGCCCTCCAGATAGGCGCGGGCATAGATGCCCGGCGCCGCATGGCCCTGGAAGAACACCAGATCGCCGCCATGATCCTTGGAGCGGGCCTTGAAAAAGTGGTTGTAGCCCATGTCCACCAGGGTCGCCGAGGAGGCAAAGGTGGAGATGTGCCCGCCCAGTTCCGTGGAGAGGCGGTTGGCCTGCACCACCATGGCCATGGCGTTCCAGCGCACGAAGGAGCGGATGCGCCGCTCCATGGCCCGGTCGCCAGGAAATTTTTCCTGCTGGGTGATGGGGATGGTGTTGAGATAGGCCGTGTTGGCGCTGAAGGGCAGATAGGCCCCCGAGCGGCGCGCCTTGTCGATCAGGCTTTCGAGCAGGAAATGTGCCCGCTCCACGCCCTCGTTCTCCAGCACCGCCTCCAGGGCGTCCAGCCACTCCTGGGTCTCCTGAGGATCGATGTCGGGTTTGTTGCTCATGGACCTTCCTGTAACGGGGGCGGACGCCGTCACGAGGCGGCCACCGGGAACAATTTCGGCGGATTATAGCGCCAGAAGCCTTCTTCAATACTTAAAATTTAGATTAACAATAAACAGGTTTGATGGCGCCCAAGGGGCATTTTGCCCTATGGCTTTTCAGTGCGACAGGGCCGGCCCCCGCCAGACGCCGGGGAGAGGGGTATCCGTTGCGCACTGGGCCGCCGGCCAGTGCTAGCATAGGTCCCCGCGCAAACCCCAGGTACCCTCAAGGTTTCCGGCACGATCCCACTAGCGACAGACGTCGTCTCGGCGACAAGGGCTAATATCCGTCTTATGACCCGTGACCAACTCAAACAACTCGAGGACGACCTCTGGTCCGCCGCCGATAACCTGCGCGCGAACTCCGACCTCAAGGCCTCCGAATACGGCACGCCGGTACTCGGCCTCATCTTCCTCAAGTTTGCCGACATCAACTACCGCCGCCACGAGGCTGCCATCCTGGCCGAGTTCTCCGAGCTCCAGGGCACCCGCCAGGAAAGGCCCCTGCCTGAGATCGCCATGGCCAGGTGCGGTTTCTATCTCCCCCCCTTCGCCCGCTATGACTACCTCCTCAATCTCCCCGAGGATCGGGACATCGCCAAGGCCATCGAAGCGGCCATGGAGGAGATCGAGTGCCACAAACCCGAGTTGAGTGGCAGCCTGCCCAAGGACGAATACTACCGCCTCACCCGCACGCCGGAGACCAGGCATCTCCCCTTCGATCTCCTGCGCCAGTTTGACAACATCCCCGACGATGCCACGGGCGACGTCTTCGGCCAGATCTACGAATACTTCCTCGGCAAGTTCGCCATGGCCGAGGGCCAGGGCGGGGGCGAGTTCTTTACCCCGCGCTCCGTCGTCCGCCTCATGGTGGAAATCATCGAGCCCCATGGCGGCACCGTTTTTGATCCGGCCTGTGGGTCCGGCGGCATGTTCGTCCAGTCCGCCGACTTCATCGCCCGGCACCGCCAGGAATTGGAGGGCCAGGGCCGGGACACCAGCGTCTTCGTCTATGGCCAGGAGAAACAGGGCGAGACCGTCAAGCTGGCGCGCATGAACCTGGCGGTGAACGGGCTGCGGGGCGAGATCAAGGCCGCCAACAGCTACTATGCCGACGAGTTCCAGTCCTTCGGCACCTTCGACTATGTGCTGGCCAATCCGCCCTTCAATGTCGATGACGTGGCCCTCTCCGCCGTCGAGAAGGACCGCCGCTTCAACACCTACGGCATCCCGCGTAACAAGACCCGAGCCAAGAAGGCCGAGCAGGGCAAGGAGACCGTCCCCAACGCCAACTATCTCTGGATCAACCTCTTCGCCACTTCCCTCAAGGCGACCGGCCGCGCCGCCCTGGTCATGGCCAACTCCGCCTCCGATGCCCGCCACGGCGAGGCGGAGTGCCGCCGGACCCTGATCGAGCAGAATCTCATCTATGGCATGCTGACCCTGCCATCGAACATGTTCTATACGGTGACGCTGCCGGCAACTCTTTGGTTCTTCGACAAGGCCAAGACCGACCAGCGCATCCTCTTCATCGACGCCCGCAATATCTTCACTCCGATCGACCGCGCCCACCGGGAGCTCTCGCCGGAGCAGGTCCAGAACATCGCCATCATCAGTCGCCTGCACAAGGGCCGGCGAAGCGAATTCCTCGCACTCATCGACCGTTATTTCACCCAAGGCATGGAGCGATTGGCCGAGAACCGGCAACAGGTCGAGCCCGTCTCGGCGCAACTCCTCGCCGTCCTGGACGACCAAGCGGGGAAGGCCGCGGTCGCCGGTCTGGTGAAGGCCTGGGATGGACTCAACGCCTTGCAACAGGCCTATGCCGCCTATCAGCAGTGCAACGGCGACCAGGCCAAGGTGAACGTCAAGAACACCGCCCAACGGGAACTGAGCGCCACCTTTGCGCCATTCTTCACCGCCCTGCACGACTGCATCAAACAACTTGATCGCGCCGTCCGTCACCAGGAGAAGCAGGTGGCGGACCAGGCCAAGGCCAACGGCAAGCGCGGCGGCCCCGACCGCCAGAGCAAGGCGCTCAAGGCCGCTCTTGAGGCCATCCATGCCGAGGTGAGGGGCGCCGAGAGCTATTTCTCCCACATCCATTGGCTGCAGGAGCGCTTCCCCGAGGCGCGGTACGAGGATGTGACCGGGCTTTGCAAACTGGCCGATCTCGACGAGGTCAAGGAACAGGACTACTCGCTCAATCCGGGGCGGTATGTGGGGGTGGTGATCGAGGAGGATGGGAAGACGGAGGAGGAGTTTATTGCGAACTTAGCTGAACTTGGGGACCAACTAGCAGAGTTGAACAAGGAGGCTTACGAAGTCTCAGTCACGATACGAAATAACCTTGCGTCGATTCTTGCATGATCATGAGTTACGATATTTCAAGATACGAAGTTGAGAAACTCGATGCGTATGCATCGATACAGCCAGGGTTTGCTTTCAAAAGCGAGCGATTTACAGATAACCTTGATGACATTCCCCTAGTCAAAGGTGAAAACGTGCATCAAGGCTATATCGATTGGCCCAGAGCTAAGCATTGGCCGCTCGATGAATATGACTCGCTTTCCCGGTATCACTTGGTTGCGGGCGACATTGTCCTAGCCATGGATCGTCCATGGGTGACAGCGGGATTGAAATGGTCTTATATCAAGCTTCACGATCCAAAATCCTTACTCGTACAGCGTGTGGCTCGCATCCGTGCGAAAGGTAAGTTGGATCAGGACTACCTGCGTCATATCATCTCCAGCGACTATTTCGCAAACTATCTCCAGCCGATTGTCACCGGCATAAATGTTCCGCATATCAGTGGCAAGCAAATCGGTGACTTCCGCATACCTATTCCCGATCTAGGGGTTCAACGCAAAATCGCCGCAATCCTCAGCGCCTATGATGACCTGATCGAGACCAACAAGCGCCGCATCGCCCTCCTCGAAGGGATGGCCGAGGAGATCTACCGTGAATGGTTCGTCCGCATGCGCTTCCCCGGCCACAAGAAAACCAAGTTCGTCAAAGGCGTGCCTGAGGGGTGGGAGATCAAACGACTTGGAGACATTCTTCAATTGGCTTATGGGAAGGCACTGACGGAATCCGACAGAGAGCCTGGGGAGTTTCCTGTCTATGGCTCTGGCGGGATCATCGGCTCACATTCAAGGCCTTTTGTCAAAGGAAAAGGAATTGTCGTTGGGCGCAAAGGAAATGTCGGGGCAGTCTATTTCTCCGATCGTGGTTTCTTTCCCATTGATACGGTCTTTTATGTGATCTCGGCGCTCCCACTTAGTTTTCAATTCTTCCTTCTCCGCACGATGAACTTCATAAATAACGATGCTGCGGTTCCGGGACTCAACAGAAACCAAGCTTATGCGAACCAGTTATTCTATCCGGGCGATAAACTGATCGAAAATTTTGCTCAGGTTGCTGATCCGATTTTTTTGATGAAGCATCAGCTTGTCCAGCAAAATAGCACCCTGATTAAAACTCGCAACCTCCTCCTTCCCCGCCTGATCTCCGGAAAGCTCTCGGTCGCAGACCTCGACATCCAGTTCCCGCCCAGCATGCGGGAAGAAATCAAGGGTGTCGATCAAAAGGAGCAGGAATTACGCGTGGAACCTCAACCTCCGGCAACATCGCAGGAGGCCTCAAAGCCATGACATCACTCCAATTGCGCAAAAAGCTTCAAGACGAGATTTGCGAGATTCCGGAGTCGCGTCTACAAGAAATCTATGACGTCATCCACTTCTTTCGCCTTGGTCTGGAAAGGGAGGTCCCGAACAAGCCCGATGTCATGCGTTTCGCCGGGGCCTGGGAGAACCTGCAGGATTTTGAAGGCTTTGAAGCCGAGCTGAAGCAACGCCGGCGCGAGGCATTCACATCGCGGAGGAAGCAGGATGAAACAAGCCTGTAGGATAGGCAAAACATGGACAAGAACCTGAAAATTGGTGGCAAGACCGATTCGGTTACGGCTTCGACGGCCTTACTCAATCGGAGGCTCGCTATCTCGAACGCTCCCCGGATGCTGACAGGCTTCGAAATCGAATTGTTGAGGAAGAGTAAACAAGAGATTGCAGCGCTTTACAAGGCGAGCCGGATCGAGGCTGTTGAGCAGCGCTAGCCGGTAGGATGGGCACGCTCCGCTTTGCCCATCCTACCGGCTGAATCATGGTAAAGGCAAAAGATGGCTCAGGATTTTGTGGTTTGCATCCAAAAAGAAAACCTGGGCGATATCTCGGGAGACGATATCCATGTCGGCCGTCTTTATGAGGTGGTTGAGATGAACGCCAGACATGGAATGGTGCGTATCATCGATGAGTCGGGCGATGATTATCTCTATCCCAAGACCTGCTTCGAGCCAGTGTTTCTCCAGGAAGCCGTCGCGCTAGGCCCGAGTCAAGTTTTACCCCGCAACTAAACCGGGTTTCGGCCAGGTCCGTCCACTATAGACAGAGCATCCGATGGAATTTACATGGCACGACACGAAGCGGCAGAAGAACCGGCGCAAGCATTCGCTGGACTTTGCCGATGGCGCCTCGGTCTTTGCCGGGCCGACCGTGACCTACGAGGATACCCGCAATCGTTACGGTGAACGGCGCTTCAACACGACCGGTCTTCTGGGAACCTCTGTCGTGGTCATCACGCATACTGAAACCGACGATTCCATTCACATCATTTCCATGCGCAAGGCTGAGAATCATGAAATCGAAGACTTCTTCTCCTACCCCTGAGCCCCGTCTCCGGGTTGGGCTCAAGGATGTCAGCCGCGAAGAATTCGCAGCGGCAGTCGATGAGCGACTAGGCACCCAGCAGGTTTCCATTAAATTAGACGCCTCGGTCGTGGCGTTTTTCAAAGCCAAGGCGGGCAAGCAGAGTTATGAAGCACTGATCAACCAGGCGCTGCATCGTGCGATGGATAACGAGTACATGGAGGACAGGTTGCGCCGGGTAGTTCGCGAGGAGTTGGCGTCATAGGGTCAGCCTGGATAGGACTGGATCAATCATTTGAGGGCATTGCGCGCATGGGAGTAGGTGACGACTTTCATGGCCCGAGACCTGTTCAAAAAGTTGACCAAGTTTAGCATGGCGGTACGCTGAAAAATCCCAACATCACCCACGCACGGGTTTGCCGATGCCTAATTTCATATCCGAGGACGAGATCGAAGCGGCCATGCTGCAACGCTTGCAGCTAACCTATGGATACGACGTGCAGGACTGCTTCACCACCGATCCGGCGGATCTCAACGACGGCTCGGGACGCACCGATAAGCGCGAGGTCATCCTGCATGACCGCCTGCGGGCGGCTGTGATCAACCTGAATCCGGCTATTCCCCAGGGCGCTATCGAGGATGCCCTCAAGCGGCTGTGCGACAAGCGTCAGGCTTTGTCGCCCATCGCCGCCAACCGTGAAGTAGATGGCCTGATCCGCGACGGCCTGCGGGTCGAGTTCAGGGACACCCAGGGCCGTATCCGCAAGGAGCAGGTCAAAATCATCGACTTCGGCAATCCTGCCGCCAACCAATTCCTCGCCGTCAGCCAACTCTGGATTTTGGGAGAGCGTGGCTACCGCCGGCCGGACATCCTGATCTATATCAACGGCCTGCCCTTGGTCTTCATCGAGTTGAAGAATTCGAACATCAAGCTCAAGAGCGCCTACGACGACAACCTGACCAACTACAAGGCGGAGATCCCCCAGCTCTTCCTCACCAATGCCCTCTGCGTCCTCTCCAATGCCATCGAGACCCGGGTCGGCAGCCTGACCGCCGCTTGGGAGCACTTCTTTCATTGGCTGCGGCCGGGGGACGAAAAGGAGAAGATCCGGCGCGAGCAAATCCAGGCAGCCGGCACCAGCGTCGAACGCCTCCTGACCGGTCTCTTTCCCAAGGACCGGCTGCTGGACTACCTGGAGAACTTCATTTTCTATCACAAGGACACCCAGAAGATCATCGCCCAGAACCACCAGTTCATCGGTGTCAACAAGAGCTATGACGCCTTCCTGGGCCGGGCGGGGCTCGGTGGCAAGCTGGGTGTCTTCTGGCACACCCAGGGTTCGGGCAAGAGCTTCTCCATCATCTTCTTCGTTCGCAAGATCCTGCGAAAGTGTGTCGGCAACTATAGCTTTCTGGTCATCACCGACCGGGAAGACCTCGACGGTCAGATCTACCGCAACTTTCTCAACACCGGCACCGTCCGCCAGGCTGACGTCGCCCAACCCAAGGACAGCGAGCAACTGCGCGCCTTCCTGGGCCAGAACAAACGCCTGGTTTTCAGTCTGATCCAGAAGTTTCGCTGGCCCAAGGGCCAACCCTATCCGCTGCTTTCGGAGCGGGACGACATCATTGTCATCGTCGATGAGGCCCACCGGACCCAATACCAATCCCTCGCCGAGAACATGCGCGCGGGTCTGCCCAAGGCCCAGTACATCGCCTTCACCGGCACCCCGCTCCTCGGCCGTGGGCGCAAGACTAACGAGTGGTTCGGCGACTACGTCTCGGAATACAACTTCAGCCAATCGATGAACGATGGTGCGACGGTGCCGCTGTTCTACAGCAAGCGGGTGCCTGAGGTGCAAAATCAGAACGAGGATCTGAGCGAGGATTTCTACGAGATCCTGGAAGACGAAAATCTGGATGAGGCCCAGCACGCTAAGCTGGAGCAGCGTTTCGCCTCGGAACTGGAGGTCATCAAACGGGATGACCGGCTGGAAACCATCGCCCAGGACATCGTCCACCACTTTCCCCGGCGGGGCTATCTCGGCAAGGGCATGGTCATCGCCGTGGACAAGTTCACGGCGGTGAAGATGTACGACAAGGTTCAGCGGTTGTGGAAGGAGGAGATCAAATCCTTGCGCGGCCAGATCAAGCAGACCCAGGACGAGTTGCTGGCGGTGCGTCTCAAGCGGATGGTTGAATACATGCGCCAGGTCGAGATGGCCGTGGTGGTTAGCGCGGAGAACGGCGAGGAGGAGAAATTCGACCAGCAGGGCCTGGATATCCGTCCGCACCGAAAGCGGATGGACCAGGTGGACGCGAATGGCCACGACCTCGAATACAACTTCAAGGACCCGGACGACCCGCTCCAACTGGTCTTCGTCTGCGCCATGTGGCTCACCGGCTTTGATGCCCCCACAGTCTCGGCCCTCTACCTCGACAAGCCGCAAAAGGATCACACCCTGATGCAGACCATCGCCCGGGCCAATCGGGTATGCGCGCATAAGATCGGGGGCGTCGAGAAGAAGAGCGGGGAAATCGTCGACTATTACGGGGTCTTTGGTCGCCTGAAGAAGGCCCTCAAGGACTATGGCGAGGGTGATGAGGGGGGCGATGAGCCCGTCAAGGACAAGGCGGAACTCTACCGACTCCTCGACGAGGCCATCGCGCAAGGTCGTGATTTCTGCGATGCCATCGGCATCCATCTCGACCAGGCCCTACGGAGCAGCGATGTCTTCCAGAAGGTCGGGTTATTCGAGGATTGGGCCAATACCCTGCTGTACAGGGATGAGTATCGCAAGACCTTCAGTGTCCATGAAAACTCCATCAGGGGTCTCTACGAGGCCTCTAAACCGGAGATCCTCGGCCAGCCCGTAGTCCGCGCCGTGGCCGTCTTTCAGTACCTCCGGGGGGTCGTCGATAGCATCATCCAACAACAGGATATCGAGTCAGCCGTCCGGCGTATCGGGGAATTGCTCGATGAGAGTGTCGTCGTTGACGATGCGGGATACGCGGCGGTCAAGGAGGCGGGAATGGGCTTCCGGATGCAGCAGCAGGGTCAATCCTGGGATTTGAGCACCATCGATTTCGACAAGCTCAGGGAGGAGTTCAAGCAGACCGCCTATAAAAACATCAAGATCGCTGACTTGCGGGCCTTCCTGGAAAAGAAGGTCAAGGAGATGTTGAGCAAGAACCGCACCCGCCGTGACTTTGCCGAGCGCCTGCAGGAGATCATCGACAACTACAACGCGGGCAGCACCTCCGCGGATGCGGATTATGCCGAATTAATGGACCATGCCCAATTGCTGCGGGAGGAAGAAGATCGCCATTTACGCCTGGGTCTCACCGAGGACGAACTCGAAATTTACGACCTGCTGCGCAAGGATAGGATGACCCGGGAGGAGGAGAAGAAGGTGCGCCTCGCGGCCAAGGCCCTCCTCAAGCGCCTGACGGAGGAATGCCCCAAGGTACTCGTCCAGGATTGGTTCAAAGACAGCCAAACCCGCTTGGCCGTCCGGGACGAAGTCGGTAAGGTCCTCGACTTTCATCTTCCCAACAAGGGTTACGATAAGGATCTCTTCACCGAGAAGCGCGACAAGGTCTTTGAGCTAACGCTTGATCTCGCCATCAACCACAGAAAGTGGGCAGCCTGATTTTTTGCCTCCCCAAGGACTTGGACCCCCGGCCGGAAAGCTGGCCGATTACCCCGGCGTTGAATTACCGATCCTCTGCTGAACGGACACCTACCATGACCGACTGGCACGGCCGCATCGTATCCGATCCCGATATCCTCTTTGGAAAACCGCGGATCAAGGGCACCCGCATTGGCGTGGCGTTCGTTCTCGATCTGCTGGCCTCCGGTTGGAGCGAGGCGCGGATTCTGGACAGCTATCCCCACGTCAAACAACAGGACTTGGCGGCGGTCTTCGCCTTCGTTCGGGACTGTATGAAGGATCAGACCTTGTCGAGCAGCGCTACCACGCTGTTGTTTGAATGTAGGTCGATCCCGCCGTACAGTTTCATGGTCGACTCCCGCCCCGCGGGGCTGCAGCTCGGGTGGTTCCCTACCTTAACTGTAGGCCCGCGGGCGGGGTCGGCTAGATGGATCTTAGGTCTTGCCTTTTGCCTCGCGATAAGCGGAGGGGCAAAAGACAAGACCTGACCCACGTTTTCCCTCTCAGTCGGCTCGCGCGCGGCGCGGGCGGCGCTTACCACGCGCCTCCCAGCGATGGTAGCGTCTCCCCGACGACAGCCGCCTGTGCGGTTGCATTTCCTATCCTTTATCCCTTTATTTGGAGGACGAGCATGTTACCAACAATGCGAACTTGGGGTTTGGTGGCTATGGCCCTGGCCTTAACCCTTACGATGCCCGCCCATGCGCAATCTGAGGCGGACTGTTCAGCCCGTGCAGACCGGGCCGCCCGCGACGCTGGAACCGCAGTGGGTGGCGCCGGGCGCGGTGCTGTCGGAGGTGCAGTTGTCGGTGCCATCGCCAGCGACGACTCTCGCGAAGGCGCAAGACGCGGGGCTGCGGCCGGGGCTGTAGTAGGTGCAGCTACTGGCGCCGTCAGGAACAACCAGAGCTGGAAGAGCGTCTTTGACGACTGTATGGCTGGGCGTTAGTGTCGCCAGCGAGCAGCCTCATAACCCCGCGTCCGAGGGGTTCCTCTTGGGGTGAAACTTCCACTTCTTCCGGCCCGATCAGGGCGGCGATGCCCTCGGCGGCGAAGGTGCCATCGAGCCAGGTATCCAACTGCGCCAGGATTCCTTGGATGAGCGGATCAATCAACTTGCCGACCATCCCTTCCCAGGCCCTCTCCGGTGGGACATGGCGCCAGACCTGCGCTATCCCGTCCTCTGGCGGGCCGGACAGGTATCAACCACAATACCGCCCGTTCCTGGCTGTCAGTTTTGAGGCTGGCTTCATCGTCACCCTGTTGCTATCAACCTCATCGAGCAGCAGGACCGTCTGGGTCGGGTCACACTCGATCCCGCCATCAACCACCGAAAGTGGGCGGCTTGACCGTTTTCCATCCCCAATGACCTGATGAGCAGGTCCGCTACCCAGGAGCCTTGCGCCGCGAGCCGCCATGATTGACCCCGAGATCCCCCCTTTGAAAACACTCCCCCAGACGCCCGATGGGCTGGCCGACGTTAATGCCGATCTCACCCGGCGCCAGGTGATCGATACCAACGAGATGCCCTGGGAGCCGAGCCCCAGTGGCACCGTCTGGCGCAAGCCGCTGTATCGCACGGGTGGTGAGTTTGGGCCCGTAACCAGTCTGGTCCGCTATGCCCCGGGCGGCGCCTTTCCCGAGCATGCCCATCCGGAGGGCGAGGAGATCCTGGTGCTTGACGGCGTCTTCTCCGACGAGCAGGGCGACTATCCGGCGGGTACCTTCCTGATGAATCCCCACGGCAGCCGGCATTCACCGCGCTCCGCGCCGGGCTGCACCCTCTTCGTGCGGCTGCGCCAGTATCCGGGCGCGGACCGGCCCCGGCTGGTGGAGGACACTCGGGACCCGGCCGGCTGGCGTCCCGGCCTGGTGGCGGGACTCAGCGTCCGGCCCCTCTACACCCAGGGCGGCTATCCCGAGAGCGTGGCCTTGGTACGCTGGGCGCCGGGCACCTACTTTCAGCGCCATTCCCATTGGGGTGGCGAGGAGATCCTGGTCCTGGAGGGCGAGTTTGCCGACGAGCAGGGTCGTTACCCGGCGGGGACTTGGCTGCGCAGCCCGCATCTGAGCCAGCACACCCCCTTTTCCGAGGTCGGCTGCCTCATCTATGTGCGCGTCGGCGGGCTGTGAAGGGATGATGTCGGGCCACGGCCAAGGAGTCGAAGGCGGCATGGCGGCAAGGCGATGGGCCGGGGTCTGCTTGATAAAAATCCTGCGTGACCCTCGCCCGGGTCGCCCTCCCAATATGTCAAGCAGGCGATCGCCAACAGGCTAATAATAGGCGCCGGCCCGCGCCCCCCCCGGCAGGTCCCCCGATACCCCGCTGTCGAGACGGGCCCTGGTCGCCCGGCATCGGCTTTTATGGAGCGCAACCTTGACCGACCCAGATCCGATGGCCCTGCTCGAGACACCGCCAAGGGCGGCGGCGACGGGCGGCGTGAACGCTTCCTTCGGCATCTTCCAGCACGTCCCCCGCGCCGCCAAGCCTCCGGCCAACACCCTGGCCGAGGCGGAGGCGCGTTGGTCCTTTGCGCTCCAGGGTTCCGGCCTGGGGGTCTGGGACTGGCTTCCCGAGACTGATCAGGTCTATTGGTCACCGGAATGGCTGGGGTTGCTGGGTTACGAGGAGGGGGAGATCACCCCGAGCTTCCCGGTCTGGCGGGATCTGTTGCACCCCCAGGATCGAGAACGCGTCCTGGCCTACGGGTCGAAATTCCTCGAGGAGCCCTCGGGACGTTACGAGATCGAGTTTCGCCTGCGCCACAAAGATGGCCATTGGGTGGACATCCTCTCCCGGGCGACCCTGGCGCGGGACAGCCAGGGGCATCCGGTCGTGCCGCGGCGCCTGGTCGGCACCCACATGGACCAGAGCGCGCGCAAGGCCCTCGAGCTCTCGATGCGGGAAAGCAGCCTCCGCTACCAGGCCATGTGCGAGACCACCCGCGATGGCTTCTTGGTGGTGGCCCTGGATGGCCGCATCCTGGAGGTCAACGACGCCTATTGCCGGATGACCGGCTATAGTCCGGCGGAAATAGTGTCCCTTTCGATCCCGGATATCGAGGTCCAGGAGACGCATGAGGATACCCTGCGGCATATTCAAATTGTCCTGGAGCGCGGCAACGATCAGTTCGAAAGTCGCCAGCGGCGTAAGGACGGACAGATCTTTGATGTGGAGGTCTCCGTCAGCTTCTCCCCCGTGGAAGGCGGGCGGATGTTTTCCTT
>JADZBU010000245.1 GCA_020851955.1 Chromatiaceae bacterium | reverse complement strand
GCGGCGACCTTCCGCGGCTCGGACAAGCGCGGGGGGGCCAACGGGGCGCGTCTGCGCCTGGCGCCGCAGAAGGACTGGGAAGCGCATCAGCCGGCGGAACTGGCCAAGGTTCTGGAAAAGCTCGAGGACATCCAGCAGGCCTTCAACGCGGCCCAAACCGGCGACAAAAGGATTTCGCTGGCGGATCTCATCGTGCTGGCGGGCGGCGCCGCAATCGAGGAGGCGGCCCGGAACGCCGGCCATGCTGTCAAGGTGCCCTTCGCCCCCGGGCGGATGGACGCCTCGCAAGCCCAGACGGATGTGGCCTCCTTTGCCGTGCTGGAACCCGCCGCGGACGGTTTCCGCAATTATCAGCGCGCCGGCTTGACCACGCCCGCCGAGGAGCTCTTGCTGGATCGCGCCCAGTTGATGACCCTGACCGCCCCGGAAATGACGGTGCTGATCGGTGGCATGCGGGCCCTGGATACCAACTTTGGGGGCGCTAAAGAGGGCATCCTGACCAACAGGCCGGGCACCCTGACGAACGATTTCTTCGTCAATCTGCTGGACATGAGGACCGAGTGGCGGACCTCGGCCACCGAGGGCGTCTTCGAAGGACGCGATCGCGCCTCGGGCCAGGTCAAATGGACGGGCACTCGGGTCGATCTGGTGTTTGGTTCGAATTCCGAGCTCCGAGCGATTGCCGAGGTCTATGCCTGTGATGACGCCCAGGAGAAGTTTGTTCGAGACTTCGTCAGCGCCTGGGACAAGGTTATGAACCTTGATCACTTTGATACCTCCCGGGACTGAATGGAAAAGGGATAACCCTTGGCCCCCTCTCCCCAACCCTCCTCCACAAGGGGGGAGGGAGCAGGAGAATCAGTGGCTTGAACTACAGAACTCAACCCATGCGCCCAGGGGGCGCTTTAGCACTTAAAGAAAAGGGCCGCAAGGCCCTTTTCAGTGTTCTGAGGCGGTAGATGGGCATGGGATCTTTGGGCACGCCATGGAGGATACTCTCTAATATGCTAAATTAGTGATAGAGCCGAGTCGTTAGCGGGCAGAGGCTTGACCGCCAATCCGCCAGCCCTCGGACCTCGCCGCCGCCCAACGACCAACACCACTTGGCCCCTCCCCTTCGGCCCACTTGCCGCGGTCGGCGGGCCCTTCCACCGCGTACCGGGGTGCGCAACCATGTTCCCCCTTCGCCCCACGCAAGCCCGCTGGTTCGAGACCTATGTCCCCCATGAGCATACGGTCCGGGCCACCGAAATCCTGGCCCGAACCGGGGTGGTGGAGCTGGAGATAGACCCCCGCCTGGCGGACCCCCTGAATACCCACAAGCTGCGCTATTTCGTCAAGCGCGGGCGGGACCTCATCACCCGCCACCTGGAAGACCTGCCCGAGGGGCGGGACCGGCCGAGCGCCCTGCTGGGCAATCCGGTTCATGTCGCCAACCAGGCCCTGCACCGGCTGCGCGTCTGGAGTGCTCGCCTGGACTACCTCAAGGAGCAGGTGGCGGAGCGGCAAGCGGAGCGAGAGGACCTGCGGCTCCTCGACGAGGCCCTGCGCGCCCTGCGCCGGGATGGCGTGGATCTGGACGGCCTCTTCAGCGAGACCCGCTTTCTGTGCAAGTGCCTCTTCGCCTGCCCCAAGACCTGCCGTCTGGAGGAGAGCGAGGTCGCCACCCAGACGGCCCTGGTGGTTCGCGGACCGCGGCACGACTTCCCCTTCATGATGGGCATGCCCGATCAGCGCGCCCTGATCCGACACCTGGTAGTGGAACAGGGCTGCGAGCAAGTCGGCATCCCCGCCTGGCTGGCGGGTACCCCGGATGAGCGCATCCATCGCGTCCATGACCACCTTATCGCCCTGGACCGCGAGATCGCCCGCCTGGAAAGGCCCCTGCAGGCCCTGTACGCCGACCCTGGCATCGCCGCGGCCAGGGCCGACATCGACACCCTGGCCTGGTATTTGGACAAGGCGGCCTGCTACCTGGGCGGCCAGGAACTCTGCCACGTCACCGGCTGGACCACCGCCGAGAATCTGGATGGCCTGCAAGAGGCCCTCTGGCGGGCCGGCATCGAGGTCGTGGTGCGCTTCCCCGACCCACCGGCCTCGGCGCCACCGCCTGTCACCACCCTGCAAAGCTGGTGGGCCCAACCCTACCGGCCCTTGCTCATGCTCTGGGGGACCCCGGACCGCAAGGAGGTGGACCCCAGCGGCCTGCTGGCCCTGCTGGTGCCCCTGCTCTTCGGTTACATGTTTCCCGACGTGGGCCATGGCCTGCTGCTGGTCCTCTTCGCCCTGCTGTTCAGCAAACGCTGGCCCGACATCCGCTTCCTGCTGCCCTGCGGGCTCGCCGCCATGGCCTTCGGCCTGCTCTTTGGCGACCTCTTCGGCTTCGACGACCTGATCCCCGCCCTCTGGCTCAAGCCCCTGGAGCAGCCCATTACCGTCCTCGCGGTGCCCCTGGCGTTTGGCGTTGGGCTCTTGCTGCTGGGGCTGATCCTTGCCGGCTTCGAGGCCCACTGGAATGGCGCCCTGGGCCCCTGGCTGGCGGTGGATGCGGCGGTGCTGGTCCTCTACCTGGCGCTGCTGGGTGCCATGGCCGATCCCCAGGCCCTCTGGGTCGCCGCCCTGGCCCTGATCCATTTCATCATCGGCAGCCTCTGGCAGTGCCGAGGGGCGGGTATCCAGGCCCTGGCTGGCGCCCTGGGGCGACTGCTCTACAGCCTGTTCGAATTGCTGCTGAACACCCTCTCCTTCGCCCGGGTAGGTGCCTTCGCCCTCGCCCATGCCGCCCTCTCCCACACCATCATGACCCTGGCCCAAGGGGTGGAGCACCCCTTGGCCTGGTGGCTGGTGGTGATCCTGGGCAATCTTTTCGCCATCGTGCTGGAGGGCCTGGTGGTCTTCGTCCAGACCACCCGCCTGGTCCTGTTCGAATTCTTCGTCCACTTCCTGCGCGCCGAGGGGCGACTCTTCCGGCCCATGGCGGGGCCGGTAGCCCCTTTGGGGCGGCGTTGCCGCTAGCCAGCCCCTCTGGCTTCAGAACATCCCGCAAAACAGGGAACCCCGCACACCGGGGCCAAGTGGCTTAAGGGGCAAAGGCTCCATGTGGGCTGATAAATAAGACGGCGCGATAAGCACACCCTTAAGCCCCTTGAACAAAAGCTTGGTGTAGAATCCGCCCGGTCTAGGGGGAGAGCCAATCCCGGAACACAGGATTCCTGAAAAATACCAGTTGTCCGGGAATATTGTTAATTTAATTTAAAATACATTCAAACCAATGGCAAATATGTTCAATTACCGGCCCGGGGCGCGAAAGGGCTCCATCCAAGGCCAGAGGCCAGATGCCGAAATCGACGAAATAAAACAGGTGGATCAAGTGAGCGGTTTTTGCTTTTTGGTAGGCCAGGACGCCTTGATTTTTGGCAGTGACGCCAAGAATCCACGCCAAAATCGCCCTGTTGTTTCCGTCAAAAGGCGTGATGACCTGATTTTCATACTACCTGGAACAAGTCATCAAAATCGGGAACTGTTCCACCTGTCGCGACGGTTATGCCTGAAGCCCACCAACATTCCGGCTCTCGCTCATGACACCTACCTGTACCCCATGTGGAATTGATCCCCACAAGCGCCCTGATACAACGACTTGGCAATCTCAAGGGACCCATCCTTGGTGCCTTGTCCGCGTGGCTACGCAAGGAACTCAACCACACCGACGGTGATTCCCGCCGGCGCCAGGCACCTTGACCCAACCTCCCAGCCCTGCATAGGACCTTGCCATGACTGATTACACCTCAGAGGAACTTGAGCGGGAGATTCAAGACCTCTGGTTACGCCGTGCACAGCTGACCCAGGCGGAGCATGCGCGCTTTTATCGGCTGGTTCATGGCCACCTGCTCCGCCATGCATCGCCTTACTACTGGACCATTCGGCGTTGCCATGCGGCGGGCACCCTGGACGAACTCAAGGATAAACTCATCGCCGATTTTTACTGCGATGTGATCTACCTGCGTACGCTGAAGGAGGATCACGTCGCCACGTCCCTGGCACATCTGGGTGTGTCAAGACCCGTGAGATTGTATACCATCTTTTTAAACAACGCTGGGCACCGCTCCTGCCAATCTTGCAGGGCCTGAACGGGCGAGAGATGGCCTAGCGCGCGCTGGGGTATTTGATGATTATAGAG
>JADZBU010000244.1 GCA_020851955.1 Chromatiaceae bacterium | reverse complement strand
CTCTATAATCATCAAATACCCCAGCGCGCGCTAGGCCATCTCTCGCCCGTTCAGGCCCTGCAAGATTGGCAGGAGCGGTGCCCAGGGTTGTTTAAAAAGAAGGTATACAATCTCACGGGTCTTGACAGCTACTCTACAGAGAACCCACCGCGCCGGGACGATCCTGCTGCGGGGACTGATGGCGGGTTTGTATCTCAACAAGGCTTGACCCGACGAGATTGTTAACCTAAACCTGAATTTTCGATCTGCCTTTCACTCACCAAAACCGGATGCAATCCCATGAAACAAGAGCGGCAACACCAACAAGCACCCTTGACTACTCCTCAAGACGCATCTGGCCAAACAAATCGTAATCCATGGCACCAGCCAAGCATTGAGCGTCTGCATATTAGCCTGGACACTGCTCAGGGTGAAGGTTCGGTGACTGATGGCGACGGTGGTTTTCAGTTTATACCTGGACCCTAATGAATGCCTGAACTGGTCTCGAAGGTTATTTGCCTCATGGGATCGAATGTGTGGTTGGCCTGGACAGGCGGTCGCTCCTGATTGCAGTATCTGGCGGTGCCACATGACTCACCCCATGATCCTCGGGTTTGTTTAATTTAGAATCCCCGACATACGATTCATGACCCATTGCGAAGGGCCAGCATCGCACCGGCCGGACTTCAACCTTCGCTATGGCGCTTATGGTCTGGTCTGGCAAGTTCCTCTGCCCTGCCCAGAGTGGCGTACCGCGTCGGCTTGCCATGCGCCCGATGTGGTGGTGCGTTATGGTCCCGTCCCGCCGGTGCCTCCTACCGACCTGACGGCAGGTCCCTTGCGACAGGTGACGCCGGAAGCGGTGCGTTGCGGGTTGCCTGACGTGGCTTGGTTGTTGGTGCGTGGCGGCAACGACATCCTTATCGACCGGCGCGAGGGGGCCGATGACGGGCGGGTGCGCCTGCTGCTCCTGGGCACGGGAACGGCCCTGCTCCTCCATCAGCGCGGCCTGCTGCCGCTCCATGCCAGCGCTATCCTGACGCCCGCCGGAGCAGTGCTGTTCATGGGCCATTCCGGCGCGGGCAAGTCCACCCTGCTCAACGAATTCCTGCGCCGGGGCTATCCCATGTTGGCCGAAGACCTCGCCGCGGTGCGCCTGGACGCGGCGGGCGTGGCCTGGGTCGAGCCGGGGGTGCGGGTCACCAAACTCTGGGCGGACAGCGCGGCGGCACTGGGTCAGCCGACGGCGGGCCTGGCCCGGGTCCGCCCCGAATTGGAAAAGTTCGTGGTCCCGGTCGGCGGCGCGGCGCTGGCCGATACCGCCGCGCCCCTGGCCGCTCTCTACGTCCTCTCCGCTCACAACGAGCCGAACATCCTGCTAAAAGAACGCCGGGACGCCCGCAAATTCAACGCCCTGCTCGACCACACCTGGCAGAAGCTGGTGGTCAAGCGCATGGGGCTGCATACGGCCCACTTCCAGCGGGCCATCGCCGTTGCCAACCAGGCGCGCATCGTGCGCGTCCAGCGTCCCGATGATGGCTTCCGCCTGAAAGAACTGGCCGATGCGGTGGAGGTGGATTTCAGGGCCAATCTCAAAATCGCTCAACCTCCTAATTTTACAGGGATTGAGAAATTGAGAAATTAGGAGATTGGACATGCAACGCCTTGTCTGGCTGGCCTCCTTCCCCAAATCGGGGAATACCTGGGTTCGCCTCTTTTTGACTGCGTACCGACACCCGGAGCAGGAGGAGGTTGATATCAACGGGGTGGATGTCAGTCTGCATGCGGGCAATCGTGACCTCTTCGACCGGGTGATCGGGCTGGAGGCATCGGACCTGACCCCAGCGGAGATCGAGCGCTTCCGGCCGGATGTGTACCGGCAATTGGCGGCGGAGGCGGAGGAGCCGCACTTCATCAAGGTGCATGATCGCTGGCGGCGCACGCCGGATGGCGGCCCACTCTTCCCACCGGAGATCACTGCGGCCACCCTCTACATCGTTCGCGATCCACGGGCGGTGGCCCCCTCCTACGCCAATCACTACGGAATCAGCATCGACGAGGCGATTGTCCAGATGGCGACGTCCGACAGCACCCTCGCCACACCTCTGGACCATCTGCCCTCCCAATTGCCTCAGTCAATGGGGTCATGGAGCCAGCATGTACTCAGTTGGCTGGATCAGGCCGAACTGCCTGTCCACTTGGTGCGCTACGAAGATCTCCACGCCGCGCCAGAGACGGCGTTTGCCGGGATTCTGCGGTGCGCTGGTCTGCCAGTAGCGTCGGATCGGCTGGTCGCGGCCCTGGCCCAGACCCGCTTCGAGCGCTTGCAGGCCCAGGAAGCTGCGGTGGGTTTCAAGGAACGGCTGAGCGCGGCGCCCCGCTTCTTCCGCCAGGGGCGGCCCAACCACTGGCGGGAAGAGTTGACGCCCGCCCAGATTGCGCGCATCGAAACCGACTACGGCCCGGTCATGTCGAGGTTGGGGTATTTGTGATGGGCGCAGCGGCGTCGAAGCCTGCGATTTCGGATCTGGCGCAGCGCCTCTGTGTTCGGTGCGGTCTCTGCTGCGACGGGACGCTCTTCAATCGGGGGCGGATTCTCCCCGAGGATGACCCGGCCCAGTTGGCAGCCAACGGATTCATCTTGATCTCCACGGCACGGAGAACAGGATTCTTACAACCTTGCCTTCACCATCAACAGGGAATCTGCACCATCTACAGGCAGAGGCGGCCGCAAGTCTGCCATACCTTTCGCTGTGCGCTCTTGCGCCGCTTTGATGCGGGTGAGCTTTCCTTGGAGGCAGTCCAGGCGCGGAT
Organism: Chromatiaceae bacterium; assembly: GCA_020851955.1. Lineage (GTDB taxonomy): Bacteria > Pseudomonadota > Gammaproteobacteria > Chromatiales > Chromatiaceae > M0108. The sequence goes on along the minus strand of JADZBU010000244.1, from coordinate 1,781 downwards.
CGAGCGCGCCCTGGCGCTGGCCGGCCGCATCCAGGCCCAGTTGCCGGCCCAAAGCAAGCACGAACGACAATCGCTCAAACAGCGCATGGCGGTCTGGCAGCAGGCGCAGGCCTCCGCCGGCGTCGATATGCGGGGCGCTTTCGCCCCGCTGCTGCTCGACTTCGCCAGTTTGCAGCGTCTTCTCGATCAGCATTTCCGTTTGAGGCCCAAACAAGAGCGCGCGGACGCGATGTCCGCGCCGGATACCGAACGCTTCACCGCCCAACAAGGAGCAGAACATGCGTGACATGACCCTGGAAACCGTCGTGTGCCGTTCGCCCGACGTCCTGGCCAGCCCGGTGGAAAACGAACTGGTCATGATGGATATCGAGCGCGGCATGTACTACGCGCTGAACGCAGTCGGCATTGACATCTGGGACAGACTGGCCGAACCGATAAAGGTGGCCAACCTGTGCGCCCAGTTGCAGCAGGGCTACGCGGTCGACCGTGCGACCTGTGAAGCCGATGTGCTGGCGATCCTGAGTGACATGGCCAGCTCCGGGCTGGTTCTATCGTCTGACTGACCAGGCCCGGGACCATGGTCGGGCTACCCTGTACCCTCGTCAGATCAAACTGACCGGCTGCCAGACCACCCGCTCCAAGCCAATCCCCACCACCGCAAACAGGCGCAGGTCGGTCAGGCCGTAGCGTACCGATAGGGCGGCGCCATAGCGGCGCGCCTGCTCCGCCGCCGCGGCCAGTTGCGCTTGCACCGCCGCTAGCGCCGCCAGTTCGGCCATGGATTGCGCTTTGACCTGCTCGCCGGTCAGTTTGAGGTCTTGCAGGCTGACGTATTTGAATTCCAGCAAGAGGTCCAGGGCCCGGGTCGTCCGCCGGTCGGTGCGCACGATCAGGCTCAGGTCAATATAGCCATGATCCATCTCGGTTTCCGACACCATCATGTACAGCCGGTCATCGAATAACAGGGTCAGGAAAGCGATCTTGACCATGAGTTCATTGCTCCAGCGATAGTCCCGATTGGAGAGGATCGGAAAGTAACGCTGATCGATGAACTCCACCAAAGGAGCCAAGTCGCCTTGCAGATAAAATTGTTCCGCCAGCCGGGGAATGGTCTGGCGATCCTCGTAGGTCGGCATCCACATCTCGCGTAACCGTTCGACATACAGCGAGCGGGCGACCAGATTGGGAATGTTCAAGATCGGTTCCAGAAAGTCGGTTTCGCCAGTAAGCGTCAGGACGCCAAAGTAGTAGAGCAGCGAGACCATGAAGGGCTCATCCTTGACCGCGGCCAGCACGTCAGCGACGCCGAAACGCTTAGCCAGGCGGGGAATCGGGATGCCGGTCTCGCCGTTCAGGGCCTGCGCCAGCACCTCCTCGCCATGCGCCAGCTCGGCGATATAGCGCAATTTGCCCCGATCCATCGCCAGATTCTCGTCGAGCATCTGCTCGGGATAGACGCCTTTGGTCTGCAGGGTTTTGAGGAAGTAGAGGCTCAGGGTCGGGTTGTAGAGCCGCTCGTGGGCTTTGGTGGCGAAGCGATAGCCGTTATATGTCAAGACCCGTGAGATTGTATACCTTCTTTTTAAACAACGCCGGGCACCGCTCCTGCCAATCTTGCAGGGCCTGAACGGGCGAGAGATGGCCTAGCGCGCGCTGGGGTATTTGATGATTATAGAGCCGTACAGAGCGGCTCAGGGTGTCCGCCAGGCTCTGAGCGGAATCGAAGCGGGTGGTGGCCAGCACCTCGCTGATACGGCCATTGAAGCGCTCGACCATGCCGT
>JADZBU010000243.1 GCA_020851955.1 Chromatiaceae bacterium | reverse complement strand
TTATCCAGGTCAGTCCCGAGGGGCAGGATGTGGAAGAGGGCGTCATACAAGGCGTTGCACACCTCCTGCACCAGATAGGTCGCCCCACCGTAGCCCATGAAGGGGGTGCCGGTGTGGCGCCGGATCAAGGTTCCCGGGAAGGAAGCCGGGATATAGGCGGTGCGCGCGCCGGCTTCCGCCAGATACATGCGCTCGTTATAGCTGCCGAACAGGATGAGGGGCGCCCGCTCCCGCGTCGCCAGCCGGACCGCGTCGTTGTCCGTCTTTTCGCCCGGGCGCCGGGTGAAGGCGAAGGTGCAGGGCAGCCCCATCTCATCGCCCAGGAAGCGGCAGAGCCCGCGGGTGTAGGTCTCCCCCGCCACCACGGCAAAGCTGGCCGTGGCGAAAAAGTCCTGAGTGACCGAACGCCACAGATCCCAGAGCGGCCTGAGGGTGGTCTTCTTCTCGTGCTCGATGAAGGGCTCGGGGTCCAGGCCCAATACCTCGCCGAGGGCGCGCAGGAAGCGCGTGGTGCCGTGGAGGCCCATGGGGGCCTGGAGGTAGGGCCGTTCCAGGGCCTCGCAGAGGGTGCGCCCGAATTCGCGATAGAGGCAAATGTTGGCCTCGGCGTCCGCCAGACGCGGGATCTCGGACAGGTGCGTGCCCAGGGGAAAGGCCAGATTGATCTCGGCGCCAATGCCCTCGACCAGACGACGGATCTCGGCGACATCGGACCAACTGTTGAAGCAACCATAGCTGGGCCCGATCAGGTTGACGCGGGGCCGATCGGCGCGCCTCGCAGCCCGCGCCCGCTTGGCGCCGCGACCCGGGGGGGACCCAAACTCGTTCCAGAGCCAGTACATCGCCCGATCGGCGGTCTGCCACTGGTCCTCGTCGATGGTGCGGGGCAGGAAGCGCTTGATCTTCCCATCCTCGGGTATCACGCCCCCGCCGATCATCTCGGCGATGGAGCCCGTGACCACCACCGCCGGCAGGGATTGATCCAGGCTGGCCCAGGCCCGTTGCAAGGCCTGCTCGGTACCCGTCTGTCCAAGTTCTTCCTCGCCCAGGCCGGTCACCACGATGGGCCGCTCCTGGGGTGGCAAGGCATCCGTATAGTGCAGGACGGCCGTCACCGGCAGATTCTCGCAGCCGACGGGCCCGTCGATGATGACCTGCAGCCCGTCAATGGCGCTGAAAACGTAAACGGCGCCCCAATAACCACCGGCCCGATCGAGGTCGCGGATCAACACGAGACCGCCCCTCCCGTCCTGCTGGCCAGGGCAACCTGGGGTATGAGGGTGGCCACCCGCGCCGGAATGGCCGGCTCGGGGGCAAAGAAGTCCCGCATCGCCGTGAAGCGCGCCTTGTTGGCCATGGCCGCATTGACGACCTGGGCCAGGGAGCCAGCACCGGCGGGGCCCATGAGGGGCCGGGCCGAGATCAGATTCGTGAAATAGAGGGCGGGGATGGTCCATTCCTTGGCCTGCTGGACGACGGGTGTCGTGCCAATGGCCAGGTCTGGTTGAAACTCCGCGACCGCCGCCAGATCCTGCTCCAGGGTGGCGCGGTAGCACACCGTCACGCCCTTGGCCTCCAGCCAGTCGCAATCCGCCGCCGACCAGGGGGTGCGACCGCAAGCGGTGCCCACATAGCGCAGGTCCGCGCCGCTCTCGACCAGAAGCCGACCGACGATGAGCTCGGACCCCTCGTAGCCGGACAGGGTGATGCGGCCCTTGATGGGGCATTGCGCCAGGGCGCCGGCGATGGCCGGCAGCACCCGATTTTTGGCGGCGTCGGCCTGGTCACGGGCGATGCCGCAGGCCTGGGCGACGGCATCGATCCAGGCCGCGGTGCCCTCGCGCCCCACCGGGGCCGAGCCGATCACAACCCGACCCGCGGCCTGCATCTCGGCGGCGACGGCGGTGTATTGGGGGTGAAGGATGGCGGCGGCGGCGCAATCCAGGGCGGCGTAGAGTTCCCGCCACTCGCGGGTGGGCACCGTGGGACCGGCGGCCAGGCCCAGGGGCTCCAGCAACATGCCGATTCCGACCGGGTCGGCGGGGAACATCTCGCCCACCAGGGTGATCGTGGGCCGGGAGCCGCGGCCACCGCGAGGGGCCTGGACCGGTCCCATTTCCGCCTCGGCCCGGGCGTAGGCGAGCATGGCGCCCGCCAGCAGATCCTTGGCCTCCGCGTGGGTCGGCACGCCGAACCCGGGCACGTCCAGACCGATGATGCGCACGCCCTTGATTTGGCGGGGCAAGAGGCGCAGCGGCACCCCCGAGGCGGTGGGGACACAGAGATTGATGACCACGACCGCATCGTAGAGATCCGGATTGGCCAACTCAAAAACCGCTGCCTTGACGTCCTCGAAGAGCTGGCCCGTGGCCAGGGATTCGGAATCGAAGGGCACATAGCCGACCGAGCGGCGCGCGCCATAGAAGTGACCGGTAAAGCTGAGCCCGTAAACGCAGCAGGCCGAGCCACAGAGCAGGCTCGCCGTGCGGCGCATCCGCAATCCCACCCGCAGGGCGCCGAAGGCGGGGCACATGGTCTGGGGCTGGCCGTGCGGCCCTCGGGCCGTCTGGGACGGAGCCAGGCCCGCCGGCTTCTCGGTCGCGCGGCCCGACTTGAGGTGGGGCTGGGACCCTGACGTCAGAGTCCCTGCGCCGCCCGCCGGGGCTTCCGCGATTCTGAAAACGGCCTTCGGCATGTGTGGATCGACAGTCATCTTGGCAGTTCCCGGCTCGGCCCCTTAGGCCTCGTCGTAGATGACCTCCAGGGAAGGCTTGGCGACGGCCACCTGGCCGCACATATCGTCGAGGGTCGCCGGCTCCATGGCGACGGTTACTCCCGTGTCCCGACCGCTGAAGAGCGCCAGCAACTCATCCTGGCCAAGGGGCCTGGGATGGAGCGGGGGGGCCTCGGCCAGATTGTCGGCCAACTGCTCGAACAGGGGGGCCCAGGTATCGCCCGGACGCCCCACGATCTGGTAGCTGGCGCTCAGACGCCGAATCTCGTCGTTGGCGGGAATGGTGGCGAGGACGGGGATGCCCACCGCCCCGGCGAATTGCGCCGCCTCGCCCGTGCCGTCGTCCTTGTTGACGACCATGCCGGCGACACCGACGTTGCCACCCAGCCGGCGGAAATACTCCACCGCCGAGCAGACGTTGTTGGCCACATAGAGGGATTGCAGATCGTTGGAGCCGACGACGACGACCTTCTGGCACAGGTCGCGGGCGATCGGGAGCCCAAAGCCCCCGCAGACGACGTCGCCGAGAAAATCAAGCAAGACGTAATCGAAGTCCCAGTCGTGGAAACCCAGCCGCTCCAGGAGTTCGAAGCCATGGATGATGCCACGCCCGCCGCAGCCGCGGCCGACCTCGGGACCCCCCAACTCCATGGCGAAGACCCCGTCCCGCTTGAAGCAGACGTCACCGATGCGCACCTGCTCGCCAGCCGCCTTTTTGCTGGCGGAGGTCGCGAGGATGGTCGGACAGGCCCGTCCCCCAAAAAGGAGAGTCGTCGTATCACTCTTGGGGTCACAGCCGAGGAGCAGGACCTTGCGGCCCTGCTGGGCCAGCATGTAGGAGAGATTGGCCAGGGTGAAGCTCTTGCCGATGCCGCCCTTGCCATAGATGGCGATGATCTGGGCACGCTTGCCCGTGCCACCCCCGGTGCTCAGGCCACCCGCCTCGGAGGCGGAGAAGGGCGCGCCGGCATCCGGTCGCGCGGTGACCGCGGTTAAAGGGATGCTGGCACGGCTCATGCGAGGCCCCTCCAGTCCAGGATCATCTTGAGGCAACTCGGGTCGGTGAAGGCGGTGCGGTAGGCCGCTTCCGCGTCGGTCGCCTCCCGGCGGTGCGTGATCAGGACATCCAGGGACAAGCGGCCGGCCTCGATCAGGGTCTTGACGGCCTGGAGATCGGACTCGCGCCACTCCGCGGCGACCCGCAGGCGGGCCTCGCGCATGAAGGCGGGGGGGAAGCTGAAGGCGACCGGGGCGCTATAGAAACCGGCGAGGATGATCTCGCCACCCGCCGCCAGCCGGGCGATGAGGCTATCCAGGATATGGGCGTCGCCGCTCACGTCATAAATGGCGCGGTAATCATGCCGAGGATCGTCCTGGGGCGCGAGCACCGGGTAGCCCATGGCACCCTCGGCCCGCTGGGGGTTCTGCTCCCAGACCATGGGGGGCTCGCCCCCGTCCGCGATGGCAATCCGCGCCAGGAGGCGACCCAGTACCCCATGTCCGACCACCAGATCGGGGCGCCGCGCGCCGGGGGCGGCCAAGGCATGGTAGGCGGTCGCGGCCAGGGCCATGAGGATGGCCTTCTCCTCCAGACCCTCGTCCACCGCTACCACGCGCGATCCCGGCACCACCAGGTGCGCCGCGGCGCCCCCAAAGAGGCCCCGGACCTCGCCGAAGCAGCGGGCCCCGGGGACGAAGACGCGCTCGCCTACCGGGATGCCGGCGAGTTTCCCCGCCGAGGCCACGCGGCCGACGGATTCGTAACCGGGGACCAGGGGGTAGCCCATGCCCGGGAATTGCGGCATGAGTCCCGACCAGAGCAGGCGCTCGGTACCCGTGCTGATGCCGCTCCACTCGACGTCCACCACGACATCCTCCTCTCCCGGGGGAGAGAGATCGAGCCGCTTGAGCTGGAGTTGCTCGGGCTGATCAAGGACGACGGCTAACGTATCGAAGTTCACCAGTGGTCTCGCTCGGGACAAGGATGGCGTTTCAGCCAGGTGAAACGCATTCATGTCAGTTTAACTTGACTACAAAAAGTGTCAAGCCTGATTTACAACTTCAGACGGCCTCGGCGGTCATGAGGCGGGTCAGCATGGGCCGACGCGTCGGCACCAGCCGGATCCGCGAGAAGCCAGTCAGGCCCAGGAACCCTTCCAGTTCGGCCGGTGTGCGCGGCCGGCCGCTCCCCATGGCGAGCAGGTAAAAGCCGAAGTAGGCCTCGCCAATGGGCTCGGCCCCGGGGGTACCGGACATGGGCTCCGCCAGCATCAGGGTCCCTCCGGGGGACAGGGCCTGGCGCGCGGCGGTCAGGATGCGCAGCACCGCATCGTCGTCATGGTCATGGACCACCCGGACCAGACTGACGATATCGGCCCCGCGCGGCAGAGGGTCCTGCATCACATCCCCGCCATGGGCCTGGGCCCGGGAGGCCAGCCCTTCCCGCGCAAAGCGGGCCTCGGCCCGGGCCGCCACCGGGGGCAGGTCGAAGAGCATGAGGCGCAAATGGGGCCAGCGCGCCGCCACGGCGGCGGTAAAGGCGCCATCGCCACCGCCTACGTCCAGCAGACAGGCGTGGCGCTTAAGGGAATAGGCGTCGAGGACGTCACCGGCGATCAGCGACTGGGAGCTGGCCATCAGGGTGGTGTAATCGGCGACCCGCTCCGCGGTCAGACCCGCGGGCTGGTCGGCACCGGCATAGGACCAGTAGGCCCCGAGGTCGGTGCGGCGGCGCTCGCCGCGCAAGAGGGCGATGGGGTCCGCCAGGTCCGCGTAGAGCATGGCATGATGTTCGACCATGGCGGCGATGCCGGGGTTGCCCAGCAGGGCAGCCCCCTGGGGGCCCAAGCCATACCGACCCTCGGACCGAGGCTCCACCAGACCCAGGGTCGCGGCGGCCTCCAGCAGGCGCCGGGCGGCGGGCTCCGCCAGCCCCAGGCGGCTGGCCAGATCGGTCAGGGTCAGGGGACCCGGGGCCAGGAGCGGGAAGAGCTCCAGCCGCACGCAGGCGAAGAGGATCTGGGAATAGACGAAACCGGCGGTGACATCGAACAGGGCCCGGGCCCGCCGCTGGGCGATGGGCCGCGTCAGGGGAAAATCCACCGCCCAGCGCTGAAAGG
>JADZBU010000242.1 GCA_020851955.1 Chromatiaceae bacterium | reverse complement strand
GGGCCTTGCCGTCCTTGTCGCTGATCTGCAATTCCACCCGGCTGGCCTCGCCGCACTTGGTGCGGTAGAGCTGGATGACCTTGTAGCCGCGACCGGCGTTGTTGGCGGCCCAGGCGGAGCCCGCCAGTCCCTTGGTGAGTTCGGGGGCCTTGTTCCAGGCCTCGCAGGCGGCGGTGGCCCAGTCGGCGTCCATGAAGGTGGCGGCTTGTGCCTGGGCGGTGAGGCCAAGGGCGAGCAGGGGTAGGGTGAGCGTGGCGTAACGGATCATGCGGTCTTCCTCTCGGGGGGTGGTGGGCGGACCGGGTGGTCGCCCCTTCTTGTTAAGATTGTTATGATAAGTTTGGCTATCCTAGTGGTCCCCTGGCGGTTTATGCAACTCTCGCGGGGGCGTTTTTGTTGGGGGCAGGGGAACCGACCGTGACAGACCCAGCCACAGTCACGATTGGCGGGTGGCGGAAGGGCCTGGTGGGGCCTGTGGGTCTTGCTCCCTCCCCCCTCGCGGGGGAGGGTTGGGGAGAGGGGGCCAAAGGGTTAGGGTCCCTGTAGGCTTGGCGACAGTCCATGCGCCTTGAGGGTAGCCGCGGGGGCCGGGCGGCGGCGAGTGGGGCGTGCGGGGGACGCCGTGAATACGTCCCTGTAGTCTTGGAGACAGCATCCCTGCTGTCTACACCCCCGCCCACCCCACCCGCCACCACCCGGCCCGGGACACCCGAGGTTCGGGCAGCTTGGGCTGATGTCCTGGGTGTGCCGTTGGTTTTGTTATCTCATTTACAGGAGTCAGGGCGCATGAGGCTCCCGGGTCACGGGGTATCCAGGGGTGGGTCGTTAACCGCCCCATGATCGACGACCGCGTCTTGGTCGCGCGGGTCGGGGGGGTCATCGCGGCCACCGTGGCGCTCGCGATCGCGCTGGCCTTGCTTTTGGCGTTTCTGAAATTCGATCAGCGCTTCGTGGACGTGACGGTGGCCCGGCTGGGACTGGTGGTCGAGGAGGTGCGGCGCCAGAGCGAGACGGGGCTGGCCTTGGGTCTGGAGTTGGCGGAACTGGAGGATTTGACGGGGGTTCTGCAACGTGCCGCCGGGGCGCGGGATGTCTTGCATATCGACATTCTGGATGACCAGGGCGCTGTGCTCTTTTCCTCCGCGCCGGCGCGCCTGGGATCCCGGGCGGATCTGGGGGGGCTGGTCGCCGATGCCGGCGGTCGTCTGAGCCGGCGAGCCCGGGATCACGAATTGCTGCTCACGGGGCGGCTGGGGAATGGCTTTGGGCAGATGGTGGGCGACGTGGCGGTTTACGCCGATCTGACCCCCCAGCACCAGGCCTTGGCGGGGGTGCGGCGCGAACTGCTGTCGTCCACGGCGCCGCTGGTGGTCTTCGCCCTGCTGCTGACCCTGCTGGCGGTGTTTCTGACCGTGCGGTTGTCGGGCCGAGCCGACAGCGGGCGGGATCAATCCAGGCCTTGGCCCCCCTTGAGCCCTGGCCAGCCTGGGCGGGGAGGCGGGGGGCGTCTGGTGGTGCGCGTTGTGCGCGATAAGCTGGGTGGTCAACGGAAATCATGGTCGTGACAAGGGGGAATCCGGCCCGCAATCGCGACCCGCTCCGCACCCTGGTCTTTCGGCTGACGGCGATCGCGGTGGCGGTGCTGCTGGTCCTGTCCCTGCTGGCCTCCTGGCTGGCCTTGCACAGTTTCGAACGGGTCCTGTATCCCGAACTGAGGCTGAAGGCGGCGGGGGTGGCCGAGATCCTGGCCCGCCAGATCAATCGCGCGCTGGATTACGACATCCCGCTCCAGGAGTTGCCCGGGCTGGCGGAGGCCCTGGAGCGGGAGATCAAGGTCCATCCCGATATCGCCTACGCGGCGGTGGAGGCGCCCGACGGCCAGGTGCTGGCGGCCTATGGCGCCCGGCCCAGCCGCCTGGCCGCGCCGGGCGGGGGTCTGGCTTCCGAGGATTATGACATCCTGGTGCCCCTGGTCGGCCATGGCCAGGCCCAGGCCCAACTGCGTCTGTCCCTGGACCCCGCCTGGCTGACCCGGGCCTCCACCGATCTGATGCTGGAAGTGGCCTCCGTCATCCTCGTCTCGGTCCTGGTGACCTTCGAGATCCTCCTGCTGGTCGTCAATCTGTCCATGGCCAAGGTCAAGACCCGGAGCCTGGGGGCGGCGGGGATGGCCGGCGCGCAACAGCCGGTCAATCTGGTCTTTCTGCGCCTGCCGGTGTTCCTCTTCTGCCTGTCGGAGGAGCTGTCGCGGCCCTTCATGCCGGCCTATGCCCAACAACTGGCCCCCACCGCCCCCTGGCTGCCCGTCGATCTGGCGGTCAGCCTGCCCATTACCCTCTTCATGCTGGTCTGGGCCCTGTCCCAGCCCACGGGGGCGCGGTTTTCGGGACGGGTGGGGCGGCGGTCCGCCTTTCTCGTCGCGGCGGGCCTCTCGGCGCTGGGGCTGACCCTGACCGCCCTGGCCGACCATCTGGTGACCTTCCTGCTGTGGCGCTGCGTGACGGCCCTGGGGTATGGCCTCGCCCTCATTACCGCCCAGGGGGTGGTCGTGGACCATACGACGGGGAAGAATCGCGCCGGCGGCCTGGCGCTCTTCATCGGCGCCCTCCTGGCCGCGGGGGTCTGCGGGCCGGTCGCCGGCGGCATCATCGCCGACCAGGTCGGGGCCTCCGCCACCCTCCTGGTGGGGGCCGGCGCGGCCCTGGCCGCGGCGCTCGCCCTGGTGCTTCTCTTCGGGCGCGACCCGCGACTGGCGGCGGAGGGCTTCTCCGCCCCCCATGTCGGGGGCCATGCCAACCGGCCCGCCATCGCCCGGCTGGCGGGCGATGGCCGCTTCGCCGCCCTCATGACCCTGTCCGCCATTCCGGCCAAGGTGGCGGCCACGGGCGTCCTCTTCTTCCTGATCCCCCTCCTGCTGGCGGAAAGCGGGGCGGGCAAGGCGGAAATAGGCCGGGTCCAGATGATGTATTTTCTGGCCTTCATCATCATCTCGCCCCTGGCCGCCACCCTCTCCGATCGTTGGCAGTCGAGACGCGGCTTCATCATTGGCGGTGGGCTGGCGACCTTGATCGGACTGGCTCCCCTGGCCTTGTGGGACCAGGGATGGAGCGCCGCCCTGGCCATCGGCCTCTTTGGCTTCGCCCAGGCCCTGATCAGCGCGCCCCAACTGACCCTGGTGACCCAGATCTCGTCGCGGGTGCGGGTGGCCGAGATCACCGCCATTGGCTGGTTTCGCCTCCTGGAGCGGCTGGGCGGGGCCCTGGGGCCCCTTTTAGCGGTGGCGCTGGCGGCGGCCTGGTCTTACCATGTCGCGGTTCTGGGGATGGGTTTGCTCTGCGGCGTGAGCGCCCTCCTGTTTGGCTTGCTCTATCGCCGGGCCCCACCCACGGCCGCCTCTTCGGAGATGTCTTCATGATCACTCTTTCCCGCCGGCAGTGGCTGCGATGGGGCGGCGCGGCCGGCGTGACCCTGCTGACGGGCGCTTGGCCGGCCAGCGCCGCGACCTCCGAGCGTCCCTTCCGCATCCACATGGTGCTGGGCCGGGGGGAGGGCGCCAACGAGGCGGGTTTCAAGGACTACCTGGCCCGGCGCGGGGTGCGGGCCGAGTACACCATCCATCAGGCGGGTGGCGATCCCGAGCGGATTGCCGCCATCGTGGCGGAACTCCAGGCCGTCCGCCCCGACCTCATCTACACCTGGGGCACCCCCCAGACCCGCGGCGTGGTCGGCGCCTGGGACGATCCGGAGCCCGACCGCTATATTCGCGACATCCCGGTCCTTTTCACCTATGTCTCCGCGCCCCTCGACGCCCGGATAGTCCCCCGGCTGGAGCAGCCCGGCGGCAATGTCAGCGGTACCATCCACATAGCCCCCATCCCCGCTCAGGTAAACACCATGCTGGCCTATCGGGCCATCAAGCGCCTGGGGGTGGTGTTCAACCCCGCCGAGCGCAACTCCGTCCTGGCGGTCGAGGGGCTGCGCCAGGAGTGGGTCAAGCGCGGCCTGACTCTGTTCGCCAACCCCCTGCCGCTGACCGACGACAAACCCGACCCGGCGGATATCCCCGACCTGCTCGCCCACTGTCGGGACCAGGGGGCGGAGATGCTTTACGTGGGCCCCGACACCTTTATCGCCACCACTCATCGCAAGCTGGTGGCCGATACGGCCCTGGCCCTGCGGCTGCCCAGCTTTTCCGTCACCGAGCCCATCGTGCGCTCCGATCCGGGGATGTTTGCCCTGTCCAGTTCCGGCTATGGCGTCGGCCGGCTGACCGGCGTCAAGGCGGCGCAGATTCTTCTGGAGGGGAAAGCCCCTGGGGATATTCCGGTGGAGACGCTCCGGCGCTTCTCCGTGGTGATCAACATGGCGACGGCCAAGGCCTTGTCCTTCTATCCGCCCCTGGGGCTGCTGAATTTCGCCGAGGTGGTCGGGGTATGAACTGGCAACTGCCCGAGGACGCCCTGGCCCCGCTGGTGGCCTCCCTGCCGGTGGGGGTGAGCGGGCGCCTGCTCTCCAGCGCCGACGCCCCCGCCCTGGCCCGGTTCCGGGCCGAGGTGGTCGGTCGGCAGCTCGCCGATCCCAACTGCTATCGGCTGGAGGCGGAGAGCCCGGACTTCCCCGCGAGCCATCTGAGCCCATGCGATTACCCATAACTTCCGCCGGCGTCGCGCTGCGCCTGCAGCGCGAGCACGAAATCGGCGGCGCGTTGTAGGCCGATCCACATCGTTTGCGGCCCCGGAAAGCCGTCGCCCTTGCGGTTG
>JADZBU010000241.1 GCA_020851955.1 Chromatiaceae bacterium | reverse complement strand
GCCGGGCCCGCGCCGGCTTCGCCGCCCTGGCCGACCTGTCCCGCCTGACCCAGGTCATCTTCCTCAGTCACCACCACCACCTGGTGGACCTGGCCAGCGACGTCTTCGGGGGGAGCTTGAATGTCCTGGACCTGGAAGAATGAGGGCAGGCCCGGCTAAGCTAAAAAGTCGGTTTGTTCGTATATAATCGCCCCGCCCCCCACCTGGCCCACCTCTCTTGACGACACCCTGCCGCATGGAAAGTATCCAGTCTCCCACCGAAGCGCATTTCATCACCCAGGAACCCTACTACGAACCTGTGGGCAATGAAGTAACGCTGTTCGAGGCCGCCTATGCCAACCGCCTGCCGGTCTTGCTGAAGGGGCCGACCGGCTGCGGCAAGACCCGCTTCATGGAATACATGGCCTGGCGCCTCAAGCGACCCCTCATCACCGTTTCCTGCCACGACGACCTCACCACCTCCGACCTGGTGGGTCGCTATCTGGTCAAGGGCGGCGAGACCACCTGGGTGGACGGGCCCCTGACCCGCGCCGTGCGCGCGGGCGGCATCTGCTACCTGGATGAAATCGTCGAGGCGCGCAAGGACACCATGGTGGTGATCCATCCCCTGGCCGACGACCGCCGCATGATGCCCATCGAGAAACTCGGCCAATTGCTGGAGGCCTCCCCCGACTTCTGCCTCGCCATTTCCTACAACCCCGGCTACCAGAGCGTGCTGAAGGAACTCAAGCAATCGACCCGGCAGCGCTTCGTGGCCCTGTCCTTCGATTACCCCAAGCCCGAACTCGAGGCCAGAATCATCCGCCATGAAACGGGACTGGACGAGGCCGCCACCGCCAAACTGCTGAAGCTGGCGGAAATGACGCGGAATCTCAAGGGCAATGGCCTGGAGGAAGGCGCCTCCACCCGCCTCTTGGTCCATGCCGGCAAGCTCATCGCCCAAGGGGTGGAGGCGCGCGCCGCCTGCCAGGGCGCCGTCGCCCTGGCCCTGACCGATGACGAAGACCTGATCGCGGCGGTCAATGAACTGATCGCCGCCCTCTTCTGAATGGGTAGCACCCGCCAGGAGGCTCTCCCGCTCGGGCCGCGCGGCGGCGCGCGCCGGGTTGGCCGCGAGGGCAATCCCCGTGCGGATTAGCCCGCCTCTCGCCGGCGAGGAACTCACCCGGCGGCTCGAAACGACCTTCGACGTGGAGTTCACTTTCCACAAGGTCGGCCATCTGGTGGCTATCCTGGCGCCCCTGGAGCGGGACACCCAGGACTTCATCCTCGATCTGGTCGATCGCATCGCCAGCACCAACATCCAGATCAGCTATGAATTCACCCGTCGGGTGGTGGAGGCCCTCGACCGTCTGGACCGGCGCGTCATCGAGGCCTGGGCCGTGCATGCCATGGACACCTACGATCAAGTCGGCTTGCGTCCGGCCCTCGAGGTGCTGTTCAAGGTCGATGACTTCCTGACCCATGCCCATGCGCGGGCCGCGGGTGCCTTCTTCCATGAGGTGCAACCCGTGCTCTCCAGCTTTCTCTGCGGCCTGTCCGGGCGCCGGCTGGATCTGAAGGAGGGCGAGCAGGTCTATACCGACAGCGAACGGCTCTTCCTGCCCAACGTCATGGCCCTGATGGAGAGCGAGGCGGACAATTTTCTGCTCTGCAAGGCCCAGGTCACCTTCATGTGGGCCCAGACGCGCTTTGGCAGCGCCCGCGTGGATTTCGCCGGGGTTCTCTCGCGCTATCCCGATCCCGACCAGGCCCTGGCCGCCTTCCAGGCTCTGGACAGCCTGCGGCTGGATATCTGCCTGGCGCGCGAACTGCCCGGCTTGTGGCGTGACATGCAGGGCCTGTCGCGACGGCATGGCGACGCCGCCATTCCCGCCGGCTGGCTGTCCTTCACGGCGGTCTTGAACCGCGACCCCGCCGTCCCCGAGACCGCCCTGGCGCTGCTGGACACCGCCTATGTCCTCGAACCGCCCGCGGCCCGCGTCTATCAGGCTCGGCTCAATCCCCCGGCCATTGCCGCGGCCCGGGAGGCGCGCCTGGAACGGGAGACCATCCTGCTGCGGGTCAAGCTGGCGAAACTGGCGGAAGAGCAGCGGCGCAAGGCCCCGGCCGCCCCCCCGGACCCGTCCGAGGAGCGGCGGACTCCGCCGCCGGCCCAATTCGAGGCCAAGCCCGAGGGCCTGGGCTGGGAGCTGACCCTGGATGATCAGCCCATCGCCCCGCCGGAGGACGTGAAGCAGTTGCTCACCTCCATCGCCCTGGACTGGGGCGAGATTCCCCCCGAAATGCTGGTCGCCGCCGGCGATGGCGAATACGACGCCGCCCGCTACGAGGTCAAGGAGAAGGACCCCAACGAGGTCTGGCAGGGCACCTATCACCTGGAGGGCGCGCACCTCTATCCCGAGTGGGATTTTGCCCGCCAGCACTACCGTAAGAATTGGTGCGTACTGCGCGAGATCGACCTCGAGCCCGGCGACCCGGCTTACGTGGCGGAGGTCATCGCCAAACACCAGGGCCTGGTCAAGCACCTGCGCCGCACCTTCGAGGCCATGCGCGATGAAAGCAAGCTGCTGAAGCGCCAGCCCCAGGGCGATGACGTGGACATCGACGCCCTGGTGGAGGCCCTGGCCGATGCCCGGGACGGGCGGGAGATGAGCGAGCAGCTCTTCATGCAGCGGCACCGCGCCGACCGTAATCTGGCGGTGATGTTCATGGTGGACATGAGCGGCTCCACCAAGGGCTGGATCAATGATGCGGAGCGGGAGTCTCTCATCATGCTGTGCGAGTCCCTGGAGACCCTGGGCGACCGCTATGCCATCCATGGCTTCTCGGGCACCACCCGCAAACGCTGCGAGATTTACCGCATCAAGACCTTCGACCAGGCCTACGACGCCGGCGTCAAGGCGCGCATCGCCGGCATCGTGCCGCGGGAATACACCCGCATGGGAGTCGCCATCCGCCATCTGGCCAAACGGCTGAATGAGGTCGAGGCCAAGACCAAGCTGCTCATCACCCTCTCCGATGGCAAGCCCGACGACTATTTCGACAGCTATCGCGGCCAATATGGTATCGAGGATACCCGGCAGGCCCTGTTCGAGGCCCGCCGCAGCGGTATCCATCCCTTCTGCATCACCATCGACCGCGAAGGCAAGGCCTACCTCCCGCACATGTACGGCCACGCCAACTGGGTGGAGATCGACGAAGTGCGCAAGCTGCCCCTGAAAGTAGCCGACATTTACCGGCGGCTGACCTCTTGACGCCCCTGACCTCGAGTCCCCAAACCGGGACCCAAGTCAGGGGATTCCGGTGCGATGAAGGAGGCCCATGAGTTGATTTCTGAAATTCGCTCCAAGATCATGGCTCGTTGGCAAAACGGGCCAGGCTCGAATTAAATTGAGGTGAACGCCATGTCTACCCTGCTTCCACTCAGTTCGATGACCATTGAAGACAAACTATTGGCCATGGAGTCCCTGTGGGACGATCTCTGCCGCTTGCGTCCGCCGATGGAACCGCCTGCCTGGCATCGCCACATCCTGGACGAACGAGAACGGAACCTTCAGGCCGGCTCGGACGAATTGTTGGATTGGGAGGATGCCAAGCGTGCTATCCGCGAGCGGATGGCATGAAGGTCGAGATTCTGCGTTCGGCCACGGACGACCTGGTCGAAGGTTATCGCTTCTATGAGCAGTGCTCGCCGGGGGTGGGCGGATACTTCATCGATAGCCTCTATTCCGACATCGATTCTCTGGTCATCGCCGCCGGCATGCATCGCAAGGTCTTCGGGGACTACCACCAGATGTTGTCGAAACGTTTTCCCTTCGCCATCTACTATCGCATCTCCCGCAATATCGCCCGTGTCTATGCGGTCATCGACTGCCGGAAGAATCCCGCCTGGATACGAAATCGGTTAGCCAAGTAAGGGGCTGATGTTTTCCCATGTCCCAGCCCGACCGCACCCCTCTCCTCAAGCAGCTTTCTACTTTGTCCTCATGGATTGCTGGCTGTCTCCACCAACTGCGCCAGCCCATCGTCGATCATGCCCTGGAGGAAGTCCATGGCATCGGCCTGACAGCGCGTCTCGTCGACCTCGAACTCGGTCTGGATCGCCGCGCACAGCTCGGCGATGGAGCGCGGCTCGTCGAGCTGGTTCCAGATGAAGCTCGCCACCTCGTTGAGTCCGAAATAGTTGCCCGATTCGATGTGCATCATCAGCACCTCGCCGTCGGCCTCGGCGGCGATCTGGTCGGGGTGCTGGCGGATCAGGGTGTCTAGAGTCAGGTTTGTCACTGCGGAAATCTCGCTAGGAAGGCCACCGAAGGATGACCGGGGATGGTGCCGAACATGGGAATTTTACCGAGCTGGGGAGCCTGGTGGGCCAGCGGCCATCGGTATCCGGCTCTTCAAACGAGACCTACAAGACCGCACCCTTCCGCCGGAGGCCAGAGCGCCGGCGCCAGCGGGAGGCGCCGATTGAAGCTCGTGACACCGACCGCTAGTATACAGTGAATAACACACCAAATTGGGTAGGCTTTGGATGCGCATCAACGTCCGTCTCGACGACAGATTGACTTGGAAAATCGCGTACCTCAAGCACGTCACCGGCCTCGGCCTGTCCGATGTGGTGCGCGCGTTGGTCGAGCCCTGATGCGCGTCCAGCCCACGCAGACGAGCGCCAGCCCGTGCTGAACCACTATCAGGTCTTCGGCCTGCGCATCGCCTCCCAGATCCCCTGCCCCGAGCTGCTCGGGAAAGAGCCGGGCAGCACCGAAACCAGTCACCTGCCCGCATCCCAACCGCCGCCCGACTGCCATTGGCGCCTGGCCCGGCTGGAGCCCGTGCTGGATCACGCCAGCGTCGCCAACGATCAGGTCCAGATCGCCCCCGGCGTCTACCAGTTCCTGATTCAGGACGTGGCGCGCTATCGGGTGCAGGACGGCCGCGAGATCCTGGTCGACCCGCTGCCTGATGCGGACCCTGGTGATGTGCGCCTGTGGCTACTCGGCACCGCCTTGGGCGCCCTGCTGCATCAGCGCGGCCTGCTGCCGCTGCACGTCAGCGCACTGGCGCTGGAGGGCGGTGCTCATGCCTTCTGCGGTGACTCAGGTGCGGGCAAGTCGACCCTGGCCGCCGCACTGCACCGGCGCGGCCTGTCGCTGCTCACCGACGACGTCGGCCTGGCCGTGCCCGAAGCGAACAGCGTCACCTTCTACCCCGGCTTCCCGCGCATCAAGCTCTGGCGCGATGCCCTGGATCACTTCGGCCTGGATCACCGTCCGCTGATCCGCGACCTGACCCGCACCGACAAGTATCACCTGCGGCTCGAACCTGACGACGGTTTTCACATCCAGCCGCTGCCCCTGCGCCGGCTCTACCTGCTCGAGCGCGGCGCCGAGGATGACGCGGTGCGCATCGAGCCGGTGCGTGGGCATGAGGCCATCAGCCTGATCCAAGCCAACACCTACCGGCCCGGTCTGATCCGCCGGCTCGGCCGCGCCGGCGAGCACCTGCGTCAGTGTGGCCGGGTCGCCTCCGGCATCCAGGTCTTTCGCCTCCAGCGACCCTGGGGACTCGACCGGCTCGATGAGGGCGTGGATCAGCTACTCACCCACATGAGTCAACCCTGATGCGCACCCAAGACCGCCGCCCGGCACCGGCCTCGGCGCGGCCCGCGCGCACGGTCTGGCTGGCCTCCTATCCGAAATCCGGCAACACCTGGTTTCGCATCTTCATCGCCAACCTGCTGCACCCCGAGCAGGCGCCGGTGGCGCTCAACGACCTGCCCGAGCGCACCCCCATCGCCTCCGGCCGCGGCCATTTCGATGATCTGCTCGGCGTGCCCTCGGCGCTGCTCACTCAGGCCGAGATCGACCGCCTGCGCCCGGCCGCCGATGCCGAGCTGGCGCGCGTCTGGGGTGAGCCCTTGCTGCTGCGCAAGGCGCACGATGGCTACCAGCGCCTGCCCGACGGCCGGTCGATGATGGGCCAAGGCCCCGACTATGCCGCCCTCTACATCCTGCGCGATCCCTGGGATGTGGCGGTGTCCATGACCACACGCACACCGCCGGCGGCACCTGGTTGGAGGAGCTGGCCGATCGGCGCGCCCTGTTCCACTGGGCCGTCGGTCTGAAGGCCCAGGTGCCGCTGGAGCACCTGGAGGTGCCCTGGGGCTGGGAGCGGCTGGAGGCGCTGGGCGAGCAGCTCGCCGACTGGTGCGGCCAGGCTTGACCATGGGGAACCAGCGGTCGCTGGAACAGCGCCAAGGGGCATCCCGAGCATGGAAGCAGCTTGTCACCAACCGGCGCCGAGCATATTCTGACCACATGGTCATGTTGTCGAGGTCCTTACCATGAGACACGTACAGGTCACTGAAGCAAAAGCAGCGTTTTCAGGGCTGCTGGCTGCTGTTGAAGCGGGAGAGAGCGTGGCAATCACTCGCCGGGGCCGTGTTATCGCCCGGCTCGTGCCCAAGACGTCCACCATGGCGGCAGACGCCTTTCGCCCGTTCTGGGACCATCCCGAGGAGATCGATCTGGTGGCGCCGGATGAGCGGCCGCCTGAGCCGGTGGCAAAGTTGTAGGTCGTCTAAAGGTGCGCTACCTCCTCGACACCAACATCATGATTGCGGCGATGAAGCAGGTCGCCACAGTCAAACTCCAGCTGGAGCAGCGGTTGCTTGCCGATCTTCTGCTCTCCCCCGTGGTCCTGGGTGAGCTCGCATTCGGCGTCGAAAAGAGCGCTTATCGAGAGAAGAACGCGGCTCGTCTCTCCGAGCTCGTGAAGAGGGTAGAACTGGTGCCCATCGATGACCGGGTCAGCCGGCGTTATGGCGAAATCCGCGCTCATCTCGAGCGCTGCGGAACCCCAATTGGCGCGAATGACCTCTGGATCGCCGCACAAGGTTCAGCGCTGGACGCGATTGTGGTGACGGATAATCAGGACGAGTTCAACCGCGTCCCTGGCCTACGCACGGAGAATTGGTTAAGCCGTCTGTAGTCAGAAAAGCCGGGGTCGAAAAGACGAACGCCTGGTCTTTTGACATGTCGTTGACGGCTTTGATCGCCGTGCGGAGGGCGGACAGGTGACTACCCGGAACCGCCAATGCGACCTGAACCTGGCCAGCGACTGGCCGGGACCAATCGTGCCCTTGCCGGATTTTCCACCTTCGCCCACAACGGGAGCGCGATTGCGTTCGGCTGTCCGCTCTCCCCGCTGCTGGGTGGGCTGCATCTAGCACAGGTGGACCGAGCGATGAGTGATCAGCGCTGGTTCTACGTGCGCTTCATGGACGATCTGCTGGTCCTGGCGCCGTCACGGCCACGGCTGCGCAAGGCGGTGAAGCAGTTGCATGGGCTGTTCGATGGACTCCATCCGCGGATGCACCCGGAGAAGACCTTCGTCGGGCGCTGGGAGATGGGGTTTGAGTTTCTGGGGCCGCGGATCGATCCCGCGTGTGAGACAGATGCCTCGCCCGTGTGTCAGCCGGACGCCATGACCCCTGTGGCGCGGCCTGATCCGCCAGCGCGAGGACAGCCGACGCTGGGCGAGGTGCTGGCGACGCCACCGAGTTGTCGCGTCGAGGTGGTGGTCGGTTCGCGCGCGGCTTCCGGGGATGGCGACGCCGCTTCGCCGCCGCGCCCGACTCGCCCGACTCGCCCGATCCGGTTAAGACCGGCCCAGGCGAGTTGGGCGCGTTTCGTCCCACGCACACGTCGGCTGGACGAGCAAGGGGCGCCATCGGCGCGCCTATATGCGTACCTGCGCCACGGGCTTAGGTTGGTTTGTGGCCAGCCTTCGGTGCTGGTCGATAACACCTCAGCGAGTGGCGCCCTGACCCGAATGGGCTAAGGGCAGGCAGGGCCAGCCGCCTCCGCCCCATGACCTGCCGCGACCGTAGGCGTGCTCCTAGATTCCGCCCCTCATGCTCAGGAGACGGCCCAAGGGCCGTCCTCTCGGGTGCCGGGACTGGTCAGGGTATCCAGCCCGATCCCCACCCGCGCGTACATGGGCGTGGCGTAGACTCGTGATGTGCGTCTGGGGTGCCCGGACGGGTCGCTCCTCCCTAACCCATCTTTAACATGCCCCCCTGGATAATCACCCCCAGATGGCACCTAACCATCTGATCCATATGTACACGCTTACCGCAAATCGCAATGTAGTGCCAAGTTATTCAACAGGACCAGAGTAAAACGGGTGCCGGGTATCGTAAAGTACCAGGATGTACATCCGTCGCACACATACCAGTAACAGCGCCACCGGGGAGCGCTACACCACCCACCGCCTGGTGCAGTCCGAGCGCGTGGGCGGCCGGGTACGGCAGGTCACCCTGCTGAACCTGGGTCGCCAGTTCACGCTGCCCCAGGAGGAGTGGCCGGCACTCTGTGCGCGGCTGGAGGAACTGCGCAGCGGCCAGGGCGCCTTGTTGGCGGGCGCCGTGCTCGTCGAACGGGAGGCGCAGCGGCTGTTTGCCCGGTTGTTGGCACGCCAGGGCGTGGCCCCAGCCACTGCCGGCCGCACCGACGGGGGCGATGTGCAGGCGGTCGACGTCGACTCGCTGGAGCTGAGCCGCCCGCGTAGCGTGGGCGTGGAGTCGGTGGCGCTGTGGGCGATGGCGGAAGTGCGGTTTGTTGAACTGCTCCAGGACCTGGGGCTGAGCGGTCCACAACGGGCACTGATCGTCGGGGCGGTGGTCGGGCGCATGGCCGCGCCGGGCTCGGAACGGGCGACCCATCGCTGGTTGGGTGAGCGCAGTGGCCTGGGGGAACTGCTGGAGGTCGACTTCGAGACCCTCCCCCTGGCACCCTTCTACCGGGCGGCAGACCTGTTGATGCGCCACCGGACGGTGATCGAGCAGACGGTCTTTACGCGCGTCAGTGACCTGTTCGGGCTGGACTGGACCGTCACCCTCTATGATCTGACCAACACCTTCTTCGAGGGAGCGGCGGCGGGCAACCCCAAGGCCCAGCGCGGACACTCCAAGGAGCAGCGCAGTGACTGCCCGCTGGTGACCCTGGGGCTGGTGCTCGATGGTAGTGGTTTTGTGCGCCGCTCCCAGACCTTCGACGGCGCGGTGACCGAGGGCACGACCCTGGACGGCATGCTGCAGGGCTTGGGAGCACCGCGCGGCGCCCTAGTGGTGATGGATGCCGGGATTGCGACCGCCGACAACATTCTTTGGCTGCGCACCCAGGGCTACCGCTACCTGGTGGTCAGCCGCGAGCGCCAGCGGCAGTTCGATGCCACCGCGGCCACGTCGCTGACGACGGCCAGTGGTGAGGCGTTGGCCATCCAGCGGGTGGTCGACACCGACGCTGAGGAGGTACGGCTGTATTGCTTTTCCGCATGCCGGGCCGGCAAGGAGCAGGGGATCTCCGCGCGTTTCACCCAGCGCTTCGAAACCGCCTTGCAAGCCCTGCATGAGGGCTTGGCGCGGCCACGCACCACCAAGCAAATCGATAAGCTCTGGGAACGCATCGGGCGCCTGAAGGCCAAGAGTCACGGGGTGGGCCAACACTACCACATTGAGATCGATGCGGATGCCACGGGTCAGCTCGCTACGGCGATCCGCTGGGAACACCAGCCGGTCGCTGGGACCATGCTCACCCACCCCGGGGTCTACTGTCTGCGCACCAATGAATTGACCTGGGACGCCGAGCGCCTGTGGCGGACCTACACCCTGCTCACCGACTTGGAGGCCGTGTTCCGCTCCCTGAAATCCGAATTGGGCTTGCGCCCGATCTACCACCGCACCGAGGCGCGGGTCGACGGCCACCTGTTCATTTCGGTGCTGGCCTATCAATGCGTGCAACTGATCCGTCGCCGCTTGCGCGCGCATGGCATCAGCGAGCGCTGGTCAACCTTGCGCGATCGCCTCGCCAGCCAGTGCCGAGTGACCGCTACCTTCCGCCGGGCGGACGGGCGTACCTTGCATGTGCGCCAGGCGACCCGCGCCGAGCCGGCGCAGCTGGCGATCATCCAGGCGCTGGGCAGCGATCCTAGCCCGGGAGGGATACAGAAAATGCTGGTCTGAAGCGTCTGGTTTCACAGAATTTCACGAATGTAGTGCCACTGACCGGTTTTTTCTTCTGTAAGCGTATGATATTAAAAGAGAAATAATCTGAGGTGTTAAACTTGGGCTAATGGAGCGTGGGGGGGTGGCTCCGATACTGTGTGCATTGGGGCCTCTGTAGCGATCTGTCGTCTGCTGGTCTTCATTTGCCTACCTTTTGTATAAATATGGAGCCAAAGGCTACCTGTTGGTTCGTCGTCCGCGTCGGCTCGGGCGTTGGACGGCATGAGCGACCCGCAGATCATACCAAGACGGTTCACCTCGCGTCCCTGAACCTCGTAAGCGGCAGCTTCGGACCCTGTTGGGGCCATCACCATACCAGCCGATAGGCGTCCGAGCACGACGGATTGACCCATCCCCCATCCGGCAGACCTGCAAAAGCGGCGACCCGCGGGCTGCAACAGGCCCCGCTCTCTGCTGCGCCAAACGACGCTTGGCATCGGCCGCCGCTGGCCGGACCTTGATACAGAGGCCGTCGTTCCGGTGATACTTGAGGCTGGATGCGTAAGGGCGTTCCTCGGGGTCGCAGCGGGCGATGCTGGCCCTCTCGAACCGGCTGAGAAACACCCGTTCGCGCCGGCGTGGGTGACTCCACTGTCGTCAGCCCTTACAGGGATGGGCTGATGGACTGATTGGGGGGCAGGCGGCCCGCTCGGAACAGGCCGCTCACTGATCCACGGGATTGTACACACGAACCTGCGCGGACCGGCTGTTGGGAGGTGCCTCCGTCAGACGAACACGACCGAGGTCCGACCCACCGCCCTGGACCGCGAGGGCCTTCACCCATTGTCCGCCTGAACCAGGCGGACGAACTGCCCCACCGAGAGCCCACGCAGCAGTTTCAGACGATAGCGCTGCACAACCTGATGCTCGTGCCAGCCGCTGTCCGGCCATCCGGCCAGGGAGGCGCTCAGGCTGTCGAGATCCAGATACTGCCCGACCCCGCTCAGCCGCAGCCGTGCGAGATCGGCACCCACCCGAGGTAACTCTTCCCCCAGGGCCTCATACCAGTAGGCGGCCTGATAGCCCTTGGTCTTGGCGTGTAGGATCTCCGGCGGCAGCAGCCCGCTCATCCGTCGATGCAGGAGCCAGCGCGTCTGACCGTTGCGCAGGTACTGGGTGTCCGGAATCGAGAGACAAAGCTCGATCAGGCGCCGGTCGGCGGTGGGGTCGCGCATCTCCAGACCGGCGGCATTGGCGGCGACCCCGTAGTCGCCATTGTCGAGGCGATCGAGCACGGCGATGCGCATGCGCCGCCCGTCGGCCCAGGGCCGGTAGCTGAGGTCCCAGCCGGTGGCGTGCACCCGGGCCTGGTGATCCATGCGCCGCAGGAAGGCTGGGGCGATGGCGGTGTAGTCGGTGATCGCCCAATCGCGCCCGCCGCGCAGCCGTTCGAGGCGCTGCCACAGCCAGGGCGGCAGGTAGGGGGCGAGCGACTGCGCGAGCAGGCCGTGCCAGCGCATACCGGTGGCGCGCTTGAGCGCGCGGCCCTCGCGCCACCAGGTGCGCGGTTGGCCTTGGGCGAGCAGGCGTGGCAGCAGGCGGTCGCCGGTGTAGGAGATGGTCATGTTGCCCATCTGGCCGGTGAGCAGCACCTTGATGCCGCGGTGGGCGGCGTCTTGCTGGATGGCCTGGGCCCAGACCATGTTGCAGGGGTTCAGCGGCGGGCGGTCGAGGGTCTCGATGTCGGCGTCCAGATGCTCCAGCGGGCTGGTGCCGCTGGAGCGGATCAGGTGGTGGTCGATGTTGGCAAAGCGCGGCCAGGGCCTTGGCGCCGGGCCCCTCGTCGCCGTGGCGATTCCTCGGCACCGGGCCGGCGAAGCCCTCGCGCGGCACGGCGGTGTAGGCGATCAGACGCTGGCTGCGGGCGGCGAGCTGCTGGGCGGCGAGCGCGGTGACGGTCGAGCTATCGAACCCGGAGCTGAGATGCGAGGCGATGGGGCCGCTGGAGCGCAGACGACAGGCCACCGCACGCTCGAGCTCGGCGCTGAAGGCCTCCAGATAGGCCGCATCGCTGGGCAGCTTCAGCTCGGTCTCGGCGTCCCAGCGGTGATAGCGCCGCGTCTCGACGCGTTCGCCGTCGAGGACCAGGATCTGACCGGGCTCGACCCGGTAGATGTCCTTGTAGAAGGACTCGGGGCCGATCATCGGCAGCAGGCACAGATAGTCGTGCAGACGCTCCTCGCAGATGGCCTTCTCGACGCCGGGGATGGCGAACAGGGCCTTGGGCAGGGAGGCAAAGGCGAAGTGGCGCGGGGTCTGGTGCCAATAGAGCGGACGGGTGCCAAGCGGGTCGCGCGCCAGCCACAGACGGCTCTGGCGCGGTTGCCAGCAGGCCAGGGCGAAGTCGCCGAGCAGGCGGTCGACGGCATCGGTCTCCCAGCGCAGGCAGGCGTGCAGTGCGAGGGCGCTGTCGGCCATCAGGCGCAATTGATCGCTGGGGATGCCGAGGGCCTGGGCGAGCTCGTCGCGGTTGTCGAGACGGCCATCGAAGAGGATGAGCGTCTGGCTCTCGGCATGCACCAGCGGCTGGCGGTCGAGGCTGTCCTCGGGGGTGGTGCGCAGCAGGGTGCGCAGGAAGCCGGCGCCGGGCTCCCGGTGCAGGTGCTGGGCATCGCGTCCGTAGGGCTGCAACAGGTTGCGCATCCGCTGCAAGACGGCGGGGTCGATGGGCGCTTGATCGGTGTGGATGAGACCGGCGATGGCTGTCATGTTGATTGGAGTCGGTGAACGGATGGGATGGCGGCGAGGCCGGGCAGAGTAATCACAAGCGGTGGCGGCGACGCGAGGCGTCCGGGTTCAGTAGCAGTGCTGTTAAACCCTCGATCAAGGCCTCGGCGAGCTGGCTGGGGTCGGCAATCTTAACCGCCCGGCGGTAGTAGCGCCCGACATCGTGACCGATACCGATGGCGACCAGCTCGACCGGCGAGCGCCGCTCGATCCAGTCAGCGACCTCAAACAGGTGGCGCTCCAGATAATCCCGCCCGTTAGCGGCGGCGGTGGCGCGGTCCATCGGCGCGCCGTCGGAGATCACCAGCAGGATGCGTTGGGCCTCGGGGCGACGCAGCAGCCGCGCATGGGCCCAGAGCAGGGCCTCACCGTCGATGTTCTCTTTGAGCAGCGGCTCGTGGAGCATCGCGGCCAAGCTGGCGCGCGCGCGCCGCCAGGGCGTGGTGGCGGCTTTGTAGACGAGGTGGCGCGTGGCGTTGAGGCGGCCAGGGGTTGGTTGGGCGGCCCTGTCCTGACCAGGCGGTGACAAGTATCGGTGGGGATGATGGGTTATCGCGGACGCTTGGTCGCGGGTGGTAAAGCCGAGGATCTCGACCGCCACGCCGCAGCGCTCGAGTGCCTTGGCGATTAGTTCGGTGCAAAGCGCGGCGAGCAGGATGCGTTGGCCCTTCATGGAGCCGGAGTTGTCAACCAGCAGGGTGACGGCGGCACCGCGGAAGGGGGCGTCTTGCGCTTGCTTGAAGAGGCGCCCGCCCTGGGGTGCGGCAATGAAGGTGGCGAGACGGGCGCTGTCGAGCAGGCCTTTGTCCTGATCGAAGACCCAGTGCTGCAAGCGGTTGGCCTGCAGCCGGCGCTGCAGGCGCGCGGCCAGGCGCTGGGCGATCGGCGGCAGTGCGGCAAGGCTGGCGTCGAGCTGGGCGCGCAGCCGGGCGAGGTCGGCGGCCGGGAGGAGCTGGCGGGCGTCGAGGACTTGGTCATGATCGCGGCGGGCGATCCGATAGTCGCTGCGCGGTCCGGGTGGGGGCCGGGTGCTTGAAGGCGAGTTGGGTGCGGGCTCGAGGTCGGTCTCATCGGGCGGATTGACCTGATCGCCTTGGGTGGCACGCGGGTCAGGTGGCTCCTGTCCATCAGGGGCGTTGAGGCTTTCCGGGTCGCCGTGCCCATCGGCATCCGTGGCGTCCGCGTGATCCCGCGCCTTGGACGCCGCGAGGGGATTGAGCGGCGGAGGGTCTTGGTCCGCGCGCAGCGACGGCTTCGCGCCAAGGTCGGGGTCGGTCGGCGGTGCGGGAGCCCTGGGGTCGATTCCCTGTGCGGCGAGGCGCCGATGCAGCAGCGGCACGAGCCGCTGCAGGCCGCGCTCGAAGGCGGTCGGATCATCCAGGTGTCGCTGGAGCAGCAGCCAGTGGGCCTCGAGACCGGCGCTGAGACGTACTTGCCAGCGTTGGGCTTCCCCATCGCCATCATCCCAGGCGTGGGGGGGTGCGGTGTCCGGGTGCCAGGTGAGCCGCAGCAGCGCTTGGCACCAGACCGGCTGGGTGCGGCTGGCGGCCAGCAGGTTGATGCCAATACCGGGATAGACGCGGCCGCCGAGCACACCGAGGCGGACCTGATGCAGCAACTTGCCGAGTGGATCGCTGGCAGGGGTGGGACCTGGTCCGAAACGCTGTTGCATGGCCCAGCGGTCGGCCAGGCTGCGTCGCTGCGCGAGCGAGGCGTTTGCTGGTGCCGATGGCATTGGCGGAGCGCTTGGCGTGCTCGGCGTGAGTAGCTCGCTCGGCGGACTCGGCGTGCTTGGCGTGTTCTCCAAGTGCGGCTGAGCGACTCGCCCCGCGAGGGCGCGGGCGCAGGCTTGTAGGGCTTGATCCTGAACGTCGGGGTCGACTGGCGGCATGCGTGATTACAAGCCAACCAGCGGCCGGCTGCCGCCGAGCGAGAGCTCTTCACCGGTGCAGCGTTGGTAGTACTCGGCGAACAGGGGCCGTTCGTGCTCGTCGCAGCGGTTGAGGAAGCTGACGCGAAAGGCGTAGCCGAGGTCGCCGAACAGCAGCGCGTTCTCGGCCCAGGTCAGCAGGGTGCGCAGGGACATGAGTGTGGAGAGGTCGCCTTGCCGAAAGCCGATGCGGGTCAGCTCGGCAAGCTGGACCATGGCGTGCAGTCGGCGGCGGCCTTCGGTGTCGGCATAGTCCGGGCAGCGCGCGAGCAGGATGGCCTCTTCCTGCTCGACGTTGAGATAGTCCAGATTGGCAATCAGGTGCCAGCGGTCGAGCTGGGCCTGATTGAGCGGCTGGGTGCCATGGTAGAGCCCGCTGGCATCACCCAGGCCGATGGTGTTGGCAGTGGCGAAGAGGCGAAACGCGGGGTGCGGGGCGATGACGCGGCCTTGGTCGAGCAGGGTCAGGCGGCCGTCGACCTCGAGCACCCGCTGGATGACGAACATCACATCGGGGCGCCCGGCGTCGTATTCGTCGAACACCAGCGCGGCGGGATGCTGGATCGCCCAGGTGAGGATGCCAGGCTGGAACTCGGTGACCTGCTGGCCGTCGCGCAGAGCGATGACGTCTTTGCCGATCAGGTCGAGGCGGCTGACGTGGCTGTCAAGGTTGACGCGCAGGCAGGGCCAGTTGAGCCGCGCGGCGACCTGCTCGATGTGGCTGGATTTGCCGCTGCCGTGCAGGCCTTGGATCAGCACGCGGCGGTTGTGGGCGAAGCCGGCGAGGATGGCGAGCGTGGTGTCCTGATCGAACAGGTAGTGCGGCTCGATCTGGGGGACATGCTCTTCGGGGGTGCTGAAGGCGGGTACCTGCAGATCAACATCCAGGCCGAAAGTGGTCCGGACGTCGCGGTGGGTATCGGGTCGTGCCGGTGGGTTTGATGTCATGCGGCCAGCGTCTCCACCTCGAACCCGACCAGCGCGCGCTGCTCGCGGCTGAACTCGATGCCGATGAGGTGGATCGGCAGACCCTCGGCGCGGTATTTGTCGGCATAGCCGCGCGCCTTGATCTGCGCCAGCGCCGCGCCTTCGGGGGCGAGCTCGACGACCTTGAATTCGAACAGCCAGATGCGGCCGTTGAAGCGCAGGCGCAGGTCGAGACGGCCGTGGTGGCTGGCGTCCTCGGGTACCAGATCAAGGCCGAGCGCGGCGAGGTGGCTGTAGAAGACGCTGGCGTAATAGCCCTCGTACTGGGCGATGGGGTTGTTGCGGTACCAGTCGCTGGGGATGGCGGCGTAGAGGCTGGCGATGTGCTGGCGCAGGGCGTCGAAGTCGGCGGCGACCAGGACGTCGTAGAGCCGGCTGGCCAACTCACTGACCTGCCCGGGCTGACCGACGAGCGCTTTGGCCAGGCTGTCATTGAGCGCGGCACTTACCTCCAGGTTGGGATAGCCGAGGCTGTACTCCCAACGCGCGCCGATCTGGCGCGAGCCGGTGAAGGTCAGATAGCCGGTCTGCCAGAGCAGCGCCTCGGTGGCGATGTGATCGACGTCGAAGGCCGAGAGCAGCGCCTCGTCGGCGCGCAGTCGCGCGAGCCGGGGTGTGAAGAAGCCGCGTTGCGTGAGGACGTCAACCAGAAAGGTCGGTGTGCCGGTCTCGAACCACCAGGGGCGGAACTGGCGGGCGTCGAACAGCAGCAGCACATCGAAGGGGTTGTAGACCGCTTCGCCGGTCCAGTTGTAGCCGTTGTACCAGGCGCGCATCTGCTCGCGGTCGAGGCCCGCGAGCTCGGGGGCGAAGACCTGATCCAAATCGGCCTCGGTATAGCCGCAGATCGCCGAGTAACGGGCATCGACGGTGATGTCCTTGAGGTTGTTCAACCCGGAGAAGAGGCTGACCTTGCTGAACTTGGATACACCGGTGAGGAAGGCGAAACGGACGTGGGCGTCGGCGTCCTTGATCACCGAGTAGAGGTTGCGCAGCCCATTGCGCATGACCTTGGCGGTGGCGGGATCAGTGAGGTTGTCGAGGATCGGCTTGTCGTATTCATCGACCAGGACGACCACGCGCTCACCGGTGGCGGCGTGGCCACGTTCGATCAGCTCACTGAAACAGCCGACGATGTCGGTGCTATCGCGACAGGTGACGCCCAGCGCCTCCTGATTGTTGTGCAGCAAGGCCAGGATGCGGCGGTC
>JADZBU010000240.1 GCA_020851955.1 Chromatiaceae bacterium | reverse complement strand
TAGAAGGGCTGGGCCTCGGCGGAACAGGAGACGCCGGCGGTGGGATAGCGGACATGACCCAGCCCCATGTTGCCCCGCAACTGGATCATGTGGCGGGTTTGGAAGACATCCCGGGCCAGGCCCATATCCTTGCGTAAATGGAGTTTTTCGCCCTCGCAAGTGACGATGCCGGCGGCGTCCTGACCCCGGTGCTGGAGGACCAGCAGGGCGTCGTACAGGGATTGGTTGACGGGAGCCTTACCCACGATACCGACGATACCGCACATGAACCACCTCGTTGTTGGGGGGTTAGAAGCATTGGCTGTTCAAAAGCCGGGTCACAGGGTGCGGACGCGATCTTCCACCTGGGGCGGCACCTCCGCCAGCACCCGCTCCGCCAGGACCTGGAAACGACCGATCAAGCGGGAGTCCTGCCAGACGGCCTGATCCGCCACCGGCGTCAGGGCACCGAGAAAGGCCAGCATGGCGACGATGAGGACGCCACGGACCAGGCCAAAAAAGGCGCCCAG
The DNA here is from genome assembly GCA_020851955.1 of Chromatiaceae bacterium. Taxonomy (GTDB): domain Bacteria; phylum Pseudomonadota; class Gammaproteobacteria; order Chromatiales; family Chromatiaceae; genus M0108. Next base: position 2,201 of record JADZBU010000240.1, on the reverse strand, counting down.
CAGCCGGCTGGTCCCGCCCAGGCCCGCCAGTTCCACCAGGGACGTCAGGAGATAGCCCACCAGGCCGCCCACCATCACCAGGCCCAGGGCCGTGAGCAGGTAGGCCGCGGCCGCGCGGCTGGTGGCGCCGGGGAGCCAGGGGGCAAGTTCGGGTTCCAGGAGCGGATAGAGGCGCCAGGCCAGAAAGAGGGCCAGGGACCAGATGACCAGGGACAGCAACTCCCGCACCAGACCCCGCCCCAGGCCAATCAGGGCCGAGAGGGCGATGAGGCCCAGGATGCTGGCGTCGATCCAGTTGAGGGTCATCGGCGGGCGGGCGTCGGCATGGCGGTGACGGGTCTTGCGGGCAAGCCAGGCCTAGTAACGCTGCACCTGCCCGGACTGGCCGGTCTTGTCGCGCACGGCGGCGGCCAGGGCGTCGATGTCCTTACGCTCCTTCCGGGGCCCAACGCGCACCCGGAAATAGGTCTTGCCGTTGACCTCCGCCGTCTCCACGAAGGCCGGAAAGCCCTTGGACTTGAGATTGCCCGCCATCTCGTCGGCCTTGGCGCGTTCCGAGAGGCTGGCCACCTGAAAGACCCAGCCGGCACCCGTCTTCTTGGGGCCCGGCTCGGCGGGCTTGGCGGGCTCCTTTTCCTTGGCGGCCTCCTTGGGAGGGGTTACCTTGGCGATCTCCTTCTTGGGCTCCTTGGCCGCCTCTTTCTTGGGGTCCTTGGCGGCCTCCTTTGGCTTTTGCACCTCGGTACCCTTGGGCGGCGTGGCCAGCTTGGCTACCGGCATATCGACCCGGGAGGCCGCCATGTCGCGCTCGGAGGACGTCAGGAGGTCGGGTGGCGGCAATTCGGTGATGGTCGCGAGGGGGGACTGCTTGACGGGCTGGCGAAACTCGGCATCCATCTCCGGGCGAGCCTGATCCCGCGGCGCCACCTCCGAGACCGGAGCGGTCGCCGGGGGCGTGGGAGCCTCCTCTAGCACCATGGGCACAAAGGTAACCAGCAGGACCACGACCACCGTAGCCCCGATCAGACGTCGCTTGGACCCTTCCTCCATCGCGTACTCCCTGGGGCGCCTTGGCCCATTTGACCGACATGGTTTATTTCTGGACGCGAGGCTGGGGACCTCGGCCGACCCTATGGGGAGATTATAGCAATAGCCGGCCAGGCTATTGACGATCCCGGCCAACCCGGCCGTGCATCAGGCCCCGGGCGCGGCCAGGCCGTGGCTGGTCCCGGGCAGGCCGCGCAGCACCGCCTCCACCGTGGTGAAGGAGCCGTAGGCCAGGATGCAGTCCCCCGTCAGGGCGCTGGCCTTCGCGCCGGCGATGGCCGCTTCAATCCCGCCGTATTCCTTAAGGTTCAAGGTGAGCCCCCGTTCCGTCCCCAGGGCCGCGAGGGCGGCGCGCAATTCGGCCACCGGCAGGGCGCGGGGATTGGCCGCGGCGCCCAGATGCCAGCAATCCGCCCACGCCAGGAGAGGACCGGCCACGGCCGCCGGCTCTTTGTCCGCCAGCAGGCCCAGGACGGCATGGCGGCGGCCCAGGCAGGGGAAGCTGGCGAGATTCGCGGCCAGGGCCTGGGCCGCCGGGCCATTATGGGCGACATCCAGGATCCAGGTCGGCTGGCCCGGCAACACCTGGAAGCGGCCGGGCAGGCGGGCCCGTTGCAGCCCCTGACGCAGATGGGCCACGGAAACGGGCAGCCGATCGCTCAAAAGCCGGGTGGCCATGATGACGGTCGCGGCGTTGTCGAATTGGACGAGGCCGCGCAGGGCCGGGGTGGCCAGGCTCAGGGGCGGCAGGCCTGGGCCCGTCCAGCGCCAGCCGGGCGGCTCCTCCGTCCAGTCGAAATCGCGGCCCAGCGCCTGGGCCGGACAGCCCAGTTCCGCGGCCCTGGCCAGCAGCACCGGCCGGGGCTGGCGGTGACCGAACAGGACCGGGCGCCCCGGACGCAGGATGCCGGCCTTTTCCAGGGCGATCTCGTCCAGGGTCTCCCCCAGCCAGGCCATGTGGTCGCGGCCAATGCTGGTGATGATGGCCAGGTCGGCGTCGAAGAGGTTGACCGCGTCCAGCCGGCCACCCAGGCCCACCTCCAGAATGGCCAGGTCGGGACGGGCGCGCAGGAAGAGATCCAGGGCGGCCAGGGTACCGAATTCGAAATAGGTCAGGGATTCCGCGCCCCGGGCGGCATCGACCCGGGCGAAGG
>JADZBU010000239.1 GCA_020851955.1 Chromatiaceae bacterium | reverse complement strand
TGCGCCTCGCGCGTACCTGGGAACCCGACTGGATCGGCAAAGAGACCCTGGTGGCGGTGGCGAGGTCGGGTCCAAGGTGGACCCTGGTCTGATTTGGCGAGGCGCGGTTCTCGGGTTGCTGGCTAGCGGACACCCCTTGGGTGGCACCGACAAGGCTCCGGGAAGTCGCCCAGCGACGAGATGCACGCGGAGCGGTGCGGGACGGGTTGGATCCGACGCGAGATCACCATCACTGTCAATCCGCGAAAAAAATCATAAGTTTCGGAGGCTTTGACCTCATCATCGCTATAGCTCGGAGACAGGAAAATGAACCAGTTCTATTACGACGCCGTCACCAAAATGGAGCAGATGGGTGTCGATGACGAGTACATTCAGGGTTGGCAATGCGGGTTTTTGCTGAACCCCAAGCGCGAGGAGCAGCGCCTGACCGAGGCCTACGAGGCCGGCTACGCCGATGGCGAGGAGAAAACCACCGATAACTTCGGTGACTGGGTCAAGGAGTGACGCGGGTCTCCGGATAGCCTCTCGTCACGGAGAGGTTAAGCCAAGAGGGCGGGCCAACCCCGCCCTTTTTTGCGCCTGGCGGATTGCCTTGGCATTCCCGTTCGCAGCGATCTGGCGCAACCGATGCGGGCGGGAGACAGAAGAGCCCAGAGCCCCATGAACCCCCAAGCCGATCGTCTCCGCCAGCTGCTCGCTGGTCCTGATTTCCTCCTGATGCCCTGCTGTTTCGATGGCCTCTCCGCCCGTCTGATCGAACAGGCCGGCTTTGCCCTCACCTTCATGAGCGGCTTCGCCGTCGCCGCCGCCCGGCTCGCCCGGCCGGATACGGGCCTCATCTCCTATGGCGAGATGCTCGACCAGGGCCGCGCCATCCTGGAGGCCGTGTCCATTCCCGTCATCGCCGATGGCGACACGGGCTACGGCAACGCCCTTAATGTCCGGCGGACCCTGGAGGGCTACGCCCGGGCCGGTTTCGCCGGCATCATGATCGAGGATCAAGTCGCCCCCAAGCGCTGTGGCCACACCCAGGGCAAGGCGGTGGTGGGCCGCGCCGAGGCCTGCGCCCGCATCCGCGCCGCCGTGGAGGCCCGGGAGGCGGGGGCCGACATCCTCGTCATGGCCCGGACCGACGCCCGCGCCAGCCATGGCCTGGAGGAGGCCCTGTGGCGCCTGCAAGCCTTTGCCGATCTCGGCGCCGACATCCTTTTTCTGGAAGCCCCCCAGGATGAGGCCGAGATGCGGACCTTCTGCCAGGCCCTGCCCGGTCCCAAGATGGCCAACATGCTGGAGGAGGGGGTTACGCCCCTGCTGCCACCGGCGGTCCTCGCCGCCATGGGCTACAAGATTGCCGCCTACCCCCTGACCCTCCTCAACAGCGCCGTCTTCGCCATGCGCGAGGCCCTGGCGGACCTCAAGGCCGGCCGTGTCCCCGCGCGCCGGGTCGATTTCGCCACCATGCGCGCGATTGTCGGCTTCGAGGATTACCATCGCTTGCTGGAACATTACGAAGGCGAGTCCCTGGCCTGATCCTTTCCCGCGGGCCAGGGGCGCGGCCCGCGGCAATTTCGGGCTCGCCTGGGTGTAGAATTCCCACCCGGAACAACAAACCCTCCCCTTTGCCACCCTCGCCCGGAATCCAGCCACGTGATCCAACTCAAGAACGATACCTTTTTGCGCGCCCTGCAGCGGCAGCCCGTGGACTACACGCCCATCTGGATGATGCGTCAGGCCGGCCGCTATCTCCCGGAATATCGCGCCAGCCGGGCCCGCGCCGGTAGTTTCATGGACCTCTGCATGAATCCGGAGTTGGCCTGCGAGGTCACCCTGCAGCCCCTGGAGCGCTTTCCCCTGGATGCGGCCATCCTCTTTTCCGACATCCTCACGGTGCCGGATGCCATGGGCCTGGGCCTCTATTTCACCGAGGGGGAGGGGCCCCATTTCGAGCGCCCGGTCCGCACCCGGGAGGATGTGCGGCGGCTGGGGGTGCCGGACATGGCGACCGATCTGGGTTACGTCATGGACGCCGTGTCTCTGATCCGCCGTGAGTTGGACGGGCGCGCGCCCCTCATCGGCTTCGCTGGCAGTCCCTGGACCCTGGCCACCTACATGGTCGAGGGCGGTGGCTCCAAGGCCTTCGCCCGCAGCAAGGCGATGATGTTCGACCAGCCGGACCTGATGCACGAGCTGCTCGCCGTCGTCGCCGAGGCCGTGACCCAATACCTCAACGCCCAGGTCGCCAGCGGCGCCCAGGCCCTCATGATCTTCGACACCTGGGGCGGCTCCCTGACCCCCCGCGACTACCGTGACTTCTCCCTGGCCTACATGGCCCGCATCGTCGCTGGTCTGACCCGCGAGGCCGAGGGCCGCAAGGTCCCCGTCATCCTCTTCACCAAGGGCGGTGGCCAGTGGCTGGAGGCCATGGCCGCCAGTGGCTGTGATGCCCTGGGCATTGATTGGACGACGGATCTGGCCGACGCCCGCCAGCGGGTGGGTAGTCGGGTGGCCCTGCAGGGCAACATGGACCCCTGTCTGCTCTATGCCAGCCCGGATCGCATTCGCGCCGAGGCCGCCGCCATCCTGGCCAGTTATGGCCCGGGCACGGGACATGTCTTCAACCTCGGCCACGGTATCCATCCCGATGTGGAGCCGGATCACGCCGCCGCCCTGGTAGAGGCCGTCCATGAACTGAGCCGGCCCTATCATGGTGGCGTGGGCGGGTAGGAATCCCGTGGGGAGCCTGGTTGGATTCGCGGCGGCTGTCCTCGCCGTCCGGCGGGCCCGATCGGAGCCCCGGGACCCGTCCTGATTTAGTTTGCTACCAGAGCGGTGCCCAGGTTCGGGACCGAGACGAGCAACAGCGTCCATGGGGCCGGGTCCGGTACCCGCAGGCGGGCCATGGCCGAAGCCCTGGCTGCGGCACTCAAACTTTGAACGGGGTAGGGGACATGAGCAAGGCAACGACCCAAGAAATTACGGGCGATGACGAGGGTTACGGCGGTTTTCTCACCCGGACCCTGGCGGCCGGTGCCCTCTGGGCCCTGAAGGGGGAGGGCGGCTATGTAGCCTTTCACGATGAGGAGGGGCCCTGCTTCCCCTTCTGGTCAAGCCCCGTGGCGGCCCAGGCCCTTGCCACCGCCGACTGGGCGGACTGCCAGCCCGAGCGGGTCGGGCTTGCCGAGTTGCGGGGGGTCTGGCTCCCGGGCATGGCCAAGGCCGGGCGGCTGCTGATGCTGGAGCCGAGCGCCGACGGAGAGGGCATCGTCTGTGACCCGGGGGAGTTGCTGGCGGATTTGGAGTAGGGGGTTTGGTGTAGGGGACTTGGTGCGTCGGACCCGTCCTCCCGCGTCCAGTTGGACAACATCCGGGCGAAGGCACGCTCACCTCGGTGCTACTGGCCAATGGTTAAACGCGGTTCAAGGCTCAAGGCTTCGACCGTGAGCGCGCGCTTTTTCCGGTTGAGACGCTGGTCTTCCTCGAGGACACCCAGCCCAAGTTTTGGGACAATTTGGAAGCGATGCGCGCATGACCACTCAGCCTATTAACCCACTCAACATCCTGGTTCAGCTCGATTGGGCCGAGGGTGACGACCTGGAGTTCAAGTCGGCCAAGGGTGGGTTGCCGCTGAGTTTGTGGGAGACCTATAGCGCCATGGCCAACAGCCATGGCGGGGTGATCCTGCTTGGCGTGGAAGACGATGGCCGGGTCAGCGGGGTACGTGAGCCACGCAAGCTCAAGAAGGCATTCTGGGATACGGTCAACAATCGCGGTAAAGTGAATCTCAATCTGTGCGGGGATACCGATCTGGCGGAGGTCACGCACCCCGATGGCCTGATCCTTGCCATTCGCGTAGTGCAGGCAACGCGCTACCAGCGCCCGGTATTCCTCGGGCAGAACCCCCTCACCGGCACCTATCGTCGCAACTACGAGGGTGATTACCGTTGCACCGAGCAGGAGGTCGGCCGGATGCTGTCGGATCGGTCCGACGAGCCGGCGGACAACCGAATGCTGGAGGACTTTGGGCTTGCGGAATTGGATTTGGCCAGCCTGCACCAGTACCGCCAGCGCCTCGCCTCTCACAAACCGACCCACCCCTGGCTGAGCGAGGACGATGGAGGATTTCTGACCAAGCTTGGTGGGTGGCGGTGCGACCGTAAGACAGGTGCCCAGGGGCTGACACTTGCCGGGTTGCTGATGTTCGGTCGGGACGAGACCTTGCGCGAAGCGCAGCCCGGTTACCATGTGGACTACCGGGAACGACTCTCCGACGACCCGGCCGAGCGCTGGAGCGACCGGCTTACCGCTGACGGCACTTGGCATCCCAATCTGTTCCAGTTCTACCTGAGGGTGGCACGGCGTTTGGTCGCTGACCTGAAGCTGCCTTTCCGGCTCGATGCCGATCTCTTCCGTAAGGGGGAGACCGAGGTTCAAGAGGCGATCCGCGAGGCGTTGGTCAATGCCCTGATCCATGCCGACTACAACGGCCAGGGTGGCATCGTGGTGGAAAAACTCCGCGATGGTTTCGAGTTTTCCAACCCCGGTACACTATTGGTCTCCATCGACCAGTTGCTGCGGGGCAATGTCAGTGAGTCCCGCAACAAGGCGCTGCAAACCATGTTCATGCTGATCGGCGCGGCCGAGAAGGCGGGTTCCGGGGTAGACAAGATGCGTCGGGGATGGGCGTCGCAGCATTGGCGTTCGCCGATGCTGCGCGATCAGGTCCAGCCGGATCGGGTTAGTTGGCGGCTGCCGATGGTCAGTCTCATTCCCGATGAATCGCTGGCCAGGCTGGAAGGATTTTTCGGCAAGAAGTTCAAGCAGTTCAGCACGAACGAGGTCCAGGCACTGGTCACCGCGGATATCGAAGGGACGGTCGATAATTCCCGTATGCGCCAGATCTGCACCATCCACTCGGCGGATGTGACCCGCCTGCTCCAGGGGCTGGTGGCCAAGGGTGCGTTGCTGCAAGAGGGGCAGGGACGGTGGAGCCGCTACCGGCTGCCGGACGCGGGCTGCTCCCTACATAAGGATCGGGACTCCGAACATAAGGCCGAGGACTCCGTACATAAGGTCGCGAGCTCCATACATAAGGCGGAGACCTCCGAACATAGCGAGGATCTGCTGGCGATTGCCGCCACGGCAAGAAACCAGCAAAGACTGCAACCCGATGAAATGGAAAGAATCATTTTGGGGCTTTGCCATGGCCGTTGGCTGACACGAAACCACCTGGCTGAGTTGCTGGACCGCCACCCGGATGGGCTGCGTTCACGTTTTCTCACACCAATGGTCGCGCATGGGCGCTTACGTCTGCGCTATCCGGACAAGCCCAACCGGGCGGATCAAGCCTACACCGCCGACGACCTAGTTGATGGCAACGCCATTGCTTTAACCAGGCACACTGACAAGTAAAGGCTGCAGCAATGTAAGCGACCAGCGAAGCCGCCTTTTAAACCGCTATCGAGTTGGTCATGCTTGGCGATGGCTACACCAGGGTCGATGCGTGAAAAGCTCTTCACCTATCTGCGTCATCTGGCGCTCAAGCTGCCGAGGCGGAAAAGCGGTCCAGGTTATCAGTTCGACGAAGAGGTCGAGCTCGACTACTACCGGCTGCGGAAGATCAGCGAAGGCTCCATCTGTCGGTCGGGGGTTCCCGGTTGGGCGAGGGGTAGGACATCCAACCGTCCCACTCACGGCGAGGGCTTCAATGCGCCGCAGTCGCTGGTTCCCCAAGCGAGGACGCATAGGCGAACAGCGCCGGGGCGCCACCCGTATGCCAGAACAAGAGCTTCTCGTCCCTTCCATAGCACCCCTTGCGGACCCTGTCGATCAGACCAGCCATGGCGCGCCCGGTGTAGACCGGGTCCAGCAAAATCCCCTCGTGGCGGGCCAGCAGCTGGATCGCTTCCCGATCACCGGCACTGATTTCGCCATAACCGCTGACCGCGTAACCTTCGTCAAGCTGCACTTCAGCGGGGGACAGGCGGATGGCTGTCTCCAGGAATTGCGCCGTGGCGTTGGCTAATTCCAGAATCAGCTCACCCAAGGATTTTTGCCCGTCGCCGACCTTGTCGATGGCAATCCCGGTGATTTGGTAGTTCTTATTCAGGAGCCGCTTGCCCACCATCAGCCCTGCCTGGGTTCCGCCAGAACTCGATGCAAATAACAGGTGATCGAAATCCATCCCCAGGGCGGTCGTCTGGCGGTCGAGTTCGTAGAGGGCCTCCACGAATCCCGTGGCGCCCAACGGGGTCGAGCCCCCATAGGGAACGGTGTAGGGTCGTCGCCCGGCGCGGCGCAATTGCTCGGCCAGCATCGGAATGTCCTCGCCCTTGCGATGATCGCCCGCCCAGTGAATCTTGGCCCCCAGGAGCTGATCCAGCAAAAGATTGCCATTGACGGTCGCCGGCTCGGCGCCACCCAGGACCAGATGACATTCCAGCCCGAGACTGGCCGCGGCGGCGGCGGTCTGCCGGCAATGGTTGGATTGCATGGCACCGGCGGTAATGAGGGTGTCCGCCCCCTCCGCCAGGGCCTGGCCGACCAGATATTCGAGTTTGCGGGTCTTGTTGCCCCCACAAGCCAGGCCCGTCAGATCGTCACGCTTGATGAAGATCCTGGGCCCGCCCAGCAATTTGCCCAAGTGGGTGAGTTCGTGGATGGGCGTGGGGAAAAATCCCAGCGGCTGTCTGGCGAGATGGAGATGGGTCACGGAGCACCTGCGCTGAATTGAGAGGGACTAGCAGGGAGGAAGGCTTGCCACCCCGGCGAGCGGCGGAGGGCGCCAAGGTACCCGGCCAGGCTAATCCCCGCAAGCCCGGCCCTGGATCGCTCTCCTGGTTCTATAATCACCCCGCCACATCACCAACCAGGGGGCTCGCTAAGCGCCCTCGTCTTACCGCTTTGTCCGCGGACTGGGAGCAGACCCTTTCATGAGATTATTCGACATCATCGCCATCCTGATCACCCTCTCCGCCCTCTTTAGTTGGTTTAACGCCCGCTTTCTCAAGCTGCCGACCGCCATCGGCCTGATGCTGATCGCCTTACTCATGTCCTTGACCCTGCTGATGCCCATTCCCGGCAGCGACGGGCTGGAGCAGGATGTCAAGCGGATGCTCGACAGCATCGCCTTCGACGACGCCGTCCTGCATGGCATGTTGGGTTTCCTGCTCTTTGCCGGGGCCTTACATATCAAGGTCTCCGACCTGGCCCGCTACAAGATCCCGATTCTGCTCCTCGCGAGTCTGGGTGTCCTCCTCTCCACCCTCCTGGTCGGCCTGGGCGCCTGGCTGCTGTTTTACCTGGTGGGGCTGCACATGCCCTTGATTTATTGCATGCTCTTTGGGGCTCTGATCTCACCGACGGATCCCATCGCGGTGCTCAGTATCCTCAAGCAGGCCGCGGCGCCCAAGAGTCTGGAAACCAAGATCACCGGCGAATCCTTGTTCAATGATGGTCTGGCGGTGGTGCTGTTCCTCATGCTGGCGGAGATCGCCATGAGTGGGGAGGACATGGGCCTTGGCACGGTCTTGGGCGCCTTCCTGTGGGAGGCCTTGGGGGGCCTGGCCCTGGGCCTGTTCAGCGGCGCCCTGGCCTGTCGTTTGATGCGGAGCATCGACAACTACGAGGTGGAGGTCCTCATCACGCTGGCGGTGGCGAGCGGCGCCTATGCGGTGGCCGAGCATTGGCACGTCTCGGCGCCGATTACCGTGGTCATCGCGGGTCTCTTCATCGGCAATCTGGCGCGCGTTGGGGTCTGGTCCGCCGAAACCATCCGCTATGTCGATGGTTTCTGGGAGTTGGTCGACCAATTTCTCAACTCGGTCCTCTTCGTACTGATCGGGCTCGAGGTCATGGTCTTGACCCTGAGTGGCTCCATCATCCTGGCCGGCCTGCTGGCCATTCCCCTGGTCCTGCTGGCCCGGGCCATCAGCACCGGCCTGCCCCTGGCGGCCCTCACCCGGTTTCGCACCGCCTCGCCCGGGGTGGTGGCGATTCTCACCTGGGGTGGTCTGCGCGGCGGCGTCTCGGTGGCCATGGCCCTGGCCGTGCCCGACGGTGAGTACCGCGACGTGATCGTCTCCGTGACCTACATCGTGGTGGTCTTTTCCATCCTCGTCCAGGGCCTGACTCTGGGTACCGTAGTCCGGGCGATCGGGTCCCGGGCCAACCTGGAGTTCAACTCCTGCGCTCTGTCCCCGGAGGATGCGGACGCCCCTTGAGCCGCCTCGGGCACCTGGCCGCAAGCCCATTAATCCGCGTATATAATAATTTGCTAAATAACCGAATATTCTGGAATACCCCAATAGCCCATTCGGGAAATTCCCAATTTTGTCGGCGCCCAAGGTCGATGATAATATCCAGACGATCTAACTCAGCCATGACTTTATCAACCGAGGAGGTCAAGACCGTGACACTGCAACAGCAACAACGCCGACTTTTCATCAAGGGCACCCTGGCCGGGGGGGCGGTTCTGGCTGCCTCCGGACTGATCCTGCCCCGCCTGGCCATGGCCGCCTGGCCCGCCGAAGCCTTCCACGCCACCACCCTGGACGACGCCTTGACCAAGGTGTTTGGCTCCAGCACGCTGGAGGCCAGCGACAAGGTGGTGCTCAAGGCCCCCGGCATCGCCGAGAACGGCGCCGTGGTGCCCATCTCCATCAATGCCGAGCAACTCGAGAATGTGGAGTCGATCAGCATCTTCTCCGAGAAGAATCCCACGCCCTTTGTGGCTCGCTTCAGTCTCAAGCCCGGCTGCGTGCCCGATATCTCCACCCGCGTCAAGATGGGTGAAAGCGGCGACGTGATCGCCGTGGTGCAGGCGGGTGGCAAGCTCTATAGCGCCCGTACCAACGTCAAGGTCACCGTCGGCGGCTGTGGCGGTTAAGCCGGCAACCTGAAGATCCCTGTTTTTGGAGAAGAATCCCATGTCAGAAGTCAAACTCCGCGCCGCCCTCAAGGATGGCAAGTGCGAGGTCAAGGCCCTCATGACCCACCCCATGGAGACCGGGCGCCGCAAGGACCCCCAGGGTGCCGTCATCCCGGCCCATTACATCGAGACCGTCGAATTGCTGCATAACGGCAAGCTGATGCTCGAGGCCGATTGGGGCGGGGCCATTTCCACCAACCCCTTCTTTTCGGTATCCCTGAAGGATGTGGCCGTGGGCGACAGCATCGAGGTGCGCTGGGTCGATAACAAGGGCGAGAAGGGTTCCGGTACGGTCAAGGTCAAGTAGTGCCGACGGACCCGGCCGTTGCCCTTCGCCCGCTAACCCGCCCCAGAGGAGGATGTCATGTATAAAAACGCCCTGAGTGCGTTACCCCTAATGCTCGCGGTGGCCAGCCCGGTATGGGCCGCCCCCGACCAGACTCCGCAGGAAGTGCTCCACGCTCTGATCGATAGTACCGATTCGGCCTATCTGACTCAGAGCGAACAGAACCTCATGATGATGGAGGATGAACCGGCCCACTGGATCGCCGAACAGGGGGAGATCCTCTTCAAGGAGCCCCGTGGTCCCAACAAGGCCTCCCTCGAAAAGTGCGATTTTGGCAAGGGTCCCGGCGTCCTCGAAGGGGCCTATGTCGAGATGCCGCGCTACTTTGCCGACACCGGCAAGGTGATGGACCTGGAGAGCCGTCTCATGTACTGCATGAAGAGCCTCCAGGGCTTCACGGCCGAGGATAAGGAACTCAAGGACAAGCACGGCAACACCGACCTGGTGAAGCTCCAGACTTACATCGCCATGCAATCCAATGGCATGCCCTGGAACCCCCCCATGGATCATCCCATGGAAAAGGCGATGCGGGCGGCGGGCGAGGAGTTCTTCTATCGTCGGGCGGGCATCAGCGACTTTAGTTGCGCCACCTGTCATGCCGCCACGGGCAAGCGCATCCGCGCCTCGGTGCTCCCTAATTCCAACGTTCCCGAGGAGTGGACCAAGGCCATTTCCTGGCCCGCCTTCCGGGTCGGTCACGACGCCGTGCGCGGCAGTCAGCATCGCGTCTCCGAGTGTGTCTGGCAGATGCGCCAGGCGGAAATCGTCTATGGCT
>JADZBU010000238.1 GCA_020851955.1 Chromatiaceae bacterium | reverse complement strand
GCTGGGAGGCCGAGGGCTCCGGGGAGGGGCTGAAATCCGGATAAGGATGAAAGGGATTGGCGCACCACTCCCAGACCCGGCCCGTGCCCTGCAGATGGCCGGCGCGGGCGGCGATCTCCCACTGATATTCATGCTGGAGCACGGCCCCTGCGAGTTCGCCCCCCAAGGTCGCCACCCAGGCGGCATAGGCCCGGGCTTCGTGACGATTGAGGCCGGCGACCGGCTCCTCGGCGCTCAGGGGGCGCGCTCCGTTGAGACCCAGGCCGAACCAGTGCCCCTGGTCGTCTCGACGCCAGTACCAGGGGGCCTGGGCCTGGCTGCTGGTCAGCCAGGCCTGACCCTCCGCATCCCAGAGTTCCGGGCGGGCATAGCCGTCCGCCGCCATGAAGCCCAGGAACTCGGCATTGGCCACGGGCAGTTGGGCGATGCGGAAGCTGGATAGCTCCGCCGCCTGGGGCGGGAATTCGTTGTCATAGGCGAAGGACTCGTCGCGGGAACCGATACGGTAGTGGCCCTGAGTCATCGCCACCGACAGGGTGGAGGGCGACCGGACCCGCAAGGGTTCGCCGCCGGGGGCCTCCTCGGACCCTGACAGGCGGCGGGCGAGCAAGACCCAGAGCATGGCTTCGTAATCCCGCGCCGTCTCCTGGAGCAGGAACCAGGCCAGGCGGTCACCCTGGAGCCAGGGGCTGTCCGGCAAGGCCCCGGGGGTTGCCAGCCGGCGCAGATGCTCGCCCTGCACTTCCCCGGCCCAGGCCAGCAGATGGTCCAGCGGGGGCAGCCGTTCGGCGGGGGCATCCGCTTCCTGGCTCGCGAAGATGGGGCGGACCCGTTCCGCCAGGTCCGCGTCTCCCGCCAGGATCTCCCGTAGCCAATGAAGCTCGCGATAGACGGAGCGACCCAGATACCAGGCCAGGGGCGCGAGCCGGGGGTGGAAGCGCTGGTTGGCCTCGGGGGCGGGCAGGCCCCGCAACAGATCGGCCATCATGGTTTGCAAGCCGCTGAGTTGGGACAGAATTTCGGGATTGGTCACATGGGAGCGCTCATTCAAGGGGTGGCGGTGCCTCTTCCTGGCCCTTTGTACCCCGCTCGCCCGGCTGAGTCTAGTGGTTTGACCACCCTGCCCGGGTCGCCCGAGGGGCACCGGCCCGTCGGGCCTGGGTCTGAGTGGCCCCGATCTGGGATCAGGCTGGTTCGGTCGCCTTGGTAGTGCTCATCAGGCCTCCCGTATCGGGCCGACCAAGCCCTGGGCCTCGTCCTCGATCAGCCGATAGGCCGCGGCGAGGCGCCCGGCCCAGCGCGTGGCACCCGCCAGGGTGCGAATCTCGTCCTGGCGAATCTCGATCATGACGCCCGGCAAGCCCCGGTCCTCCAGGTGGTGGATGAGGGTGAAGTCGGTGCTGGCCTCGATCGGATAGGGCTCGTTGTCCCCCACCGTCAGGGCCGGATCCCGGGCGAGGGCCTGGATCAGCAAGTCGGCGAGCCCTCGATCCCGCCAGTGGGAGATGCCCACCTGCCAGGGCCGTTGCTGGCCATTCAGAACGGGCGTGAAGCTGTGGATACTCAGCAGCAGGGTCGGCCGCTGGCGGCGTTCAGTGAGCAACCCGGCGATGGCGTCGTGATAAGGTCGGAAGAGGGTGGCCCCGCGGCACTCACGCTCCGGGTCGGAGAGGTTGAGATTGCCGGGGATGGGCACACCGGCACTCTGTTCGGCGATGGATTGGACGTGGCCGAGGGGCCGGTTGCAGTCGATGACCAGGCGCGAGTAGCCGCTCAAAACCAGGGGCGCGTCGAGATGGGCCGAGAGGCGCCGCGCCACCTCCGCCGCGCCGGGATCCCAGGCGATATGGTCCGCCAACTGGGCGGCATTCAGGCCCAGGGAGCCGAGTTGGCGGGGGACCCGATTGGCGGCGTGATCGCAGAGGAGCAGAGCCATGCCGCCACCCTGGCGGTTGACGACCTCAAAGGCGGGGGGCTCGTCGGCGGCCAGTAGTGCGGGGGGTTGCTGGTCGGGCGGGGGAACCGTCTTCGGCACCGGCGTCAGCCCCGGGGCTGACCGACCACCTCGTCCGCCCAGACCTTGAAGCTTTTGAGTTCATTGGGGCCGAAGGTGTGACTGATGGGCACATCCGCCGCGTCCCGGCCCTGGGCGATCAGCACCCGCCCGATGCGGGGGACATTGTTGCGCGGATCAAAGGTGTACCAGTGTCCCCCCAGGTAGGCCTCGAACCAGGCCGAGAAATCCATCGGCCCCGTGACGGGAATCCCGATGTCGCCCAGATAGCCGGTGCAGTAGCGCGCGGGGATGTTCATGGCGCGACAAAAGGCGATCCCCAGATGGGTGAAGTCACGGCAGACGCCGGTGCGTTCCTGGAAGGCCTCCAGGGCGGTCTTGGTCGCCCGGGCATGTTCATAGCCGAAGGTGATATGACCGTGGACATAATCGCAAATGGCCTGCACCCGCGGCCAGCCGGGGGGCGTCTGCCCGAAGAGCGACCAGGCGGTCTCGGAGAGGCGGTCGGTCTCGCAGTAGCGGCTGCCCAACAGATACACCAGGGTGTCCGCCGGCAAATCCTCCACGGCATGTTGCGCCAGAGAGGGATGGACCTCGTCCGGCAGGCCGCTGTCGTTGACGAGGGCATCCGAGGAGATGCGGATCTGGCCCGGGGGCGCGACGATGCGGCTGCACCAGTTACCAAAACCGTCACGGTAGGCACTGATGGGCCGGGGCGGGTTGGTGATGATGTGATCAGCGACGACCACGTCGGAGGCGCGGCTGAAATGGATATTCAGCGTCAGTAACATGGGTGTCGGCCGCGGACACTCGTAAACCAGCTCGTATCCAACCCGTATCTGCATCCTGAATCCCCTTTGTCGCCTGAACTGTTAGGCCGGCATGGGTTGAACGTCCAGGGATCAAGCCGGATCGCAAGCCCATGCATCGGCATTTCGATGCAAGTCACCGTAACATGCCGGGCCAGTCGGTGCTAGCCGATATTCAGCCGCGATTGCGGGGGTCCGGGGGGGGCGCCGAAGGGCTCGGCACGCGGGTACGAGGGGTCCTGATAGCGGGGAGGGGGATAAGACCGGAAGTCGAGGGCTGTGCCAGCAGGGGCTAGTCCCAGCGCGCCCCTTGCGACTCCAGGCCCTGGAGCCGCTCCCGCAGCCGGTCGATCTCGTCGAGCAGGTCCAGGGCGAGGGCGGTGGCGGGCCAATCCAGTTCCAGGTCATGGCTGAGACGCAGGGCGCGGCGGATGCGGCGCACTTGGAGGCCGTCGAAGCGCCAGTCGGCGGGGGATTCGCCGCGCGGCGCCAGCAGACCCTCGCCCACGAGCAGGGCCAGGAGTTCGTCACTGATGCCGCACAGGTCGGTGAGATCCTTCAGCGCCAAGGTCAGGTTTTCATCGAGGATCACCCCTTGGACGATGTCGTGGGACTGATTCATGGTGTCAGCCTCCGAGGTGGGCGCGGGGGTCGAAGGCCAGGGTGTCGGCCATGCGCTGATAGAGGGCCTTGGCCTCGGGGGTGTCCGCGGGCGGTGTCACCATTTCGAGGATCACCAACTGGTCGCCCGGGGGATCGCCGGGCAGGCCGCGCCCCTTGAGGCGCATGCGCTTGCCGGTCTGGCTGCCCGCCGGGATCTTGAGGGTGACGGTACCGCCCAGGGTCGGCACCTGGACGCTGGCCCCCAGGGCGGCCTCCCAGGGGGCGATGGGCAGATGGAGCAGGATATCGCGGCCATCGGTCTGATAGAGGCGATGGGGTTTGAGCTTGACCTCCAGGTAGAGATCGCCCGCGGGGCCGCCGCCAAAGCCGGGTTGGCCTTGACCGGCAAGGCGAATCTGGCGCCCCTGGCTGACGCCGGCGGGGATGCGCACCTTGAGGGTGCGCGTCTGAGAGCTGACATAGCCCTGGCCGTCCTGGACCGGGGTCTCCAGGCGCAGTTCCCGGGTCCCGCCGGC
Source organism: Chromatiaceae bacterium (assembly GCA_020851955.1). GTDB lineage: Bacteria > Pseudomonadota > Gammaproteobacteria > Chromatiales > Chromatiaceae > M0108. Next base: position 1,894 of record JADZBU010000238.1, on the reverse strand, counting down.
GAAGGCCTCCTCCAGGCTGATCTCGACATGGGCGGTCTGGTCCTGGCCCCGTTGCCGGAACATCTCCTCGCGCCGCGCGCCGGCACCGCGCCGGGCCCCGCCGAAGGCATCCCCGCCGGCGCCGCCAAAGCCGCCCCCAAAGAGACTGGAGAAGAAGTCGCTGAAGCCGCCCGCGTCGCCGGGGCCGCCCGTGCCGAAATGAAACTCCCGGTGGAAGCCGCCCCCACCGGGTGGCGGTCGGAATTCCTGGCCCGCGCGCCATTGATTGCCGAGGGCATTGTAGGCAGCCCGCTTTTCCGGGTCCTTCAGGACCTCGTTGGCCTCGTTGATCTCCTTGAAACGGGCCTCCGCGTTAGGCTCCTTGCTGACGTCGGGGTGAAACTTGCGCGCCAGCTTGCGGTAGGCCTGCTTGATCGCCTCCTGGGTGGCGTCGCGGGGGACCCCCAGGGTCTTGTAATAGTCTTTGTACTCCATCGCGCATGCCGTCCGAAAGGTGAGGATGGCCCCCGGCGAGCGCCGGCCCCTGGCCAAGGGTTCGGGTCTGTCATTTCATTCTATATGAGAGCGGCCCGCTTGCCATGCAAGCCGAACGCGGTCTCGCCGGCGGGGAGGCCTGTCAACCCAAAGTAGAAGTCGGGGATCATGGGGAGCATAGCATTGTCGCCCGTCATACCGGGTCTGGCTGCTAGGCGATCCCGGTTGTTGACGGGTGTGCAGCATGGTTTTGCCGCCGGGCGGTGAGGGATAGGAAATCACTGCCGCCGAACTGACGGTGAGCCTCGGCAAACAGAGCGTGGGGTAGCGGCGTTGGGTGCGGCCCGAAGCCTCATCCCAACCGTCGGCGCGAGGATGAGGCGCGCGCCCATGTTCACTGTGCGCCGGGAGACCTTGGCGATCACGCTGCATCCGGCGACCGAGCGGTTACGCCAGACACCGACCGACGCGCTCATCATGGCGCATGCCGAGCTGGCGGTTTATTCAGGGTTTCCGTGCGCGCTGGATGTGGGCGAGGACGACCCATCATGAGCCGCTTGCTTCAGCACCCGCGCTGCCCATTGGTTGAGACTGGTGCGCTCGCGCTTGGCCGCCTTGAGCGCGGCCGCATGAATAGCCGGATCGACACGCAGCATCATCCGGCCCGAGACGGGCTTGTCGGGCACTTGTCCGAGTTTCTCGCAGGCGTCCAGGTAGTCGTCGATGGCCTCATGAAAGGCTTGCTCGAATTCGCGGACCGACTCGCCATGAAACCCGATGATGTCGTCAATATCGAGCACGCGCCCGACGATGATCCTGTCATCCGGGTCAAAGGTCATGCTGGCCTGATAGCCGCGATAGCTCATCACGTTGGCAGTGGTCATGGGGTGATCTCAAGTTGTTGGAGGTATTCGCGCACCTGTTTGACACGGTATTTCAGCGCCTCTTTGCGCGGGTGCGGACGGTGGAAGTTTGCTTTATGTCCGTCTTTCTCGAAGGTGACGGACGAACCGCTGCCCTCGATCGTCCGGCAGCCGATGGCGGTGAGTAGCGCCTCGATCCGCGACCACTCGATGCTCCCGTTGACTGGCTCGGAGAAAATGGCTTCAAGGGTCATGCGGTGCTTGCTGTTCATGGCTCAAATGATAGCGAATGGCAGAAGGAGTGCAATCATTTGGCTCCCGCGGGCGGCCCAGGTCGAGTGGGGCGAGCAGTGATTCGACGCGCAGTGACCCGAGCGGTGGCGGAGCCATGCCGCGCGGAAAACCGCCGCGTCCCATCAGGCAGTAGCTGGCTGTCCAGCCCCGTGTGATTATATACCGAGACGGAGTTACCCGTTATTCTCAGCCAGGGCGGTGCTGCGGCTCTTGAGAGCAGAAGCGCACCCGACGTCGAACCGAGCCACCCGGAGACCCGCCAG
>JADZBU010000237.1 GCA_020851955.1 Chromatiaceae bacterium | reverse complement strand
TGCCAGCAGCCTGTCTCCTCAGGGCGAGGTGCTTGCTGGGCTTGGCGAGGGTTCATGGTGCTACTCCACGGTGGTCGGGCTGACCAGACTTTAAGCCGAGAAAGCCTATACCGCAAGCGGGCGGTACCCGGTGGTCGGCGCACTGCGGCATGATGCCCTCTTCTACTGTCTGAGCGCCCTGCAGCGTTTTGCCGGGATGACTAAGGAGGCCCTGTCACCCGTCGTCCTGGAGATGGCGACCCTGGGCCAAAGCGGCCTGAAGGTGAACGACCCCGAACCCCAGTATCACCTGCGGCTGGTCCCCGGCGACTTCAGTGGGCTGCAGATCGTCTGCATGATGCACGTCGGGCTCAAGCAACTGGACCCGTCAATAGATGCCGGCATGGATCTGGACCGGGAGTACGCGGCGGCCCTCAGCTTGTTTGCGCGCAACAATCCGCCATGACCCGGAGGTGTTGCTCACCGACACCACCCCACCGGCCCCGGGGAGCCCCGCGGTCAGGTGCTCAGGACAGCGCCGCCAGCCGGTCGGCCCAGGGCTCGCCGCGGTGGATGGCGACAAAGGCATAGGAACCCTGGGTGCCGGGTTCGACCTGGTCGCGTGACGGTATGGGGTGGCCATAGGCATCATCGCAGGCCACCCGGCCCAACAGACAATCCCCGGCCTTGATGGCGGCCATCATGGTCCTCCCGTAATGTCCTTGCCAACTCCAGGCACCCGCATTGATGGCGCGCTGGACGGCAGCGTAGAACTCCGCTTCGTCGGCTGCGGTTTGGCCTTCAATAACCTGGCAATCGGCCGGTGTGAGCATGGCGCCCTCCTCAGTGTGAGATCGTTAGGCAGGTGGCTGGCGGGCAAGCCGCAGCCTGACCGGCACCGGTTCCGGGGGTCGACAGCCCCGTGATGCCCCGCCCTGGCCCGCCATCCTACCACTCATCCGTCAGGTGACGGGACGGGTGCGGACACCCATCCGTATTCTGATTCCCGGGTGCCGCGTCGAGCCTGGTCAGAACCGTCAGGCTGAAGTCCACCGGGGACCGTCAGGTCGCACGCCGGCGATCGCCAGCAGACCGCCCCCATAATCCGTGGTAGCCGAGACGCAGACTCGGCGCGGAGCGGAAAACAGGCTGATCCCGGGCAGGTGGGTATCGGGACTCACCACCACCCGCTCCCAGGTGGGGTCGTGCAGCAGGGCCAGGCGTTTGTTACGGATAGCATCTGGCAGCTGCAATTTGTCTAGCGGCAATGCTTTTGCCGCCAGGAGCGCCCGCTGCGAGGCCATGGGTTCCGGGTGCGAGCCGGCATGGACCCAGAAATCAATTACATAGATGGGTTAAGCCCCGATGGTTCTGGAAGCAGGTGGAATCATCCAGGGGCGTGCTTCCAAATTCTTTCATGAAGTATAAGAATAAATCACTGATAAATAAGAATGATTCCACTGCTTCCAACGCTTCCATTGCCTGCAGCCTCTAGGGGACCGAGGAGGGGGTAGCATCAAGGACCCACAACGCAGGATCGACAGATCCGACCCTTCGCCACCCCGTCTAAATCAGTTAGAAGATAATGGTAGCCAGCACGAAGTTGGCTGTGGTCTGTGTCTCCGGGGTCATAGGCTCTCGGTAGCACGCCACCTTGATCTCTGAAGGTAGCTCGTCGTGGTAGCAATTCATTTCCCGCCCCCCGGGGTAGCCTTATCCAGCAGCAGGTCGTCAGCCATAGCGTGCACCAGATCATGAGCGTGTTTCTCGGTCAAGTGGGCGTATCGCTTGGTGGTGTTGGCGGAGCGGTGTCCCAAGATGCTACCGATTTCCAGCAGGCTTGCCCCCCGTTTAGCAAGGAAACTGGCGGCGGAGTGCCTGAGATCATGCCAGCGGAAATTGCTGATCTGGGCCCGGAGAAGGGCGGTCTCCCAGGGCTGGCGTAACTGGACGGGCTTGTTACGGCTGACCCGGCTGGGGAAGACTAGACCCGGATCACAAAGGGCGGTGACCTTTTCCTCGCGTTGCTTGGCCTGATACTCCTTATATCGTTCCTTCAGGAGCGGCAGTACGGCAGCCGTGATAGGTAATGCACGGGCGCCCCCTTTGGTGCTGGTCTCGTTGCCGACCCGGACCCTGAGGATTTGTTGGTCTAGGTCAATATCTCGCCATTTCAGCCCCATGATCTCGGCCTGGCGGGCCCCCGTGCTGATGCTCAGCAGCACTGCCAGCAAGAGATCAGGGCTACTGCTCTCCCGGCAGGCGGTCAGGAGGCGGTTCAATTCGTCGTCACTCAGGAACCGCGTCCCAGCGTTGCGCTCGGTCAGCTTGCTGACTTCCCGCACGGGTGAGGCTTTAAGCCAGTGCTTACTCTTCACGGCCAGGGTCAGGACACTGGCCAGGCTGGCGAGGTATCTATTAACGGTGGCCGGGGAGCGGCCTTCGCTCTTGAGGGAGTCCCGTGCCGTGTCGATCTTGGCGGCTGTCAACTCCGATAGTTTGAGGTAACCATATCTTTTTTTCCAGTAATCAAGGTGTAGCCGGTAGGGGCGGGCGGTGGTGGGGCTCAGTTCGGGGAGTTTTTCCTCTCGGTACACGATGATGGCGTCGGCCAGAGTGTGACGGCTAGCCTCGCTGGTCAGCCCCGCGTCGTCTTGCTCCAACTGGACCTCGAACTGCTTTGCCCAGCGTTCGGCATCTTTTCTGGTGGTAAAGGTCTTGCTGGTCTCGCCATCGTGGCCTTGGCGGCGGATTCTTGCCTTGTACGCGACGGTGCCGTCCGAACGTGTTATTTTGGTGAAGGTTGCCATGGGCTGCTACCTCAGTCTGTAGTGACAAGAGGCGGCTCAGGGTTGCACCCCTGATGCCGCTTCGCTTCGCGTCCATTAGCATGGAGCGCCTAAGGTTACTATAGCGTAAATTCCAAGGAGGTGGTACCCTTTTTGGTACCTTGCCCTATAAATCGGCCAAGACCACCTGTATATTGAAGGTAGAAATGAGGACTGAAAATCCTCGTGTCGGCGGTTCAATTCCGTCCCTGGGCACCATAAAATCAAGGACTTAGAAAATCCGCTCCCTCTGCCGGGTTATCCGGGGTAAGCGCAGGGGTAAGCAAATTTTCTCAATCAGCCATCCTAGCCATGCTCGGGTGGCTTTTTGGTTTCTGGGGGATTGACTGGCGGAGGGCTGGCGGATGGCCAAAAAAGGGCGATCTAAGGGGACCGCCAGCCGGGGGAGGGTAAGGATAGGCCCATGGGGTGACGGGGCGGATTGCCTGGCCATTGGCGGGTGGGTGGGTCGGACGGTAGGGGAGGAGATAGCTTGCCTGGCCAGCTATCTTGAGCATCAAGGCTTGGGGGAGTCAGGACCAGGGTGGCCCCGATGGGGTGGGATCTTCCTCCTTCCCGGCCCGAACCGGGGGCGGCGGATGCGGGCAGCCGTGCACCTCGCGCCAGCCGCACTCATAGCCCCCATTCCCGCCCGCCCGCTCGCGGTAGCCGGTGCCAGGGATCAGGATGCCCGGGTCGCGGCGGGGCCGGTAACACGGACGCGCCAGGCAATCGCGATCCCGAACGGCAACCTCCGCCTTTAGGATCTTGTCGCGAATCTTCATGGTGAATCCTCTCTTGGTGGTGACAGTCTCCCGCGCCAGCCTGGCCACAAAGCCCCCGGAATCGCCCCCAGGGCGCCCGGTGGCGGCGGGGAGTCATTTGGGTAGCCACGGGCGGGGCGGATGCGTCCTGGGGCCTCTCAGGGGCTCGGATACACACGTCGGCCTTCACTCATGCGGAAGGCTCGCCCCTTGGGGTGCGAGACGTGATAAACGGGGCCAAATCCCCCGTTTTCATGGTGGACAAGTTCTGACCAGATCCGGGGCGGCGGGGGCAACAGCTCCACCTCCGCCACGATTTTGAAGATCATACTTTTCGACAGGCCATGCTGGCGGGCCAAGTCCCGAATGACGGCCCCTTGGGCCCGCTCCCAGCGGATTTGATCGTTCCTTAGGCGGCGATCCCGGCGGCCATACCCTACCGATACCATTGCGACCGTCTCCGCTTGACGGTGGAGACGGATACTTGTGCCCGGGCGGCGGCATCGCGGGCGGGTAGGCCATCAGCCAGGGCGGCGGCGATGACGGCATCGCGGGCGGGGCGATCATGGGCGGGGATATAGACCTGCCCCCCGCCCCAGCGGCGGCGGGTTTCGGCCAGGGCGCGGCGACACAGGGTTTCGTCCAGGCCCAGCTTGACCAGGCAATCGAGGGCGTCGGCGAGGGGATCGCGCTCCATGGGGCCATGCTGGGGGGTCTAGGGAATGGGTGCCGGCCCCGCAAGTTCCCCGCTTGCGG
>JADZBU010000236.1 GCA_020851955.1 Chromatiaceae bacterium | reverse complement strand
GCCTGAGCGGCCGCCGGGGTGTGAGCCGGGGTGTGAGCCGGGGTGTGAGCCGGGGTGTGAGCCGGGGTGTGAGCCGGGGTGTGAGCCGGGGTGTGAGCCGGGGTGTGAGCCGGGGCGTGAGCGGGAGTCTGAACTGTTGAAGGGACCTGAGCAGAGGTGTGAGCGGGAGTCTGAGCCACCGCCGGGGCCTGAACCGGGGGATTAGCGGGAGCCTGGGCCGCGACTGGTGCCTCAGTCGCGGTGTGGACCGGGGCCTGGACGGCCGGAGGGGCCTGCGGAGGCGGGGCCGGCTGAATGACCGGAGGGGCTAACCCGGCTGGACCCATGGGGAAATAGGGCCAAGGCATGATTGCCGTTGGGGCTGGGCTGGTAGCAGGCTTGCCGGGAGCCGCTGCGGGCGGGGTCGCGGCGGCCGGCGGCGGGGTGGCCTGCCGGGCCGGTTGAGCGGGCGGCAACTGAACCGGTGGCACCCCACGGGCGTTGCTGGGGTCCTGGGGCCGATAGGGGCCATAGGGTGACGGGTAGGGGGAATAGAAGGGCGGGCCATAGCCCGGAGGCTGCTGGGCCTCCACCCCTCCGCTCAGGAGCGCGAGTAGCGCGATTGCCGCCGTCATCACCCGCTGCATTCGATAATCTCCAGGTGCCACGGGGGGATGGGACCGGACCATCCCGCCAAAGGCTAATAGCTTGTGCATGGGGAGCCAGCACGCATCCCAGGGACCCGGGTTGCCTACCAGGGCCGGGTCTCGCGGGGCGGGCCACCCGAGGCGCGGATCTGGCGCATCTCCTCGATCTGAAACTGGTTACGGATGAGTTCGGAGGGGTCGCCCTCCACCTGCCGCAACCTTTGTTCCAGGATGGCGGCGCCCGGACCCGAACTGGGCTGGCCGCCGAGGGCGCCGACGGCGGTCCCCGGCGCGCCCGGATCCAGGGCGGGCTGTTCGCCCAGTTGGTCAAACTGGTCCACCGCGTCCGCGCTGCCGGGCTCAGGCGCGCCTTCCGGAGGCCTCATGCCGGGCTCCTGGGTGCGACGGTCGCCGCGACCACCAGCCGGGGACGGCTTCTCACCCGCGCCGGGGCCTGGCTCGGCCGCCGGCGCCTGGGGCTTGTCGACCTGACCCTGGGCATCGGGCTCTTCATCCTTGGCCTTACCGGCCTGAATCTCCGCCTGGGTCCCACCCTGACCCGGCTCCTCGGGCTTGCGCTCCTGGTCGCCGCCCCCAGGGGTCTGCTGGTCCCGGGGTTCCTCGCCGCCCTCCTTCGCGTCGGACGCTTGCTCCTGCTTGGCGCCGCCGGCGTCCTGAGTCTGGTCCTGGCCTTCCTGGTCGCCGGCGTCCTGGCCCTGGTCCTGCTTACCCGCCTGTTTCTCTTTGTTCTGCTGATCCTGGTCCTGCTTATCCTTGGCCTCTTTTGCCTTGGCTTCTCTCTCCTTAGCCTTTTGCCCCTTGGCATCCTTATCCTTGGCTTCATCCTGACGAGCGTCCTTCTCCTTCGCCACCTGATCCTTGACCTCTTGGCTCTTGGCCTCCTGCTCTTTCGCCTCCCGATCCTTGGCTTGCCGTTCCCCCTCCCGACCCGCCGCGTCCTCGGCAGCCTGCTGTTCCTCGGCGGTTTCACCAGTCTTTGCCTTGTCCTGCTCCTTAACCTCCTTGGGTAACCCGCCGGCCTCGGCGGCCTGCTTTTCGTCCTCTTGCTTGCCCTGGGTCTGCTGCTCGCTGGACTCCTGACCGTCGCGGGCTTCCTCGGTCTGGGACTGGGCGCCACCAGACTTGTCCTGTTCGGTGGACTCACCCTGGCCGGCGGTCTCCTCTTGTTGCCGACCCTCGCCGCCCTGGCTGTCCTCGCTGGACTCACCCCCGGAAGACGATTTGTCCTCGGACTTTTGGCCCGAGCTTTGCCCAGATTCCTGCCCCTGGCTGGACTCCTGCCCCTGGCTGGACTCCTGGCCCTGCTTGGACTCCTGGCCCTCCTGGGACTCTTGTCCTTCCTGAGACTCCTTGGCCTCTTGAGACTCTTGCGACTCTTTTTTCTGCTCCTCGCCGGATTCCTGCTTTTCCTGCTTTTCCTGCTTTTCCTGCTTTTCCTGCTTTTCCTGCTTCTCTTGCTTCTCTTGCTTCTCTTGCTGTTTTTGCTCTTCCTTTTTCTGCTTCTGCTGCTCCTCAGGTTTTTCCTGCTTCTCCTGCCCCTGTTCCCGAGACTCCTTCGCCTCTTTTTCCTGGCGATCGGCCTTTTCCCGCTCCCGCTTCTCCTCCTCGAACTTCCGCTGATCGATGCGGGCGAGGACCGAGCGGGTGAGGGACAAATTGTGCTGGGCGTCGCCATGGGCCGGATTGCGGCTCAGGACCTCTTCATAGGCCGCGGCGGCCCCGGCGAAATCGCCGAGTTGGAAGCGCGCGTTACCCAGGTTGTAGGCGGCATCATCCGCCAAATTAGGCCTCTGGTTATGGGCGAAGGCGTCGGCGGCCTCGGCATGGCGACCCGCCCGATAGAGGGCGACGCCCTGGCGGTAGGGATCGGCGAAGCCCTCGGCGGCGCCGGCGTAATCACCCTGCTGGAAGCGCGCCTCGGCCTCCTGCTCCGGGTTGTCGAACCAGCCGGCCTGGGCGGCGGGCGCCAGGACCAGGGCCAGGGCGAGTGAACAGGGATGCATGCCCTTCACGACTTGCGCCTCCCACCGCCGCGCCCACGGAACCGGGGGAGCAGCAGGACCATGACCAGCAGCAGGGGCAGGTAAAAGCGCTCGTTCCAGATCCGGGTGCGCTCATCGCTGGCCTCCGCGGGCAGCCGGGCGACGGCCGCGGCCTGGAGCAGGGCGGCGCTATCCTCCTCGCGATAATCGGCGCGCCGATAGAGGCCCCCACCCGCCTCGGCGAGGCGCTCCAGCCGCTGCTCGTCGAGGCGGGAGACGATGGCCTGGCCGCCGCGATCGGTCAGCCAACCTCCGCCGCGACCGGGGACGGGACCGCCCTCCTCGCTGCCGATCCCCAGGGCATGCAGGTGAATCCCCTCCGCCGCCAGGTCCCGCACCCGTTCCTCCAGCCCTGGCTCGTCGAAGTCGCCATCGCTGAGGAGGAGGATGGCGCGGCCACTATCCTCGGACAGGCCCGCGAGCAGGTTCTCGGCCCGGTCGATGGCCGGCAGGAGGCGACTGCCCTGGAGCTGGGTCAGGTCGGTGGCCAGCGCCGGCAGGCTATTGAGGAGGGTCTGGGTATCCTCGGTGATGGGCGAGAGGACATGGGGCACGGAGGCAAAGGCGATGAGACCCAGGCGGACCTGACGATTGTGCTGGATCAGATCCTGAATCTCCTGCCGCGCCCGCGCCAGCCGGTTCGGGGCGGTGTCGCCAACCTGCATGGACCGGGATATATCCAGCAAGATCAGCAGATTGTTGCCCGGATGGAAAAGGCGGACATCGGTGTAATCCCAGCGCGGCCCAGCCATGGCCGTCACCAGGAGGGACCAGAGCAGGGACCAGAGCAGAAAGCGCCCCCAGCGCTCGCGGGTCCGGAGTTCCCGGGTGCCGGTGAGGTGGGGCAGCAGGTGCGGATCGGCATAGCGATGCACGGGCCCGCGGGCGGCGCGCGCGGCGCTGCGCCACAGCCAGAGGGCCACCGGCAAGGGCATCAGCAAGGCCCAGAACCAGAAGGGCTGGGCGAAATGGAAGCTGGCCTCAGTCACTCGCCAACCTCCGGGCGAAACGCTTGCGCCCCTCGGGGAAGAGGCCCAGGCCGAGCAGGGCCAGCAGGGCCAGCCCCAGGGGCCAGCGATAGAGGGGGTCTGGCAGGTAGGCGGTGCGGGCCTCGGCCTCGGTTTTCTCGAGGTCATCGATCCGCCGCGAGATCTCCTCCAGGGCGCGGACATCGGTGGCGCGGAAATAGGCGCCGCCGGTGGCGTCCGCGATGTCCCGCAAGGTGTCCTCGTCCATGGTCAGGTCCTCGCGATAGGTAATGGCGCCCTCCTCGGGGATGGGGATGCGCTTGTCCTCGCTGCCGACGCCAATGACGTGGATGCGCACGCCCAGTGCCCGGGCCAGGGTGGCCGCCTCCAGGGGCGTGAAGCCGCCCGCGGAGTTGTCGCCATCGGCGATCAGGATCATGACGCGCGAACCCTCCGGACGCTCCCGCAACTTCTTGGCGCCCAGGGCGATGGCGTCACCCAGGGCCGTGCCAGGCCCGGCGATGTTGGCCTCGACGCCATCGAGCAGTTGGCGGGTGGCGTGCCGATCCAGGGTCAGGGGGGAGAGGACGAAGGCCTGGCTACCAAAGACGATGAGGCCGACCCGATCGCCCTCGCGCCCATCGATGAAACGCCCCATGACGCCCTTGACTACGGCCATGCGGTTGATGGGCAGGCCTTGGGCGCTGAAATCCAGGGCCTCCATGGAATGCGAGGCGTCCACCGCCAGCAGCAGGTCGTAACCCGGTGAGCTGACCTCGGTATGGGGGGTGAGCCACTGGGGCCGCATCAGGGCCAGGACCAGGGCGGTCCACAGCAGCCAGAGCAGGCCCCGCTGGACCCAGCCGGCGATCTGGCGGGCCGGCCGCAAGGTGCGATAGGCGGCCCGCAGCCGCTCCGGATGGGGATGGAGCAGGGTCAGGCGCTGGCCTTCGAGGGTCTCCTCCGCCTGCTCGCGCCGATCGGGCCAGAGCCAGGGCAGCAGGGCGGGTACCAGCAGCAGGAGCGCGGCCCAGGGCCAACCGAATTCAAACACGCCGGCCATCCTCCACCAGCACCCACTGATAAGCGGCGTCGATGAGTTCGAGCCAGGCGGGCGGAGACCCGCCACCCTCGGCTATCGAGCCGGCGCCGCTGGCGGCGGGCGGGGCATAGGGCGCGTCCAGCAGGGGACGCCCCTTGCGCTTCCAGTCGAAGCCCCGCGGATCCTGGTCCGCCAGCCAGGCCAGCCAGTCCTCGCCCGCCAGGCCCGCGCAGGCATCCCGTCCCAGACGGGCCATGGCCACCCGGCGCAGGAGTTCCGACAAGTCGCTGGCGGTCAGCTTGGGATCCTGGGTCGCGGCCCGTTGGCGCAGGGCCCGCAGTTGGCGGGCGGCGTCCCAGCGCCAGGAGCCGATCCGCAGCACCGGGATGGGGGGGATGCGCAGCCGCAGGCTGGCCCGCCAGTGCCAGGCCAGCAGCAGGAGCAGCAGGAGGGACCCGGTCAGCAACCACCAACCTGGGGCCGGTGGCCACCAGGAGACGGGGTCCAGGCCCCGGATATCGCGCAACTGGGTGGCGATGTCCGGGGCAGCGAGTGGCAATTGCGTCGCCATGGGTTAGACCGCCCGCACCCGGGCGCGCTGCTCCAGGTGGTGGATCAGGGACAGATGAATCTCCTCATCGGTCCGCACCGGCAGCAGGGTGACGGCGAGCCGATAGGTCATGGCGCGCAACAGGGCCCGGCGCTCCAGCCAAGCCTGGCGATAGTCGAGACGCGCCTGGGGGTCGTCGGTATCGATCTCGATCAGGGTGCCATCGGTCCCGGTGAAGGTCGCGATGCCCATGGCCGGGATCTCCCAGTCCGCCGGGTCGTCCACCGGGATCAGGGCCACGGCGTTGCGCTGGATGAGGGTGCCGAGGATGGGCTCCAACTCCAGGGGGTCGCGGTTGAGATCGGCGATGATGAAGACCAGGGAACCGGTGGGGATACCGCTGGTGGCGCGCCGCAGGGCCATGCCCAGGCAGTCGATGGAGGCCTCCTGTTCGGCCCCGGGCACGGTCAG
>JADZBU010000235.1 GCA_020851955.1 Chromatiaceae bacterium | reverse complement strand
GTCATGATCGTGTCCGGACGCGATGACCTCCAGGATCGCATCGACGGCCTGGATGCCGGTGCCGATGACTACATCACCAAACCCTTCGCGGTTGACGAGCTGCTGGCCCGCGTCCGCGCCGTGCTCAGGCGCCACGCCTTCGATGCCAGCCCGCGGGGCGCGGTCCGACTGGGCGAGGTGACGCTCGACCCGAGCTCCATGACCTTGAGCGATGCCTCCAGCGGGGTTTGCCTGCGCTTGACCGAGACGGAAGCCCGTATCCTGGCGACCTTGATGCGTCAGCAGGGACGGACCCTCAGCCGCGCCCAACTGCTGAACCGTGATGGCCTCGCCCCGGAAGATCGCACGGTGGATGTGCACATCGGCAATATTCGGCGCAAGCTGCGGGACGGCGGCGTCCGGAATCTGGTGATCTGGCCGGTGCGCGGTCATGGTTACCGTTTGCGGCTGGAGAACGGCTGATCCCCCTTTACCAATCTTTACTTGAACCCTCCGACTCGGCGGCGGTTAATACGCGATTATCCACTCGGTAATGCGCTGCCCAGGCCTGATGAACGCTGGTCTCCTCGCCGCGCGGCCGAGATGCGCCCTGTTCACTGGCTAGCCGTGGAGTTGTGATGCGTCTGATTTGTCTTGACGACGATCCTCGGATAGAGACGGTCTTGGTCCGCTTTCTCAAGCGGTATGGCCATGCGGTCGATTTCCATGGGTCGGTCACCTCCTTCAAGGCCGCCCTCGCGACCGATTTTCCCGACCTCATCCTGCTGGATCTCGGGCTGGGCCGGGAGAACGGCATCAATGTCATCCACTGGTTGGCCGAGGTGCATCCCGGGATTCCCGTCATTATCTTCTCGGGGCATGGCGACGACCTGCTCGATACCGCGCGGCGGATCGCCCGCGGGACCGGCATTCAGGTCCTCGGGGCCATTTCCAAGTCGCGCATGGTCGCCGAGTTGCCGGCTCTGCTGGAAAAAGGGATACCGCGATCATCCGCGGAGCGGACGCCGGCCCTGGCATGCCCCACCGGCACCACCCGCCAGGAATTGGAATGGGTGATCCGCAACGGCGGCGTTGTCCCCCACTTCCAACCGATCGTCTCGCCGGTGGACGGGCATCTGATCGGCGCCGAGGTGCTGGCCCGGTTGCGCCTGGCGGACGGTCGCGTACTGGGTGCCAGCGACTTCATCCCGCTCGCGGAGTCCCTCGGTATCATCTACGAGGTCACCGAGGCCCTGTTCGAGCGTCTGATCGAATCGGCTGCCACCCTGGTCCCCTTGTCCCTGACGTTTCTCTCGGTCAACCTCTCGCCCTTGATCCTGCAGCAGGAAAGGGCCTTGGTCCTGGTGCGCCGCCTGGCCGAGGGGCTCAAGGGGATCTGTGCCGTCAAGATCGAGATGACCGAGACCGCCGCCAGCGCCCATCCCGATATCGTGCGCAGCGTGGCGGCTCAGATTCATTTGATGGGGGTCTCGCTGGCCATCGACGACTTCGGGATCGGCTACTCCTCGATGCGTGTCCTCGCCGAGCTGCCCTTCGATACCCTCAAGGTCGATCTCTCCTTCGTGTCCGAGATGTTCGATTCACCCAAGGCGCTGCGACTCCTGCAGGCCATGATCAACTTCGGTCAGACGCTGGGGCTGCAAGTGGTCGCCGAGGGGGTGGAAACGGAGGCCCAGCAGCGTGCCTTGATTGCCGCCGGGGTCGATCTGGCCCAGGGCTACCTGTTCGGGAAGCCGATGGCGGCCCAGGCCCTGCTCCAAGCCTTCCCGGCGCGGGCGGCGGATGCCGGACCCGCGGAGGAGCCGGGTGCGCACGTCCCGGCGCGGGCGCACGCGGACAGCACGGGCGAGGGTCCCGAAAAGACCCTGCTGATCCTTGACGATGATCCGCGGATGCTGCAAGCCACTTCGCGGCAGGTGGCCTCCTGGGGTTACCGTTGCGAGACCTACTCGGATGCGCGCGCCGCGCTGGGGGTCTGCGCGGCGTCTCCCCCGGCGCTCATGATTCTGGATGTCTATATGCCGGAGCTTGACGGGATCGAGGTGATCAGGCGGATGCAAGAGATCGCGCCCGCGACGCGCCTCCTCGCCGTCAGTGGCGACGTGATCCGCACTCAGCACACGAACGTCCTCCAGATGTGCCGCTTCCTGGGCGCGGACGCGGTTCTCCAGAAACCCATTCCCGCGGAGCGACTGAGAGCCGCCCTCGGGCGTCTGATCGGTGGGCCCCTGGCCAGCGATCCGGTGCCGGCCAGGGCCGAGAGGTCGGCAACCTGGACCGATGCCGGTGCGGGCGATACCCGTGAGCCATGATCCCCGCCCGGGCGGGTCGGCCTCCCCTGCCCCCCGCCCCGCTGCCCGGATGGACCCGCTCCGCGCCGTCGTCCTGACCCTGGTGCTGGCCGCCCTCGCGGTTGCGGGCAATTATTTCAACCTCTCGCTCTTCTTCGGTCTGCAGCTCATCTTCGGCTCGGTGGCCGTGCTGCTGGCCATCGCCTGGCTCGGTACCCCGGCGGGCCTGGTCGTCGCCGCCGCCTCCGGTGCCTATACCTACCTGATCTGGGATCACCCCTACGCCCTCGTCATCATGCTCGCCGAGGCCGCGTTCGTGGGCTGGCATCGGGACCGGGCGCGGCGATCCGGCCGCGCGCTACCGGCTCTGGGTTTCTCCGTCGCCCTCTTTTGGCTCTTGATCGGCATTCCGCTGGTTCTGCTGTTGTATCGTCTGGCCATTGGGATGATCTGGCAGCAGACCCTGCTGGTCGCGATCAAGCAGGCCCTGAACGGCATCCTGAACGCCGCCCTGGCGGGACTCGTCCTCATGGCGGTGACCGCCCTCCTGCGTCGCCCGGGCAGTCTCTCGGTGCGGCAGGTCCTCTACAGCCTCCTGCTTTCCGGTTTTCTGCTGCCCACGATCCTGGTCGTCGCCTGGGAGAACCGGGATCTGAAGGAACGCCTGGAGGGAGAACTTGCCGATCGCTTGCGGATTTTCGGCGCCTTCGTGGTTCACGAACTCGGTACGCACGCGGCGGGGGGGCATGCGGCTCGGCCCGATGTCCTCGCCCAGGCGCGGGAGATGACCCGTCTCTATGGGGGAGCTCTGTTCGCGGACGCCAGCCTCGAGATCCGCATGACGCCACCGCGGGACGAGGATGCGCCCTTGCCCGACAGGCCCCGCGGGCGCATCGAACGCACCGCCGCCGATGACCTGGTGATTCTCTTGCCGGACGATTGGCAACCCTCGCGCATGACGCTGTGGCGACAGGGGCGCTATCGCATGACCCTCCCCTTGGCGGCTCCAGCCCTCGGCACGAGCCTGGTGATCGAGCTCGGCGCTGCCCCGCTGGTTGACGAATTGCAAGAGGTCGTCCTGCGGCTGCTCACCCTCATCCTGATCGTCGCCGGGGTCGGGATCATCCTGGCCGATCGCTTGAGCCGACTCCTGGTGCGGCCCTTGCAACAGCTGGTCGAGACCGCGGCCATCCTGCCCGCGCGCCTGGTCGCGGGCGAGGC
>JADZBU010000234.1 GCA_020851955.1 Chromatiaceae bacterium | reverse complement strand
CTCCTCGCTGGCCGCCGGCCGCCGTGTCTTGCCGCCCATGACTCACCTCCACCTGGTTAGGCACAAGGGTCTCTTCTAGTAATTTTAGACCTACGGCAAGGGGTATTTGCTTTTATAGTTTTTTTTGGCCGCGGTTGGGGAAGACGCTTGGGCGCCGCCCCTAGGGTTTACAGTCGGCCAAGCCCTCGCGCACCAGGCTCTCGACCGCGTCCAGGACCCGTGGCGCATCCCACTCCAGCGGTCCCAGGGCCTGGGACTGGAGGCGCCCATCGCACCCCACCAGAAAGCTGCTCGGTAAGACCCGCGCCCCCCAGGCGTCAAAGATCTCCTGATCCGGGTCCAATAGCAGGGTGCCCCGATAGCCAATCCGCCGCATGGCCTCCTCGGCTCGCCGCGGGGTCTCCCCGACGTTGACCGCCAACACCTTGAAAGGGCGCCCCGCCAGAGACTCGGCCAGGCGCTCCAGCGAAGGCATCTCCCGCAGACAGGGCGGGCACCAGCTCGCCCAGAAATTCACCAGGACCACGCTGCCGCGATCCTGGCTCAGTGCCTGCCGCTGTCCCGCCAGATCGGCGGCCGCCAGCGCTGGCGCCGGGGGTGCGTTCGGGATACTTACCAGTTCTCCCGCAAACGCGGGCAGGGAGAGGGCAGAGAGCAGGGCCATACAGCCGGCCAGGGTTGCTGCAAGCGACATGATCGAGTCTTCCGAAAATGAGATGAGGGGTGCCAGGCAGGATCGCGGACTTCCGGCTACCGATTGTCCGCCATCCGTCCTCAAGCTGCCGGTGATCCTGACGCGAGCCGGTGCCGGAGGCTGGGCAGGGCTCGGTTACATCCGGGCCTGTCGCTATTCTGATGCTTCCGACTGAGCAGGAAATAGCCCAGAATCAGCCATTCTCTCTTGCCGGATCAGGAACCATGAACCGTCTCGACGCCATGACCACCTTCCTGCGGGTCGCGGAATTGGGCAGTTTCGCGGCCGCCGCCAGCCAGTTGGGGGTGGCGCGTTCCGTGATCACGCGCCAGATCGCCGCCCTGGAGGAGCATCTGGGTATCAAGCTGATGGTGCGCACGACCCGCCGCCTGACCCTGACGGCGGGCGGGGCAGCCTACCTGGAGAAGTGCCGGGAGATCCTCGACCTGGTGGAGTCGGCCGAGGCGGAGGTGATGGCGGACAGCCTGACGCCGCGCGGCCACCTGCGCATCGGCGTACCCCTGAGCTTCGGGCTCAAGAAGCTGGTGCCCTTGCTGCTGGAGTTCGCCCAGACCTATCCGGCCATCACCCTGGCGACGGATTTCACCGACAGTCACCAGAATCTGGTGGAGGAGGGCAAGGACCTGCTGGTGCGCATCACCGACCACCTGGCGCCGGGCGACATCGCCCGCAAGCTGGGCACTTCCCGGCTCCAGGTCATCGCCACACCGGCCTATCTGGCCCGCCATGGCCAGCCCCGGCATCCCGCCGAACTCGCCGGCCATGCCCTGATCGGCTACACCCACCGCGGGGTCGTGCAGCCCTGGGCCTTCCGGATCGCGGGCGAGGTGGAAACCTGCTACCTGCCGTTCAAACTCCAGGCCAACAACGGCGAGGCCCTGGCCGAGGCGGCGGCGCGGGACCTGGGCATCACCCGGGTGCCGGACTTCGTCGCCGAGGACTATCTGCGGGATCGCGGCCTGGTGACTCTGCTCGAAGACTTCACCCCGCCCGATCTGGGCATCCATGCCCTGCTGCCAAGCAATCGCTACCTGCCCCACCGGGTGCGGGCCTTGATCGAATTTCTGGCGCGGCGGATGAGGTGTCCTGGTTAATGCGCCGCGAAGGCTGGGGCTCGGCGCCATCGGACTTTGCGCGGTTGGGGCCGCGGCATGATCGGCTTGGCTTGTTGCCCTGACCTGTGGTAACAAGTCACGCGCAGTCCCACCAATCCCATCGCAAGGAGAAGTTTTTGTTGAATGTCGCGCAACTGATCGAAAAAATTCAGGTACTGCCAATAGACAAGCAGGCGGAAGTCTTCGATTTCGTCGACTACCTGGCAACACGATTTGCCAGACCGACAGCCAGGGATCCCGTCGAATGGACGGACCAGGATTTTTCGCGTCTCTCCATGGCTCAGGCTATGCGAGGTATGGAGCAGGAACCCGACCTCTACTCGGATGCCGATCTCAAGGAGCACTGGCGATGAAGCAGGCTGGGCAAATTGCCTTGACGCCATTCCCCCATACCGACCTGAGCGGCTCCAAACTGCGCCCGGTATTGCTTCTGCGCAAAGCCTCGCAACGCTTTGATGACTGGCTCGTCTGTATGGTCTCGTCGCAACTGAACCAGGCCGAGGCAGGCCTGGACGAGTTCCTCCTACCTGAACAGCCTGATTTCATAAAGACTGGGTTGAAGGTGCCGAGCTTGCTGCGCCTTTCCCGTCTTGCGGTACTCGATGGAGGACTGCTGAAGGGTGCCATTGGCGCCATCGATCCTGATCGTCTGAGGCGAATTCGCCAGCGATTGGGTCACTGGTTGGCCGGGGAGATCAAGACGTGACGGCGGATAGCTGTCTCACCGGCTTATTGGAACTTGCCTGGTACGTTTGGAGTTCAGCTCAGCGTATCTGAAACAGTTCCTGATGGAAGTCCGCCGGTGCCAGCCCGTGCGCCACGAAGTCTTGGCGCAAGGCCTGGCCGAAACCGAGCGGACCGCAGAACCAGATGCTCGCCTGTCGCCATTCGGGTACGGCCTCGCGAATGCGACCGCCATCGAGTCGGCCGTCTTTGCCACTCACCAGCACCTGGAGATTGACCCGTGCGGCCTGGGCGTCGGCGATCAGCTTGTCGATGGCCGCTGGGGCGAAATCCGCCGTCGGGTGGAACAGGTCGATGGCCTGACCCGCCGGCTTCCGGGCCAGCTCCTTCATGCGCGCCACGAAAGGGGTGATGCCGATGCCGGCGCCGATCCAGATCTGCCGAGGCTTGCCGTCGCGGAGATCGAAGCAACCGTAGGGCCCTTCTACCCGGACCTGGGTCCCGATTTTCAACCGGTCATGGAGCTTGCTGGTGTGGTCACCCAAGGCCTTGGTGATAAAGACGATCCGCCGTTCCTGGGGGTCCCAGGCCGAGGCGATGGTATAGGGGTGGGGGCCTTCGCCCGGCTGGGACGAGACAAAGGCGAACTGACCGGCAGCGTGCCCGCCCCAACCCGCTTCCATCCGGATGGCGCTTTCGAGTACCCGTAATTCCGGGTAGTAGGTCAGGGACTCGATGACCCCCGAGGAGCGACGCCTGGCGCCAATCCGTCCCAAAAGCACAATCACTGCCGCTACCGAGCCGGCCAACATCAGCACGGCCATGACCCAGCCCACCGGCTGTGTCCAGTAGCCGAATTGGGTGAGGACGAGGCTGTGATAGACCAGGATCAGGTAGCTGATCGCCAGCCATTTGTGGGTCTTGGTAAAGAGGTGGTAGGGGAACCGCTTGATCAGCGCCAGGGCGATCAGGATGACGGCGGCATAGAAGGCCCACTCACCCAGGGATTCCGCCAGGCCGCGCTGACCACGCAGCCATTCTTCGGCCAGGCCGAGGGCTTGCTGGCCCCCGGGCTTACGTTCCGGCTTGATCAACCAGCCCCAGCCCACCATCCACTTGGTGCCCTGTGCCCACCACCAATGAATAAGGGCAAAGACCAGCCCGGTGATGCCCAGCCACTTGTGCAGGCGATACATCTTGTCGAGACCCCGCAGATGAGGCTCCAGCCAGATGGGTCGCACCGCCAGGATCATGGCGACACTCATAACACCGATGCCGATGACACCCGTATATTGGATCAGGACGGCCCGGAAGGAAAAGTAGGTAAAGGGCTCTGGCGCCAGGGTGTCAGCCAACAGCCAGAGGCCGGTCAAGGACAGCAAGAGCACCCACCAGGTCCATTTAATGTTCTTCATCCAAATCCCACATCAGTCGCCGGCAGTCATTGCCAGATGCCTTGGATCGACCGCAAAAACAGGCCCGCCGGGTTGGCGGGTTGGCGGGCTAGGGGTGAAGACCCATGACGGTCCGAGCCGTCCTTTGTCTTTCAGGCCATTCGCTCAGGAAAGCGATTTCATATCGATGACAAAGCGGTATTTAACATCGCTCTTGAGCATGCGTTCGTAGGCCCTGTTGATATCTTGCATGGGAATCATCTCGATATCGGACACCAGGCCATGTTCGGCACAAAAATCCAGCATTTCCTGGGTTTCGGCAATGCCGCCAATCAGGGACCCAGCTAATTGGCGACGCTTGAAGATTAAATTGAAAACCTCCAGGGAGGGATGCGGCTCCGCCGGCGCGCCAACCAGGGTCATGGTGCCATTCTTCTTCAGCAGCCGCAGGTAATCGTCCAATGTATGGGGGACAGCCACCGTATTGATAATCAAATCAAGTCGGTTGGCGTATTGCGCCATCTGGCTGGCATTCGTTGAAATACACACCTCGTCGGCGCCGAGACGCAAGGCGTCGGCCACCTTATTCTCGGAGGTCGTGAACAAGACGACATGCGCGCCCATGGCATGGGCGATTTTGACACCCATATGGCCAAGACCGCCCAAACCGACGATTCCGACCTGCTTCCCCGGACCCGCGCCCCAATGCTTGAGCGGCGAGTAAGTGGTAATACCCGCGCACAGCAAGGGGGCCACGCTCGCCAGTTCCTGGCTGTCGTGACGAATGTGCAGGACGAAGGATTCCTTGACCACGATGGACTGAGAATAGCCACCGTAAGTATTTTCCCCGCCAAAAGCGGGTCCGTTGTAGGTACCGGTAAAGCCATTCTCGCAATACTGCTCCTCCCCCTCGTGGCAGGAGGAACAATGTCCACAACTATCGACTAAACAGCCCACGCCAGCCAGATCGCCCACCTTGAATTTACTGACTTTATTGCCAACAGCGACGATACGACCGACGATTTCGTGGCCTGGTACCGAAGGATAAAGGGTGTTCTTCCACTCATTGCGCGCGGTATGCAGGTCGGAATGGCAGACGCCGCAATAAAGGATCTCGATTTGTACATCGTCCGGGCCTGGATGCCGACGCTCGATCTCCAGGGGCGCCAGGGGAAGGTCGGCGCTGTGCGCGCCAAAGGCTTTAACGGTATTCATACTAAGCAAGTACCATGAGAGTTAATGTCTGATGAGAAAGAGCCAGGGAGCATAAGCCCGGCGATCCTGAAAGACTACCGCGATTTCGTGGCACGGCACGGTCGCTCGACCTTGGTTCACCCAACATCCTAAATGTTTTCGGTTTCCCGGACCACCCGGCGGTTGACGTAGGGACAAAACGGGTTATCTTTCCCGGACCATGCCGGGCCAACCTTCGTCGCGGGGCCAGATGTCAAGCCTGACGATGCCCCCCGATATTCACCAAGCCCATCAAACCGCATCCGCGAGGAGCTTTCATGACATCAACAACCCTAGTCGGCATTGCCGGCAGCCTGCGTCGAGCCTCCACCAACCGCGGTCTGCTGCGGGCGGCACAGGGGCAACTGCCGGCGGGCGCCCGCCTGGACATTGCCGACCTGAGCGATATTCCCTTCTATAACGCGGACATCACCGAAAAGCCCGCCGCCGTCAGCCGTCTCCTGGCCCAAATCGGAGCCGCCGATGGCCTGGTGCTGGCTTGCAACGAGTACAACTATTCCCTGGCCCCGGCCCTGAAGAATATCCTGGACTGGGCCTCGCGCGAACCCGACAACGCCCTCCTAGCCGGCAAGCCGGTGGCTATCATGGGTGCCGGTGGCGGCATGGGCACCTCGCGGGCGCAATACCACCTGCGTCAGGTCTGCGTCTTTCTTGACCTGCGCCCCCTGAACAAGCCGGAGGTCTTCGCCAACGCCTATGCCGGCGGCTTTGATGCCGATGGCAACTTGATCGACGAAAAACTCACCCAACTGATCGGCGAGCAGATGCTGGCCCTGGTTGCCGCGGTCGGCGCGGCGCGGCGCTGATCGGGAGGGGCGGAAGCAGGTCAGGCTCGGCCGCGCTGGAGCCTGATCTCGATCGGCGCATCCGTCGTCAGATGAAGGTTCCGTTCCGCGAAGGGAATCGACACCTTCGCCTCGGTCAAAGCCTCCAGAATGGCGTAACGCAGTTCGCTCGCCACCCGGCGTTCATCCCGGCCGGGCACCATCCTCAGCCAGTAGCGCAGGGTGAAGATGAGGGCACTGTCGCCAAAGTCGTCGAACAGCACCAGGGGGGGCTTGGGCTCCTTGCTGACCTCGGGATGGGCCAGCGCCAGCGCCACCAGCATTGCCGTGACCGCTTTGACATCCGAGCCATAGGCGACGCCAACCTTGAGTTCCCAGCGCATTTCCGGCGTGCTGTAGGTCCAGTTGATCAGCTTATCCTCCACCAACATGCTGTTAGGGATCAGCATGTCCATCCCCTGGGAGGTGAGAATGGTCGAGACCCGGATGCCGATGGTGGTGATGCGCCCCCGGACATTCCCGACCTCGACCAGGTCGCCGACCCGAACCGGGCGTTCCGCCAGCAACATGACCCCGCTGATCAGGTTCTTGAGCAGCGTCTGGGCGCCAAAACCGAAGGCCAGCACCAGGGCACCGCCCATGAAGGCGAAGATCTTCACCGGGATATCGACCACCGCCACGCTGATGAGGACCAGCGTCGCCACGGCGATCAGCCGCAGCCAGCGCTGGACCAGGGAGGCCGTGGCCGCCGACAGGTCCAGGCGCGCCACCAGCAAGGCAAAGATCAGCCGAATCGCCCGGGCGATCACCAGATAGCCGCCGATCAAGATGAGGACGGCGCCGATGCTCTTGCCGACCGTCACGCTGCGTGTCGCCCGAATCTCCCGGCCCTCGACCATGAGGGTGTCCTCGACCGGCAGCAACTCGTAGTTCCACACCGCCCTGGCCCAGACCCCGGACTGGACCCAGGCATTTTGCAGCCACAGCAGGGGGCTGCCCGAGCGATACATGCGGTCGATTTCGCTGGCGACGATCCGGACAAACCCCAAGAGCTCCTTGAGATCCTCAAGTCCCTCCCGGGCATCACTGGCCTGACTGGTGGCGGCTTCGTAGCGCGCCGTCAGCAAGTCGCGCGCCGCCTCGTCGGGGTCGAGTAGCAGCTCCTTGCGCAGGGCATAGGCCTTCTGACTGTTGGCATCGATCTCCTGGGTGAGGTAGTGCCGGGTTTTATCAAAATCGGCTTCGAACTTGGCGAGCGCGCCAGCCAGTTCAATCATCTCCGCCGGATCGGGTTTATCCGCGCTGTAGAGCTTGGCGCGCACCTCCCAAAGCTGTTTGCGCCCATCGAGCAGGGCGATCCTCACCCGGTAGAGCTCGGCATGGAATTTAATGCGCTCCTGCTCCGCCAAGGCGATCTCCAGTTGGCCGTGGAGATCCGCCTGGTCGAGGGTCACCGCCCCCGTCCCCGCGCCCGCGGTTGATGCCGCCATCTCCGCCCTTAGCCCATCCACTTGCAACCGCGACTCGGCCAGGTCGGCCCGCACCTGGATTTCCAGCTCGCGCAGATGCTCGGCCTGCTG
>JADZBU010000233.1 GCA_020851955.1 Chromatiaceae bacterium | reverse complement strand
GATACTGCAGCACATGATCAAGGCGCAGCGAGAAGGTGGACTTGTGAACCGCAACGACGCCGGTGCCTAGCGAGGCCCGGTGGTCTCGTGGCGGCATGCGGTGATCCGCGACAGGGTGGGTTCGTTCGAGCGGCGCCTTCCCTGGAGGCCGGCGCCCCGCAACTCGCCGGGTGAGTGATGAGGACCAAACGCGGGCAGGGCGGCCCCGACGCGGGCGGAACCAGCCACCGCGCCCTTCCTTGATCAGTACTTGATGTCCCTGGCGGTGCCGCGCGCGTCTTGCTTGGTATCGCGCTTGTCCTGCCGGCATTCCGGCCGGATCTTTTCGTCGCCGGCGCGGCAGTCGGCCTTGTCTTGCCTGGCCTCCTGGCGACCGGTCTGGCGGGTGTCCCGCGCGTCCTGCCGTTGTCCCGACTGCTCGGTGGCATAGGCCGGCGCCGCCAGCATTTGCCCGCCAGCGGCGATCGCCACCGTCGCGACGGCAATCAGTAAGCTTTTGCGCTTCATGAGCTTCCTCCCGGTAAAAAGCGGTCTGTTGAGTCTCTTACCAGATGGTGACGAGCAGGCCATGGTGGCCATACCTCGCCTCGCCCATCGGATGGCAACTAGACGCCAACTCAGCCAGATTGTCCACTGTCCGGATCAGGCAGTCAGTCCGGGGGCCGCGGGCGAATGCGAACCCGAGACCGGTTAACCTTGTTTCAATGTCCGAGACCCCCGGACCACCCCCATGCCCCGACCGCAACCCCTGCCGTCCTGGAGAAAGTCGTTCCAGTAGAGGGCGCCGCCCAGGCATTCGCCATACAGCACCGAGTCGTCGCGCACCGCGGAGGGCGCGCGGCGCTCGGCGTAGACATCCGAGAAATACAGCTCGCCGCCAGGCTTGAGCAGGGCTTGAGCCTGGGCGAGCACGGCGGCCTTGTCCGGGGAGAGGTTGATGACGCACGAGGTCCGTGGTCAGCACTAGGGCGCTACGGGTCGCATGGCGGATCCAGCCCGCCACCGATGCAAGAAGCAGCCGACTCCCGTGGTGAAACGACCAGGGTCAGCAGGGTCGGCGCCGTCCAGGCGGCCAGGCGGCCGAGCTTGGCCAGGGCGGCGCGGCGCTCGGGGTTGGTCAGGTCCGGGGCCGGTGTGTCGGTCGCGGGTTGGGAAGGGATCGGATCGTCGGTGGGAGGCATCGTTGGGATCTCAAAAAGGGGGGGTTGAAAGAACGGCACCCTGGCCCGCCGGCGCGGCGGGCCAGTGCAGGGCAGGCCCTAGGGCTGGCCGAGGAAACGCCAGATGAAGGCGCCCTTACCGCTGGTCAGGGTCACCCGGGAGCCTTTGGCGTAGGCCTTGGCGGTGGGGATGAGGGCACGCCCGGTGGCGCGGTCGATGAGGCGCGAACGCTTCAGGATCTCGGGCGGGCCCTCCCAGGTGAGGACCACCGGGGTGCCCGGGCGGTCGGTGCGGATCTCGAAGGCCCAGTCGGCGGCGGGCAGGCCGGCCACCGGCTTGTTACGGCTGTTGAGCCGCTGGGCGCTACGGAAGTCGCTGGCGTAGTCACCGGCCGCCGTGCCCCAGTCCGGATGGGGAAACACCAGGGTCAGGTAGGGGGTGGCGAAGGGCGGCATCTCGCCGAGATCGGCGGGGTCGCGGCCGTTCTTGGCGGTGAGCAGTTGCCCGAGGACGCTGTTGTGGTCGCGGTAGCCGGTGGCGGGCTCGTCGACCTTGAGGCGTAGATACCACTCCCGGCCCTCGACCTGGGCCAGGGCGTGGGCCGCCTGCTCGGCGGCGGCGGGGTCGAGCCCCTCGCTCGTCCCCATGGTGGTGAGCATCTCGATGGTTGGGTCCGTGCGGGCGGGACCGATGGGCCCACCCGGGGCCGGGCGGCGCTCGGGGCCGTGCCCCGGGGTCTGCTGGCCGGCGTCGGGGGGCAGGGCCAGCTCGGCGGCCCCGGCGGGGGGGATGAGGGCGTCCAGCCAGGTCTGGTACCAGGGGCGGGCGGCGGCGAGCCGCTCGCCGCCGGTGGGGGCCAACTGGCTGTGGGTGGAGACCGCCGCCGGGATCAGCAGCCGCAGGGTGTGACCCTCCGCGCCGGGCAGCACCTTGACCCAGAAGGACTGGAAGTATTTGAGGTTGCCGATCATGCCTAGGGTGCTGTCATCGTAGGTGGCATAACTGGTGCCGTTCCAGATCCAGATCCGCTTGTCCAGATAGCCGGCAGTCTCGGCCGCGCTGGGGGTCAGGGTGCTGGCGGAGCCATCGACCTGGATGCGCACCTGGGCCCAATCGACGTTGTAGGGGAAGGGATTGCCAATCATGTTGTAGCGGTTGGCGGCGACGACCAGATCGATGGCCTTGCAGCCGGCGGCGACGGCGCAGCCCTCCGCCTGGGTGACATCGGTGGGGGTGGCGGTGCCGGTGACCACCAGGTTGCCGCCGCCCACCGGCGCGTCGAGGCTCTTGAGCCAGTAGCCGGCGCCGACGCTCATGAGGTCGCTGCCGGAGGCGCCGTCCAGGGGCATCAGCACATTGGCGTTGGCGGTGTTGTCGCGGCGGAAGAGGCGCCACCAGTTGTGGCCCGCGTTGTAGTT
>JADZBU010000232.1 GCA_020851955.1 Chromatiaceae bacterium | reverse complement strand
CTCAGTTACGCCTCCGCTTTGGCGACCTGCCCGTCGCCGTCCAGCAGCGCATCGAAGCGGCCGACGCCGACACCCTGCTGCTCTGGTCCGAGCGGGTGCTCACCGCCCAGACCCTGGAAGAGGTGCTAGCCGCGACCTAAGATCCCCCTCTCCCCCCCAGGTCCTTCTCAATGATCAATGCGCCCGGTAAGTTGCGCCGATTTCATCCCCGTCAACGCACCCCCGCGGGACGGTAACGAGCCGCAATCCTCGCAAAGTGCATCAACACCGGCTGGAGTTCTTCCAAAGGCCCCTTGGTGCAGCGCTGCGAACAGGCCTGCGCCGCCCGCAGGGGCCGCCAGCTCGGCTTCGCCCCAGGGATGACGCTACAGATCATCAGCACCCGGGGTCCAATCGACCGCACAGCACCCCTCATCAGCGTACAATCCCCCGGATCATGCCCCGCGTTCTGATCTCCACCATCACCCCCATCAGCGGGGGAGTGCCCACCATGACCCGCTTCGTCGTCGCCACGCTGCGGGACCGCGGCTACGAGCCCGTCTTGGCGCATGACGAACCTTACAGCCTCTCGCCCCAGCTCTCCGTACCCAGTTACCGCCTGAGGCGCCAGCGCGTCGGCTCAGAACGGCGTCAAGCCCTGGACGACTTTCACCTTTCACCTAATTTCATGTCCGTCGTCATCCAAGTCGAAAACCCCGGCCAATACTACCGCCTCGGCCTCATCGGCAGCGGCACCCGGCGCGAGGACCTCGGACGGGTGGGCCAAGGCCCCCGGCCGGCCCGACCCCCTGCTCCCCATCGGCGCGGCGGATACTCACCCGCTCAGTCAACCGATTACCCAATTTTTCACCAGCAACCAGCGCTAACCGCGATCACCTCATGACCCACATCGCAATTGATCTCCCAGATGACGCGTTGTCGACCAGGAAAAAGAGAGTTCCAGGCAGAACACCCTAGACCTTCAAGCTCTCCATTAGATGCCTATGCTGCCACTGGATGCGCAACGGATGGGTGAATGGATCAAGCCAGAATATGTGCTTGGATCATTCGCCAGTTGCCGGGACGATGGGGTTTGAAGCGGGATGATCGGATCAATGAACTGCTGGGGGTGCGCGCGGTCGGCGAGGTGCTGCGACGCCTGGAGGAACGAAATCGCGGGGCTCCCTGGCTTTCCACCTACAATGCCTATCTTGCCCTCCTCACGATTCAGCAGCTTTTGGAGCAGTGCGAGCTTGCATGACCGAACTGATACCCATCGCTCTCTTCGCCTATGCACGCCCGGATCACCTGCGGCGCACACTAGCCTGTCTGCGCGATAATCGCGTCCCGCTGATTATTGCTATCTGCGACGGGCCAAAAACGCCGGATAAGGCGCCCCAGGTAGCCGAAGTGCGGGCACTGTTGCGGGGCATTGATTGGTGCGAAGTGGAACTGCACGAGCGCGAGGATAACCGGGGTCTTGGTCGATCGATCATGGCGGGCGTGACCGAAGTGCTCGACCGATACAATTCCTGTCTAGTCTTTGAGGACGACTTGATTTGCGTTCCCGGGGCCTATGACTACCTGTGCGCCGCGCTGCGACACTATCAGGACGATCCGCAGGTCATGAGTGTCACAGGCTGGACCCATCCACGGTTGACGCCGAAGGATGTCGCCGACCGACCTTATTTCGATGGACGCGCTGAATGTTGGGTGTGGGGAACCTGGGCGCGGGCTTGGGCGGGGATGAACGACCAGACCGCGGAGCAGATGATGCTGGCCTGCGAGGCGCGAGGAATCGATCGCAACCACTATGGCAACGATTTGCCGATCATGGCGGCGGCCGAGCTCCGGCAGAATATCTGGGCGGTGCGGTGGCTTTATCACCACCTGCTACGGGGGGGGCTCTGCCTGCGACCGCCCTGGAGCCTGGTCGAGCATATCGGCTTTGATGCCCTGGCGACCAACGCCGGTAGCGCAAGTGGATGGGCGAATCCCCCGCTAAGGGCCTGTCCGCCGGTGCCTAGCACCTGGCCAGATGCGGTGGAGCATGCGGCGTGTGGTGCGCTGCAGCGGCGGGCCTTTCCCCCGCCGCCGGTTCTCCCGCCCTCGCCCCCGCCGGGGCTGGCGCGCCGGATCACGCGCAGACTGCGGCGCCTGACCGTTGCCCTGACGGGAAGCACGCGGCTGGAATCCCTGAGTGTGCGGCCCGCGGTTGAAGGGCTGACGCCGCCGCTCCTGCTGCGGGCTTATCGGGCGGGCCGACGCCGGATGGCGGGTGGCACCGCCATCGCGGTTGCCCCATCCGCCGCGCTCCAACTCACGGGTCAGTATGCTACCTGGTCCGCCGCCCAAGCCGACAGCGCCGGCTACGATGCCGGGGTCATCCTGGAACGCACCCGCGCAGCCTTACTCAAGGTCAAGCGCGGCGAGGCCGTCTATGAGCGAGACTCGGTGCTTTTCGAGGTAATTGAGTATTCCTGGCCCGTGCTGGCGGGTCTCATGTGGGTCGCAGCGCAGCACGACTGCCGGCTGAACGTGTTGGACTTAGGCGGTTCACTGGGCAGTACCTATTTCCAAAATCGCGCCTTCCTGGACCGGCTTGGAATGGTCCGCTGGAACATCGTTGAACAACCGCGCCATGTAGAAGTTGGACGGCAAGCATTTCAAGACGAGCGGCTGCGTTTCTACCAGTCAATCGATGCCTGCCTCGCGGAAACACAGCCTAACGTGATTTTGCTCAGCGGTGTGCTTCAATATTTAGAAGTTCCATACGACTTGCTCAATAGCCTACAAGCCACGTCCTGCCGCTTTCTTATCTTGGATTTGACTTTTTTTTGGGCAGGCCCCAATGACCGACTTTGCGTACAGCATGTGCCACCCGACATCTATCCAGCGAGTTATCCCGCGTGGATATTTTCCTGGTCACGCTTCCGATCAATCCTTAGCTTACACTGGAGCATTATCGCTGATTTTGATGATCATGCTCGTATGGCGGCCCCAGTCCCTTTGAATTTTCGGGGTTTAATAGCGGTCCGGATTCCTTGATCATCAAGGACGCGTCAAGATAGACCAACAGCGTGAATAAATTATGGAAAAATATCTGCAGCCACTGGCGGCACTGACTTCTCCACCAGTATTGATTGATATTGGTGCATCGGGTGAACCACCAAGAATATGGGATGCAATTCGCACCAAGGCGGTTTATCTTGGTTTTGACCCGGATCGGCGTGAGCTACATGACGTCCCGGATGGTCATTATGCGAGATCAATCATTGTCAACAAGGCATTAACGACATCCGCTGAAAATGAAACAAAGTTCTACCTCACTTATTCACCCTACTGTTCAAGTACTCTGCGTCCGGACAGTAAATCGCTATCAAATTACCTTTTTTCAGACCTCTTCGTGGTTGAACAGGAGGTTTCTGTACCCGCGACCACAATAGCCGGGATACTTGACCAATTTTCCTTACCGGGGATTGACTGGTTCAAGACCGATTCGCAAGGTACCGACCTCAGGCTATTTCAGAGCTTGCCAGATAATATCCGGTCACAGGTCCTTGCCGTGGACATTGAGCCGGGTCTGATTGATGCGTATCAAGGTGAGGATCTCTTTGTCGAGGCACATCGTGAACTCTTAAATCAAGGTTTTTGGCTCTCAAATCTACAAGTGTGCGGTTCGATACGGCTACGCCGTTCGACTGCGAGTAAGTTGGGTGAGCACTTCATTCCCATGGTTTCGAGTACTCAACGAACCAGTCCAGGATGGTGTGAGGCTCGTTATCTACGCGATCAAGATTGGTTGGTAAAAATCGGAGCTACCAAAGACCGATTTCTACTATTGTGGGTCTTTGCTATGTTGGATGAGCAATATGGATTTGCGCTTGATGTGGCCGAAGCATATATGCGATGCTTTGGGAGCGACGAATGGACCAATCTGATACAAAACGAGCCATTGACTATATTGGAAACCAAAGCCACTCAAAACAATCGGTCTCCCTCTCTGCTCCGGCGAGCAATCAGGAAATTTGGCCGTATGCTGATTCGCTAGCCCCATGCGCAGCGATTATAAATAACCCATTCTCGGCTAGCGATTTGACTTCGACTTATCTTGGATGAATCGTGTTTCACAAATGCCGGGGATACATCAGCCACTAGAGGTAATTCAATGAGTGGTGCATTCTCCCAAAGAAAGGTGCTCATCACCGGCGGCCTCGGCTTTATCGGCGCCAATCTGGCGCGGCGGCTGGTCGCGCTGGGGGCGCGGGTGACGCTGGTCGACAGCCTGATCCCGGAATATGGCGGCAACCTGTTCAACATTGCCGATATCGAGGACCGGGTGCGGGTCAATATCTCGGACGTGCGCGATACGCACAGCATGAAATATCTGGTGCAGGGGCAGGACGTGCTGTTCAACCTGGCGGGTCAAACCAGCCACATGGACTCCATGCAGGACCCCTTTACCGACCTGGACATCAACGCCCGTGCCCAACTCGCCATCCTGGAGACCTGCCGGCACCACAACCCCGGCATCAAGGTCGTCTTCGCCAGTACCCGCCAGTTTTATGGCAAGCCGGACTATCTGCCGGTGGACGAGAAACACTTGCTGCGTCCCGTGGATGTGAACGGCATCAATAAGATGGCGGGTGAGTGGTACCACATTCTCTACAACAATGTGTACGGCATCCACGCCTGTGCCCTGCGCCTGACCAATAGCTATGGCCCCTGCATGCGCGTCAAGGACGCGCGCCAGACCTTTCTTGGCATCTGGGTGCGGCTGCTGGTGGAGGGCAAGCCCTTCGAGGTGTGGGGCGGCGAGCAACTGCGCGACTTTACCTATATCGATGATGTCGTGGACGCCTTGCTGCAAGCGGCGGCTAATGAGACGGCCAATGGCAAGGTCTATAACCTGGGAGGTGACCGGGTGGTGAGTCTCGCCCAACTGGCGGAACTGACAGTGGCGGCTAACGGCGGGGGGGCCTTCACCCTGCGCGAGTTCCCCGCCGACCGCAAACGCATCGACATCGGCGACTACTATGCCGACGACCGTCTGATCCGCGCCGAGTTGGGCTGGGCGCCGCGCATCGGGCTGGAGGAGGGGCTGGCCCGCACCCTGGCCTACTATCGCGAACACCTGGCCCATTACCTGTGACCGCTGACGCCGTGATTCTTCAATCGAACCCCAAGGCCGGGTATCTGGCCCACCAGGTCGAGATCGACGCCGCCCTGCGGCGCGTGCTCGAGAGTGGCTGGTACATCCTGGGCCCGGAGGTGGCCGCCTTCGAGGCGGAATTCGCGGCTTATCTGGGTCTGCCCCACGCCATCGGGGTGGCTACCGGCACCGATGCGTTGGAACTGGCCCTGCGCGGCTGTGGTATCGGGCCGGGCCATGTCGTCTTCACCGTCTCCCACACGGCGGTGGCCACCGTCGCCGCCATTGAGCGCTGTGGTGCGGAACCTGTGCTGGTGGATATCGACCCGGCGACTTACACGCTTGATCCCAACGCGTTGGAGGGCGCAGTGCGGGTCAGGCGCGATAACAGGCCCGTAGCGGTGGTGCCGGTGCATCTCTACGGCCACCCGGCGGACATGCCCGCGATCCTCGACATCGCCCGCCGCCACGATCTGCGGGTAGTCGAGGACTGTGCCCAAGCCCACGGCGCCCGGCTCGCGGGTCGGCTAACCGGGACTTGGGGGGACGCCGCGGCCTTCAGCTTCTATCCGACCAAGAATCTGGGCGCCCTCGGCGATGGCGGGGCGGTGGTCACGGCCAGCCCGGCGTTCGCAGCGCGAGTGCGCGAGTTGCGCCAGTACGGTTGGCGGGAGCGTTATATCAGCGCCGTGCCCGGCATCAACTCCCGGCTGGATGAGTTGCAGGCCGCTGTGCTCCGGGTAAAGCTCCGTCATCTGGATGCCGGGAACGAACGGCGGCGCGTCATCGCGGCAAGGTATCGGGAGGCGCTGTCCGGAGCGAGGGTCAGTTTGCCGATCTGCGAAGCGGGCGTCGATCATGTCTACCACCAATTCGTCATCCGCTCGCCAGAACGGGATCGCCTCCAGGGCCAACTCCAGGAGCTGGGTATCGGCACCCTGGTCCACTATCCTCGGGCCGTCCATTCCCAACCGGCCTATGCGGACCGCTTGGCGCACGGTGACCTGACCCATTCCGAGCAAGCCGCCGCCAGCGTCCTCAGTCTGCCGATGTACCCCGAGCTCGCGGATGCCCAGGTGGCAAGGGTGGCAGAGACTCTGCGCAACCTACTGAATTGCTGAATATACAGCGCAGCCTCGCACCCATTTCCCTGAACCCTTCCCTATTGACCGGCATATCGCCATGACCCCGCCCCGCCCACCGCAGGTACCGTTTGAGCCCTATCACTTCTGCACCTACTTTGACCGCAACTACCTGACGCGCGGGTTAGCGCTCTACCAATCTCTGCGGGAACACTGCCGGCGGCCCTTCATACTTTGGACCCTCTGCTTCGACGACGAGTCCCACGCCATTCTCAGCCGCCTCGGCTTGGAGGGCATGCGCTTGATCCACCGTGCCGACTTCGAGGCCGGCGACGCCGAACTCACCGCCGCCCGCGCCAACCGCAGCGCCGTCGAATACTTCTGGACCTGTACCCCATCGCTGCCCTTATATATCCTGCGCCAGGACGAGACCATTGCGCTCATCACCTATCTGGACGCGGATCTCTTCTTCTACAGCGACCCGCAGCCTATCTTCGATGAATTCGGCGCTGGATCGATTTTGATTCATGGACATCGATATGCGCCGGAGCACGCGCACTTTGCCGACACATCCGGAATCTATAACGTCGGGCTCTTGTCCTTCCGGCGAGACGCCTCCGGCCTGGAATGCCTGCACTGGTGGCGAGACCGCTGCAATGAATGGTGCTATGCCCGCTTCGAAGACGGCAAGTATGGCGATCAGAAGTATCTGGATGACTGGCCGGAGCGGTTTTCAGGTGTGGTGGTCCTTAAGCATCCGGGGGCGGGACTTGCGCCCTGGAACCTGTCAGGATCCCGGACAACCTTCCGGCACGGGATTGGTAGCGTCGATGATGCACCGCTAATCTTCTACCATTTTCATAGTTTACTCTGTGTGTCGCCCTGGTTGGCGTTTACGAATCCGCCAGAATACGTCATTACCAGTTCGCAATTGCGGGGTCTGCATCTTCCCTACCTGGATGCCCTCAAACGCTGTGCCGAGTTGGCCGATTTACCCTTCGTCGATCGTTTCAGCCCACCACCCGAGCACACTGTCAGGAACATCTTGTTACAAAGGTATCTCCTCCTCGCACCCCGGTCTCTGACGCTGTTGTTGTGGACTTACGGCGAGGCGCATCGCCAAGCGCATATGGATTTGGCAATAGTGGACCCGATGCTCCTTCGCGATGACCGCAAGGCCGCATTCAAACACCTCGGACGGATCTTCGCGCAACATCCCCCGATCGTGTTTCAGAGGCGATTTATTGCCCTTACGGTAAAGAACTTTCTCGGCAAGGCGCGCACCGAACGTTATCGTCAATGGAAGCGCCAGTCCCCAGCGGATTGAAGATCCTGACCGTGACCAAGTACGCGGTCGGGAGTTACTGTTTCTCCAGAAGGGCAGGCTGAGGGTGGATTGCTACGACAGCCATCAGCGCTATCTGGAGAGACAGCGCCTGGAGGTCTTCATCATTCAGCGCCTGTCCGGTCAGGCCGCCGCCCACGACCCCGCCGACTTCACCTCATCGTCCCCAAGGCCAGCGCCGACCATCCGCGCAACGGCCTGGGAACCCTTAGCCAGCGAACAGAGACGCATTCGCTTAGAGCTGGACAATTTCCAGCCGAGCGTCCCGGTGGCCCGGCTGTTGCGCTATCATCTGGCCCAAGTTCACCGCCTGGAGCTGTCCGACATGGTCTATACCCTCGACGATTTAATAAAATCCCTGCCCGCCGCCCCGCGACCGGCTCCAAACTAATCTCAAGCAGTGATTGCTGACACTCCCCAACAGATCATGGTCCAATCCAACCCCGTTCCAGACGACGCCGATCGCCCCCGCTCAACCACCGAGCTTCCCGAAGTCGTCATCACGCCACACGCCGGCCTAGAGGGCTTCACCGAGGCCATGCGCTCCATGACGCGCGACTTTGCCCAAAGCCGGGCCTTGGCCTGGCGTTTATTCCGCAGAGACATCAGCGCCATGTATCGCCAGAGTCTGCTCGGCTACCTCTGGCTGTTCCTGCCACCGCTGGCAACCGTGTCCGTCTGGATTTTCCTCAACCAGCAGCAGTTGGTAACAATCGATACCGGCGACGTCCCCTATCCCTTGTTCGTCATGACCGGCACCGTCCTATGGACAGCCTTCAACAGCGCCCTCATGGCGATGCAAGAAATCATGGGCCAAGCGCGCTCAATGCTGTCCAAGGTCAACTTTCCCCACGAGGCGCTGATCATGACCGCCTTTGCCAAGGCCCTGCTCAACGGTCTCCCACCCATCTTGCTACTGATACCCGTCATGATCTTCTACGGCGTGAGCATCGGTCCAGAAACCCTCCTGTTTGCGTTCGGCTTTCTCACCGTGGTCATCCTTGGCAGCGCACTCGGTCTCGCCTTCGTCCCAATCGGCGCCCTCTATGACGATGTCGGGCGCGCCATCCAACTCGGTCTGCGCTTCGCCTTCTTTGTCACCCCGGTAATCTATGCCATGCCGCAAGCACCCGGGCTGACCCGGACCCTGCTCACCCTGAATCCCCTGACCGCACCGCTGGTATCCAGCCGCGCCTGGTTGATCGGCAGCGCCGAGGCACTACCAAGCGCGACCCTGCTGGTATTCGTCGTCAGCCTGCTCGTCCTCGCCCTATCCACCCTGGCCTTCAAAGTGGCGATGCCGCACCTCATCGAGCGCATCAGTGCTTGAGTCGCGGGCCTGCGCCGTAATTGCCGCAGCAACGCGGCAAGTTATCGCCTAACAATCCGAGACCACATAATGGACGAAGTGTTGATCAAGGCCGAGCATGTCTCGAAAAAGTTTTGTCGCTCACTCAAGCGATCTCTCTGGTATGGCGCTCAAGATGTCACACGCTCTTTGTTGCCGTGGACCCGCCAGGTCGACGCAGAGATCAGTGCCGACCCGGACGCGGATTACCCCTTTCCAGCCCTCCGCACGGATGAGTTCTGGGCGCTCAAAGACATCTCGTTCGAGGTCCGTCGTGGGGAATGTCTTGGTCTGATTGGCCACAACGGCGCAGGGAAGAGCACCCTGCTCAAGATCCTCAACAGGCTCATCCGTCCGGACACGGGGCGTATCACCATCCGCGGGCGGGTCGGCGCCCTGATCGAACTCTCCGCCGGCTTCAACCCCATCCTAAGTGGCCGTGAGAACATCTACAACCGCGCAACCCTGTTCGGCTTTTCGAAATCGGAGATCGACCGGAAATTCGATGCCATCGTCGATTTTGCCGAAATCGAAGACTTCCTTGATATGCCGGTCCAGAACTACTCCTCCGGTATGCAGGTCAAGCTCGGCTTTGCCGTCTCCGCCCAGATGGAACCCGACATCCTCATCGTCGATGAGGTGCTGGCGGTGGGCGACGTCGGCTTCCGCTTCAAGTGCCTGAACGCCATGGCAGACTTGATGAACCGCTCGGCAGTGATATTTGTCTCCCATTCCATGCCCCAGGTCTTCCGAGTTGCAACACAGGTCACAGTACTCAATCGGGGACGCGTCATCATTTCCAGCACGGACGTTGGCAAGGGCGTGGACCACTACCTCTCGGAATTCAATATTTCCTCGAATATCGTCGCCGGGTCAGGACAGGCAACCCTGGGGTCGTTTCACATGGAGTCACAAAACGCCACCGCCAACAAAGGCGAAATGCTTCGCGTTGCCCATGGTGGTGCCGTCACATTTCACGTTGGCTTCCAGGTTGATCCGGGAATCCCTCGGATACGCATCCAGATCGTCGTGTGGAACATGGAAATGCTGCCGGTCATGGATATTATGGATGCCGATCGGCGGGGATACGCCGTTGACGTACCCAACTCGGGGGGCGTTAAAGTCTCCGCTCGAGTCGATCACATTTTCCTTAACGGCGGCAAGTACATCCTAAGTGCCATCGCCATCGCCGAGGACCAGAGCCGCATCTACTGCCGAGATGACCGTGTCGGGAACCTCTTCGTAGAGGCAACCGCAGCCAGTTGGGCGCACACCCTTGTTCCAGCGGTTTGGAACCTGGATAACTAGCGTAACTTTGATCGCTGGCAAGAAATCGCAGTGAATCGCATCAGTGTTGGTCCATCGATGAGTCAGACTTATCTCATAATACTCGGGCACTTTGGCCATATGGGTGGCGGGGAGCGTCAGGCTTTTCACTTCATCCACTATCTTCGGCGGGAGTTGGACGCATCCGTGGCAGTCCTTGGCTGGTACGGTGACGGGCCGCTAACCGTTGAACTCCATGCGATGGGATGTAGGACCTATAACTTTCCCTACCAGGAAAAGGCGAAGGGGACGGCAAAGCTGCGGAATCTTGCCCATCTCGCCTGGTTCATCCGCACCCGCATTCGACCGGACGTGATTCTGCCGTTCGTATCCATACATAGTAAGCCTGTTTGCTTGATTTGGCGCTGGACCGGAGCCGGTTACTGCTGGTGGAACCAGCAAGACGAAGGACGGGGATTGTACGGCACGCCAACCGAGCGCAGAGCCCTGCGGAATGCCGTGCATATCACTTCGAACTCAACGGTGGGTGCGGATTTCCTGGCGGAAACCTACAAAATTCCTCGCGCAACAATCCTGGTTTACAACAATGGCACGCCGATCGTGGACCCATCATCACTCAAGCCCCTTTGGCGTGCAGAGCTGAACCTTGCGCCCACGGTGCAACTCGTCTCCATGCTCGCGAACATCACACCGTTTAAGGATCATGTCACGCTTTTCCACGCATGGAATAAGTTGCAGGACTTGCTGATACAGCGGGGCCAAAGGCCCGAACAGATGCCAGTCCTGGCATTGGCTGGGGGACTGAATAACTCCGATCATGTCGGAATGCTCAAAACCCTAGCCTTTGATCTCGGCATCAGTGCGAAGTCGGTGCGCTTTCTTGGCGCGATCAACACGACGAATGAACTCGTGTACGAATCCGATCTAATGGTCCATAGTTCTGTGACAGAAGGATGCCCGAACGCCGTTTGCGAAGCCATGGCGCTGGGTAAGACGGTTGTGGGGACAGACATCCCAGGGATGCGGCAGGCGTTGGGTGAGGATATTGCGAAACGCTGTCTCGCAAAGCCTGGAGACGGCGATGCCCTCGCCGAGAAGATGTTTCAATTTCTTACGGGACCCGAGGATGCAGGGGAGATAGGTCTGCTGAACTTGAAGCGGATTGAATCAGAGTTCACGATTGAGGGCATGTGTCGGTGGTTCATGTCGCTCATCGATGGGCAAGCCGGCAGGGACAGAGTTGTTTCCTCGGACCGTCGGTGAACAGAATCGTTAATTATCAGCGCAGATTGGCTCATGAATGGGCCATGTGGAGTTCTCGTCGCTGGGCTGCGCTGAGTCAATATCGCTATGAGCGCTGGCTTAGACGCCTACGAACCGACCTCCCAGACGTGATGCTAGGCCCAGACTTCAAGTATGGCGGAGTGCGCGGGCATATTCACGCGATCCAGCGTTACTCAAAACATAAGGTGGAACTGGTTCCGAATGAAAAGGCGATGGGCAGCCTGCACCTGTTTACGGAAACAGTCCGGGAACGCTTTATGCGGGTCGAACCCCTTGCCCGTTTGGCGGTGCATTCGCATGTCCTGCCGTGGATGATCCGATGGTGCCGTAGGCAACAAGAGCAGGGTGTACGTTGGGTGCATACCTACCATCTGATGTACTACCCCGAGCACGGCACCGCCGGTCTTGAGCCATGGCAAGAGGAGATTAACCAAGCCTTGATCCATGAGGCACGTCATGCTGACATCCGGTTATCGGTCTCGAAGTGGCAGGTCGATGACCTGCGCCAAAGATATGGTATCGAGACCACCTACCTCCCAAACGGCGTCGATGCGGCCGCATGCGACCTGGGCGATGCTCAACGATTCCAGCGGCGGTCCCGGCGTCATGACTTTGTCCTCTGGGTTGGCCGGAATGATCCGGTAAAAAATCCGAAGCCATTCGTTGAACTGGCTCAACGGATGCCAACACAGGACTTCGTGATGATGGGACATGATTTGACAGTCGAGAGTCTACGCAGGGATTGGGACATTGATCCTCCGCCTAATTTGCTTATTTTCGGACCTGCGACCCATGCCGTTGTTCAGGATGCCCTTGCTGCCTGTCGAGCATTGGTCGTGACGAGCAAGCGTGAGGGTTTACCAACTGTGGTTCTTGAAGCACTCGTCCATCGCAAACTAGTTGTCGTCCCGGACGAACCTGGTTGCATGGAGGCGATTAATGGAGGCAATTTTGGACTAGTGTGGACCTCATCAGATGTCAATGATCTAAGCGATATCCTGCAAAAGGCCGCTACGTCGGTATCGAATTCCGCGAGGATTCGTCAGTCCGTAATCAGAAACTATGGATGGAATATCGTTCAGCAGCAACTTGATCAAGTTTATACAAAGACACCAGCCGATGAAGTCAAGGTTTGTTAATTGCTCCCTAGAAAAACCATACGACGACATCTGCCCTTTCGTTCTATATTACCCTTCACGGAATTAAGAAACGCAGCAATGATTAAATCCAATCCCAACGAACCAACATTCCTATTTGATGACCTTCCCCTTCACTGGCAAATGACGAGATGCGAAAAGTATGCCTTCGCATCGCTTGTCGAAATTGCCCATCCTGATGTGGCAATTGAAATAGGTACATATAAAGGTGGAAGTCTTCAGATCATCTCAAAAAATTCAAAGAAAGTATATTCAATAGATACGGAAGTGAATTGCAGGGAAAACCTCAGCGAGCACTTTGATAATGTTG
The DNA here is from genome assembly GCA_020851955.1 of Chromatiaceae bacterium. Lineage (GTDB taxonomy): Bacteria > Pseudomonadota > Gammaproteobacteria > Chromatiales > Chromatiaceae > M0108. Next base: position 29,633 of record JADZBU010000232.1, on the reverse strand, counting down.
AGTTCCTAACTGGTGATTCAAAGCAGCTATTACCGGCTCTTTTAAAAAGAATCAGCAACGAAAACGAATCTCTTGGATTTATTCTGATCGATGGAGACCATTCAACAGAAGGTGTTCGAAGTGATATTAATGGGGTATTGCAGTACAAACCGGTTCGACCCTTGTACATAGTTTTCCATGACAGCTTCCACCCACCTTGTCGCGAAGGAATTCTCGCAGCTGACTGGCAACTTTGTCCCTATGTTCACTTTGTCGAGGTAGATTTCGTACCCGGAGTTTATCACTATGAAGCATTTGATACCGCTCCACCACGCTCCATGTTTGCGGGACTTTCAGTCGCGCTCATGTTGCCAGAAAAAAGAAATCATGAGTTAATTATTTATCAATCTCAGAAGGGGCTTTTCGATACAGTCTTACCTCATTCTATTCATAGCTTGCCCCGCAAGTCTTTTTTATCGCGATTTCTTAATTGGTCTCGGATCCGCCGGTGAAATCCCGTATGCATTGAACAACTGGCCAATAAGTAATTGCAGTGACAACCGATTTCCGGTGCGTAGGCTGCCCTGACTGTCATGCAGCCGTCGCGACACACCCACAGGGTGCATAACTGGCCTGTATATCAACAACACCATTAGGATTAGTTGTTTCCCAAACATGAAGGTAGCTTTCTGCGCCTACGACAAACCCGACAGTGTTGGTGGTCCCGTAACTTGGTTGATGCGACTCCTACCTGCCCTCTGCGAACGCGGCATAATAGTTCGGTGTCTAGTACTGCTGCACTGGGGTGAAACTGGGCCCTTGGTGGAAGCACTGCGCGCGGCGGGCATTGAGTGTGCTGTCACTCCAGCGCATGAGCGATCAGAACTGCGTGTTAAATGGGTACTAGAACAACTCGTAGCGGATCCCCCGGATATCTTCGTCCCAAACTTGGTGGTTGCCGGGTACTTCGCAGGGCGCTGGACGCGATTAGCCGGCATTCCGACCATTGGGATTTTACACTCGGACGATCCGTTCTACCGTGCAATCCAGAGCGAATTCGTATTTGGACCGCGCAAATACCAGGTCTCTCACCTGGTCTGTGTCTCACGCCTATTGGAACAGCAGGTGTTGACTCAAACGCCTAGTACAAGTCAGGTCCATAGGATTCCCTATGGGGTGCCTATACCTTCCCGAACCCGTTATCCGGCTAGCAACCGGCTAAGATTGGCCTTTGTTGGGCGCCTAGCGGAGGAGCAGAAGCGGATTTCAGAACTCACTCGTGCGCTCTGTCGAGTGGTACGTGATGTGCCCGGAACCGAAGCTGCACTGTATGGGGATGGCCCAGACCGTGAACATGTTGAAGCCATACTAAAGAGGGAAGGCGTGGGGTTACCCGTCACGCTTGTAGGCCGCATCGACCCAGAGCAGATGCAGGATCGGCTCCTCGAGGCCGATGTCATAGTGCTGTTGTCGGATTACGAGGGCTTACCCATCGCGGTTCTTGAGGCAATGGCTGCTGGGGTTGTACCAGTCTGTTTGCGCATGCGCAGTGGCATCCCTGAGTTGGTTGAGGATGGGGTCACAGGTCTTATCGTGGAGGACCGCGAAGAGGGGTTCGTGGCGGCCGTGCGACAACTTCGGGATCAGCCGGATCTGCTTGTGCGGCTGTCCGCCGCCGCGCGGGCCCGCGTGGAGTGTGAATTCTCGATTGAAGCCAATGCACGAGCATGGACGGGACTCCTCCATGAGGCGGCGAATCAGCATGTCAAGATCAAGCCTATGCGTATCCCGTACCGAATCCATTTACCTCGTAGAAATCCTGCCCTTGGCGGTGGCGATCCACGTCCATCTCGGGTACCGATCCTGCTGAGAGCCCTGCGCCGGGGACACAGAATGGTTGGTTTCATTCGACGGAAACTTATGGATGGGATCTCTTGACAATAATGCTGATACCAAATAATTTATTATACGGGAATTATTTCGGGAATGATTGGGACGCCAAATTTCCGAGGATGCATTCCAAAGTCAAGTATAACCTCTTCCAGCGGGCCATATTTTAATTCGCAAGTGTCTAAATAATTTCTAAAAATATCAAGGTGCGGCTGTTGGGATAACCGACCAGTTAGGAGCCATGAAACCTTCAATCATATCTGCCAACTTATGCCTACCAACCTTCCGTGGACTTTCAGACGTGACGCCGCCGGAGTATTCCTGGTTTCCTGTTTGGCTGCTGGCACGACATTTTAAATTTCGGTGGGGTGCCAAGCCTGATTTCCTTTTCTACGGTGATATCGACAATGGTGAACACTTATGCTACCAATCGCGGACACGGCGGATCTTTGTTACTGGTGAAAATATTGCCCCGGAGGTATTGCCCCAATGCGTAGGGTGCATCTTGGCAAATTGGCTAGTAAATAAGGCTTTCGCTAACCATACATCCTGCCGATTGAGGCGCTACCCCTGCTGTCAAGGGCACTACCAAAATGATTATTGAACAGAAAATATTGTCAGTATTGGTTAATTATGGAGATGAACAGTTAAATTATTTGGAGCAGGTAATCACTGAATTAAAAAGCTTTGTGAAGTACCGCGTTACTATAATTGTGCAAAGCAATATCCCATTAACAATTCAAGGCATAGACCAACTAAATATCATCAAATTAGATGATTACCAATTTTTACCATTATCTTGCCGAAAGGTTATATGGGATAATAGAAAAAATTTTGATATTTTTATTTATGGTGAAAATGATCATTTAATAGTTGAAAAGCATATTGATAGACATTTAGAATACACTAAAATTTTACCAGCTAACAGAATTTCTGGTTTAATACAATACGAAGAAAATGAAACCGGGAAGTATTATCCAGGATACCATTGTGATTTTGATTGGATTTACGATTCGATAGAAATATATGGTGGGAAGAAATTTGCGCATTTTTCAAACCTACATCAGGCTACTTTTATATTAACAAAACAACAGTTATTGCGCGTGGGTAAGAAATTTAATTTCTTGCAATTAGTCAATGATACTAGTTTAAAAAGGCGAATACTTAATAAGTGTAGTAGTATATTTAGGGCCAAAATAAACCGAATGGATAAATACAGCGTAAAATGCAAAGTAAATACAGATGTATATGAGTATGGCGGCATAAAAAAGATGATATGTATTTCAGAGTTTGAAGATAATATAATTCATCATTTACCTAATATTTATATAGACGGCTTGAAGGGAAGAAATATATTTAGATCTGAGGAAGAAAAAATGGATAAGGCATTAAAAAGATTACTGGGCGGAAACTAGAATCAGGTGCAACACCCCCATGCTGGCGAACCGCGTGTTGACAAAGCGTGAATGTCGCAAGCTAGTTGAGAACGCCTGCGGCGTAACAGAAACAGAGTATTTCTCTAAATCGCTGTTCCGCGATGCCGTCTTAAACGGCTGCTCCGACGCGGCTAAGACAGTGCCAAACTGCTGCGATGAATGTGGGTGCGATAGCTTAAATTCGGGGGAAACCTGTTTTGGACAGGGGGTCCACTATAGTCTTCCAGGGCAAATACTAGTCTCTCCAAGTGGGTCTTACTGTGCATAGGAAATGGCTATGTAACTTCCAAAAATATCAAGGTTAGGCTGTTGGGACAACCGACCAGTTAGGAGCCATGAAACCTTCAATCATATCTGCCAACATATGCCGACCAACCTTTCGTGGACTTTCGGACGAGACGCCGCCGGAGTATTCCTGGTTTCCCGTTTGGCTGCTGGCACGACATTTTCAATTCCGGTGGGATGCCAAGCCTGATTTCCTTTTCTACGGTGATATCGGCAATGGTGAACACTTATGCTACCCATCGCGGACACGGCGGATCTTTGTTACTGGCGAAAATATTGCACCGGACTGGCGTGAGGCGGATTATGCGCTAACCCACGAGCGCATCTGGGATGACCGTCACTGGCGGGCACCGCTCTGGAGGCATTACTACGATCCCGGCCACACCCAGGTGCAACGGGATTTTTCCGTCGTTTGCCAGCGGGTGGATCGGTTCTGTAATTTCATCTATAGCAACGATAGGGCAAGGCACCGAATTGAATTCTTCCAACTCCTTAACCATCGTAAAACCGTCGATTCCGGTGGCAAGGTGATGAACAACCTTGGTGGTCGGATTGATGACAAATCCGCGTACCTTGCTCGCTGCAAATTTACGATCGCCTTTGAGAACGAGAGCCATCCGGGTTATGCCACCGAGAAAATCATCGAACCGCTTTTGCAGGGAAGCATCCCGATCTATTGGGGGGATCCCTACATTGAAGAAGACTTCAACCCCGATTGCTTTATCAACGTGCAGCGTTTTCCGGATTTCGAAGCAGTCATCGAGGAGGTGTTGCGAATCGATGCCGACGAGGCGCTTTGGGAGAAATATGTGTCCGCGCCCATCTTCCGCGACGACCGATTGCCAGACCGCCTGACGGATGCGGCTTATTGCTGTTTTTTTCGCGGGGTTACAGAAAATTCGAGTCCACCAATCTCCCCTTTGAAAAAGCGTATTCAGCGGTTTAATAGGAAAACGCAGCATGGTACTGACAAACTTCAATTCATTTTGCAAAAAATCCAAGCAGAGGTGAGGCGACGATTAAGCGCCATCATGAAGCACAGAAATACCTGACCATTATATTAATAAATGAAAATCAATGGGTCGTTACGTACTTTTTTCACTTAACAAGCCAATCGGAAATTATTGAGCATCACCATGCACCCTTTAACAATTTTAATTAACAGCATCACTCTTGAAAATAATTCGAAAAACTATTGGAGAGGGTATTGAAATACAGAAAAGAAATTGATGGGTTACGAGCCGTTGCAGTTGTGCCTGTCATTTTATTTCACAGTGGACTTAACATATTTGAAGGTGGATTTGTTGGCGTCGATGTTTTTTTTGTTATTAGTGGCTATCTTATCACGACTATTATTCTCGAAGACATGGAGAATGGGCGATTCTCCCTTGCACGATTTTATGAGAGAAGAGCACGCCGCCTTTTGCCTGCGCTTTTTTTCGTTTTATTTTGCTGCCTTCCCTTTGCCTGGTGGTGGTTGCCGCCGCATGAACTAATAAAATTCTCCGACAGTCTTGCCGCTGTGGCTTTTTTTATATCCAATATCTTTTTTTGGAGAGAAAGTGGATATTTCGCCACTGCAGTTGAACTGAATCCCCTTTTACATACATGGAGCTTAGCGGTTGAAGAACAGTATTATTTGCTGTTCCCCTTATCATTCTTATTCATGTGGAGGATGAATAAACATTGGATTTTTTTTGCGATCGGCTTAACGGCTATAGTCAGTTTTTCCTTGGCAGCATATGGATCATATAATTACCCCGTAGCTAATTATTTCCTCCTCCCTACGCGTGGTTGGGAACTCGCTATCGGCGCGCTAATCGCGATTTTTTTTATTCAAAAATCGAAACCACATGAATCGATAGTATCAAATAGGGCCTTAAACGAATCATTTGGTATAGTTGGTTTAGCTCTGCTAGTTTACGCCATTTTTGTTTTCGATAAGGCAACTCTCTATCCCGGCTTTCATGCTTTAATCCCGACCGTCGGCACGGCCTTAATAATCATATATTCAACACAAGACACCTTTGTTGGCCGATTATTAGGAATCAAATGGCTAGTATTTATTGGCCTGCTCAGCTACAGTGCATATTTATTCCACCAACCAATCTTTGCTTTCAATAAATATTCAAGCACAACCGAGTCGAGCACGGGATTGCTCCTTTTGCTTTGCTTATTATCGTTCGCGTTAGCTTACTTTAGCTGGCGTTTCATCGAATCGCCATTTAGGGTTAAAGGGCTTTTTAGTAGAAGGAAGATTTTCCTTTTCGCGATATTGGGGTCTGTATTTTTTGGGCTGACTGGTTTCTTTGGTCACATCAACAAAGGTTTCGAGAAGCGATATTCCGAAGATCAACAATATATTCTCAATTTTAAAGAACAAGACCTATCAAAAATGGCTGAGATTTGGGATTGCTTTATCGAAGGTGGTCATCGATTTTTAGAATTCGATTATAAATGCATGCCGTCGACACAAGAAGACGCTATTTTCATATGGGGGGACTCTTATGCAGCCACTCTTTCTTTTGGCATGAGAAACAGCTTTAGTAATGTAATTCATTACACTGCCGGCTCCTGCCCTCCCATTGCCGATGTGATGGTCCCCTGGAACCCTCCCTGCGGGGAAACAAATGAATTTATTATTGAAAAAATCAAATTATTGCGCCCAAAACATATTATATTATTCGCCCATTGGATTGTTTACAATGAAGAGATCGGCAAACTAAAGGACACCTGCGCTTTATTACATAAAATTATTCCGGAATCAGAAATTATTATATTTGGCAATGCTCCTGAGTGGAAACCTGAGTTACCTCGCTATCTAGCTGAAAAACGAAATGACATGACCCATGAATCAAATCTAAGAATTTCAAGCTATCACGAATTGCATGATATTGACCAGGAAATTTCCTCGATAGCGAGCGAGGGTGGCGCTACCTTCATTTCAATAATTGATAATATTTGTAAACAAGACTTGTGCCCGGCTGTTATTAAGAGTAAAAGTGGTTTTACTCTTAGTTCATGGGATAGCGGGCATCTGTCAAGCGAAGGGTCGATTATGCTTACAAATAATTTAATAACAAAAAGCGTTTTAGGACCGATGTTAGCTAATTATACCAAGCCACAATCCAATTAATTGATATTCGGTTGGCGCTATCGCGAACCAACGGATCGAACTGATATGGCAACCTGCATCATTCAAGGCGACGATAATTTCCATAGCTCTTCCTTCATCCGTGCCCATGTCGAGTATCTGGCTGGCGATAAGGTAGCACTTACCGAGTACTACCCCAAGCTCACGTTCAAAGGCCAACAGATTCGCTATTTCTACGGTCAACGCCCTTTACTGAAAAAGCTTGCAAAGCTACTTCCGCACTGGCTCTATCATCGTTATGTGACTTTGTGGGAAGAGACCTATGCCGGCCGGCAGGATGCGATCGCAGCGTTTATGAGGATCCATAAGGTTGACGTCATTCTTGCTGAATTTGGCATTCATGGTTCATCCATTTTTCCTCATGCCCGTGATCTGGGAATCCCCCTTATCGTCCATTTCCATGGCCACGATGCCCACCGCGATCCCCTCCTCGAGGGCTACAAGAATCGTTATCTGGGCATGTTTGACTACGCCTTTAAACTGCTCAGCGTATCGCACTTTATGACCGAGAAGTTGATACGCATGGGTGCCGATCCGGAAAAGATTGTCTATAACCCCTACGGCCCTCGCGTGTCTTTCTATGAAAACCGCTCGGACTATCGGAAGACCTTCCTCGCCCTCGGCAGATTCACTGACATCAAGGCCCCCTACCTCACCCTGATGGCCTTCAAGCAGGTTCTAACAACCCACCCTGATGCAAATCTAGTGATGGGGGGGCATGGCGAACTGCTGGAGGTCTGCCAGACCCTGGCCAGGACCTGGAATATTGAATCGCAGGTCTCTTTCCCGGGGGCACTGCGCCATGAGGAGGTCGTCCCGCTCTTTTCTCAGGCGTGTTGTTTTGTCCAGCATTCGGTGATACCCACCTATGGCGATGCGGAAGGCACACCGGTGGCCATCCTGGAAGCGGGTGCGGCTGGCCTACCCGTCCTTTCAACTCGGCATGCCGGGATTCCCGATGCGGTCATACACGGTAAAACTGGGTATCTGGTCGAGGAACGGGATGTTGACGGCATGGCGCATTACATGCGGACGCTGCTTGATGATCAGGAACTCTGCCGGAGATTGGGTGACGCCGCGCGGGCGCATATTCGAGCCAATTTCAATATCGATCGGCACATTGGATGCATCGACAAGATCATCGACGAGGCGAGACAGTTTAAACAGAGCCTTTAAACCCCCTCTCCCCAACCCTCCCCCGCAAGGGGGGAGGGGGCTGGGATGAGAAGATTCATCTGAATGATTCAGTTATGCGCATCCTTGTAGCCAATATCCCACTGCCGACAAACCGCTTCCTCGTTGACCTCAACGCAGCCCTAGGCAATCACCACCAGGTCGTGCATGATGCCGAAATCTTCTGGAACCGGGAGGGCGCCTTCGATGTGGTTCACCTCCACTTCCCGGAATATCTGACTTATGCCTTACAGGAAGCCTACCTGACCGGACTCACGGACACCCTCATCGCGGACACGGAGGAGCGGCTACGCTGGTGGGCGGAGCGAGCACACATTGTCATCACCCGACATGTGCTTCTGCCACACGATGCCTTGTCCGATCCGATGTGGGAACGCCTGTATAAAGCCGTCTATCACTATGCGGATGGCGTGGCCCACTTTGCCCAGGCGAGCATCGATGAATTTCGCGAGCGTTACGCCGGGATGGCCTTTTATCGCGGTCACGCACCGGTGCATGCCATCATCCCCCACCAGAATTACGCGAGCCTGCCGAATACCGTTTCCCGTGCCGAGGCGCGCCGGGCACTCCGGATCGCCCCGAATGCGCGGGTCATGTTGGTCTTTGGCGCGATTCGTAATGACGCAGAGCGGCAGCTCATCTTGGAAACCTTTCGTGGGATTCGGGTGAAGCACAAACATTTGTTGGTTTCCAGATGGCGTGAGCAACTTGCCGACGTGTCATGGATACGCCTTAAATATTGGATTCGCGACCTCACGCGGCTCTGGTATCGCCTGCATCCCCGCTTCACCTTCAACTACGGCTTCGTCGCCGAATCCGACGCCCAACGCTATCTGAATGCGGCCGATGTGCTCTTTATCCCCCGCCTGCGGGTCCTGAATTCTGGAAATATCACCCTCGGCATGACCTTCGGTCGGGTCGTCGTAGGGCCAGATTCCTGGGATGTGGGGGAGTTGCTGCGTGAGACCGGTAATCCGGTCTTCGATCCGGATCATCCCGAGACCGCCGCGGCGGCCATGGAGGAGGGATTTCGACTGGCCGCGGGTGGTGAGATTTCGGCCGCCAACCGGGAACGGGCTCTCAGTCAATGGACTGTTGAGCAATGCGCAAGGCTCTATACGGATCTTTACAGGACATGCGAAAAATTCTCGTAACCGGCGGTGCTGGCTTCGTCGGTCGCCGCTTTTGTAGGCGCCTGTTGGAAGTAGGCGATGAAGTCCATTGTGTTGACCCCATCGCACCGGACACCGGTGGTATCGACCCTGAAACCGGCGCGGGATGGCCGCTCTTCGAGCCCCGCGACTTTTCCAATTTCCGGTTTTATCGCGAGGATTGTCGGCCTTGGTTTCGGGAACACGGGGATACTGATTTTGACTATGCCTTTCATCTGGCGGCCATGGTGGGCGGTCGGGCCATGATCGAGAACCGCCCGCTCGCGGTCGCCGACGATCTGGCTATCGATGCCGGATACTGGCAGTGGGCCGAGGCGGCACGGCCGGCGAAGACCGTCTGTTTCTCTTCGAGCGCCGCCTACCCGATCGACCTTCAGCGTCAAGAGGGTTATCGCCTCCTGCGCGAGGACGATATCAGCTTCGATGCGCGTATCGGCATGCCGGATATGACCTATGGTTGGGCAAAGCTGACCTGTGAGTACCTCGCGCGTCTCGCCTTCGAGAAGCATGGGCTGAAGTCGGTCTGTTACCGACCCTTCTCCGGGTACGGGGAGGACCAGGATGATACCTATCCGTTCCCCAGCATCATCAAGCGGGCCATGGCAGCGGTCGGGTCCCCGACCCTCACCGTCTGGGGGACGGGCGATCAGATGCGCGATTTTATCCATATCGAGGATTGCGTTGACGGCGTTCTGACGACGATGGATAAAATCAATGACGGCGATGCCTTGAATCTGTCCACCGGCATCTACACCAGTTTCAGGCAGTTTGCAGGCATGGCGGCGGAAGCCTGTGGCTATACGCCGGAGGTCGTCGGACTGTCCAATAAGCCAACGGGGGTCTTTGCTCGGGGGGGTGCAATCACCAAGCAGGCAGCATTTGGTTTTGAGGCGGCTATTGCGATTGAAGAAGGCATTCGACATGCCGTCGAGTGGTATGGTCGCGAGTGAAAATGCTAAATGATTCGATTGTTTACCTGTGCATTTCCGGAGAGACGCGCCGATCGGCGTAGGGAATACCGAGCGGTATTCGACCATAATTGTGCTGATTCTAATCTCAGCGCGATCATGCTTTACGTCGAGGGTGACATCTCCGTGTCGCCCATATCGTCCAAGATCGTGGTGCGTCAGATTTCGGTGCGGCCGACTTATACAGACTACCTCGGATGGGCACGGCAGCTTGACCCTGGTCGAGAGGACGTCACGATCATCGCAAACGGTGATATCTACTTTGACCCGTCGCTCTCGGTGGTAGCGGCTGCTTTAGACGAAGAGACCTGCTTCGCACTGGCGCGTTGGGACGTGCAGCCGGATGGATCATCGCTTCTCTTCGATCGGAATGATAGTCAGGATGTTTGGATGTTTAAGGGTCCGATCCGGCCGGTGCGGGGTGATTTTTCCGTCGGGGTACCACGTTGCGACAATCGGTTCCTACACGAGCTGAAGGCCGCCGGATATCGGGTAAAAAACCCTGCCTTCATGATCCGCTGTCTCCACCTGCACGGTGGCGTAAGGAGCGAGTACCCAGTAGCCGGATCGAACCACGTTGAGGGCCCCTACGCCTACCTATGGCCACAAAACCTTTGGTCTTTACCTAGGGCCATTTGGTGGAATTTGGTCAATCCAAGTCATCGCGTCGGGTGGCGTTTTGATCGTCGGCGGACTTGGGCAAGTCTCCCCGGGCGGGTTCTCCGCGGACTGATGCGGATGAAACCTTGAGGTTGAGCAGTAAATGGTTACGATCTCCCCCGCCGTATCCTTAATCATCCCGCACTGGAATCGGGCGCGTCTCCTGGCGGAGACCCTGGACTCAATCCGTGCGCAAACCATGAGCAATTGGGAGGTCGTTATCGTCGACGATGGCTCTGCCGCGAACGAGATTCAGCTCTTGAAAACCTATGTCGAGGATAGAATCCGGTTGCTCGTGCGCCACGATGAACCAAAAGGACCTTCGCGCTGCAGAAACCTCGGTTGGCGAGCAGCACGCGCCCCGTATTTGATCTTTTTGGATTCCGATGATCTCCTCGCACCCTGGTGCCTTGAGGAGCGCCTCAAGTTAGCTTTGGGGCGCCCACCGCAGAACTTCATGATCTTCAGCGTCATGCTGTTCCGCGACCAACCGGGAGACACCGCTGAATTATGGAATGATCCGGGAGCGAAGCCGCATCTTGAACGTTTCCTGTGCTCAGACGGGCCTTGGCATACCTCCTCCGGCCTTTGGACCCGGGCAGGGCTCGATCGCATTGGCGGTTTCAATGAGCGGGTTATCTACGGTGACGATGCCGACCTGCATATCCGCGCCTTGCTTGCCCAAGTACCCTACATGGTCGAGGCTGACGCCCTGCCGGATCTCTTTGTGCGCCGGTCTGAGCAGCCGCGCATCACAAACTCAGTCTCCGAGTCGCTGCTTAAGTCCCGCCAGGTGCGGCTTGAAGAGGGCACGCGTGCGCTCCGCGCGGCCACAGCGAGCAACCGGCTCATGCAGATTTGGGAGGGTCAGTATTTTTTCGAAATTGAGTTTCTCCTGTTCAACGTAGATCAGGCGGGGCTTTGGATCAAGCCTTTGTTGCAGGCATGGCAGCACCATTTGCCACCAAGGAGATGGCAATATGCCGTTGTTGTCGCCTACGCGGCGATTGTTCAGAGTTGTCGTCATAAAGCCTATTTCATCGTCCGTGTCGCGAGACGTGTGATACAGGCGGTTTTGCCAGATACTTATTTTCCGCGGATGGACACGAATGGCAATCGGCGGTTAGAGCAACCCCAGATGGAACGTCTTCGGGTTAAGCTTACCGAAAGAATGGGGGTTTAGAATTTCGAACTAGATAGACAGGCTCACGAATAGACTGTCTCCTCCATTTTATTTATTAGTGGAATTTTTCAGGAATAGCAAATAATGCCAAGGACCGTGGACAAAGTTCAAATTAGGATAAATCCCGAAATCAAGGAATTTCCTCTTTTCGGGAATCTAAGCGCAGGCCTTGTCCTTGTGGTCATAGCCGCCTTGTTCGTCGCCATGGGCATCGCTGGGTGGCCCGGCTTGCATTGGGACGCCAGTCTTTTTGCCACCCCGGTCATCAATGTGGCGACTGGGAAGGGCTGGATCTTCGGCGGACATACCCCAGCCTTGATAGGGATCGACCCACCCAGCTACTCAATCCATGGCGTGATCCACGTCCTCGTTTTCGGCTTCCTGCTCCAATGCGACACCTGGGAAAAATTTCTTTTCTGGTGCGGCATCGTCAATGCCACGACCTTTGTCGCCTGGACCTATCTCTTTAGCGGCACCCTCCGGCGGGGTGGCCAGCCAGGATTTTTTCGACCCATCTGTCTCGGCTTAATGGCTGGGGTCATCGCGATCGGTCTCCAAGGCAGGCCTGAACACCTCGCACCCCTATTGATCGCTCTCCCACTGATTTTCCGCGATCTGGGCGTGCCAAGGCGGACTTTTCAGATTGGGATTTATGCCACCTCCGGCTTGCTTTTTATCACATCTCCGGCAAGTGGCCTGCTCTTCGGAACAGGTCTGGTCTTCTGGCTGTCACTGAAATATGAGAGGGAGAATAACCGCCAGTTCTGGTCTGAACTGATCGTCGCGGGCTGCATAGCCCTAGTCACCGCCTGGTGCGTGGTGACTCTTTGCTGCCCCTTTACCTTTCTTGAATGGTTTACTCATGTTTTTTTCAGCTCGAGTGTCGCGTTTGACTTCTCTAGTCATCTCTTCAGGTTTCATCCCCTTGATGTCAAAGGGATCAGTTTGGATGCTCCACTCTGGAATGTCTTTGTATTGGCCACGGCCGCACTTGCCGCATTCACACTGTTGAGACGAAAGAAGTGGATCGGTCTCGCGATCTTCACGGCGCTGATGCTCTATTGCGTGCCCCGACTGACCGATTACGGCTACGTCGCTTTTTTTCCATGCATCCTTTTATTTTTTATTGGAAGACTATTTCCTCCTGTTCCGAGATTACCAAGCCCCAAAGGAAAAGAGGCCATTCTTCGACTCCTTATGGTTCTCGCGTGCATTTACGCGTTGGTCTTTGTGCGAACAACCGCGCTTGCCTGGGTGCATGTCGCAAGAGGCCCCTCAATGGCCGAGACACGCTCCCAACTCACAAACTTGGGTGCCATGGCCTGGATTGACCAACCAATTGCTGTTGTTTTCAATGGCCTGACCCGTCCATCCTTTATTGTTTTTGGCGATGGCGGCGAGCGCTTCATATCCGGGAGAGCGGAATTTAGCCCCCAAGGGGCAGTAGACCCGGATCTGGTCGCCTATTCGGACAAGTTCCACCGTCCCATTGAGTTCTTCATTTATCCCCAGCCCTACCGTGGGCATGCCCCGGATGTACTCTTTGTTGGCAGGGAACGCTGCGAGTTGGTCTATGACGGGTGGACAATGGAACCTCCGCGCCTTTTTGGCATCAACTTGCGTGGACAAATGCCCGGATACCAGTTTGCTCTCTATCGCAGGACCTCGCTCTGAGAATAGGGAAGCCCTTGGAAGCCATGACGAGAACCAACTCTGATTAATTTCCCTTGACACTGGAAATGAGCCCATCGTTCTCATTCAATAAGTTATTATGAACCATCTCGTTTCAGTCCTGGTTACGGTCTATAACCGCGAACGCTTTTTGAGCGCTTGCCTGGAGAGCATCCTCGCCTCGACCTGGGTTGGCTTCGAGGTCGTGGTAGTGGATGATTGCTCGACGGATACCTCCGTCGAGGTGGCGATGCAATACGCAGTCCGTGATCCACGGATCAAGGTCCATCGTAACGACCGGAACCTGGGCGACTACCCGAATCGGATGAGAGCCGCCTCTCTCGCGCAAGGAAAGTATCTCAAATATGTTGACTCGGACGATCTGATATACCCACATTCCCTTGCGATCATGGTCGAGGCGATGGAGCAGTACCCCGAGGCGGCACTGGGCTTGTCGGATTCGGTGATTGATCCTCGCGATCCTTATCCCAGATTATCCGACTCGCACGCCACGATCAGAAATCATTTCCTGGGCCGGAGCCGCCTCGGGTCGGGACCAACCGGCGCCATTATCAGACGGGATGCGTTTAATGACCTGGGGGGGTTTTCTGGTCGACGGTATTTGGGTGATTCAGAGCTTTGGCTCAAGCTGGCCTCGCGCTGGCCACTGGTGAGCCTTCCGCCCGCGCTGGTCTGGTGGCGATGTCATGAGGGCCAGCAAATGGCAGCGGAGATGAGAGATATCGAGGTGCTGCACGCGAGGTATGCGTTCTCCTATGAGTTTGCTTCGCAGACGACGCTGTTATCCCCGAGCGATCGTATAGGGGCGCTGGATCGTCTCCGCCGACACCACGCCCGCCGACTCCTCGCGATTGCCATCAAAGGCGGCGCACCGGTCCGAGCGTTGCGTTTAATTCGTAGCGGAAGGCTCACTCCCGCGGACCTATGGCTAGGCCTCCTTGGCTATGGAAGCTAGTGCTATGCATCTCATTTCCATCATTATGCCGGCCTACAATGCCAAGCCCTGGATAGGTGACGCGATCGCATCGGTGCTTGCCCAGGGTTGGACCCACTGGGAACTGATCGTGGTGGATGACGGTTCGAGCGACGCGACTGCCGGGGCCGTGGAGGCGGTGGACGATGCGCGCGTGCGACTTGTACGGCAGCATCATCAAGGCGCGACAGCGGCGCGCAATCGCGGCCTGAGTGACGCGCGTGGGTCTTATATTCAGTACCTTGACGCGGACGATCTCCTGGCGCCGCAGAAGCTGGAAGCTCAATTGCGGGCGCTGGAGCAAGGGCCTGTGGGTGCGGTGGCGTCGTGCGCTTGGGCGCGCTTTCAAGCCTTTCCTGGGGAGCATCCCCCTGTGCCTGAGCCGGTCTGGACGGTATCGGACCCGGTTGACTGGCTGGTGACCTCGCTGGCGGGCGGCGGCATGATGCAGACGGCGGCTTGGTTGACGCCACGCGCGGTCGTGGATTCCGTGGGGCCTTGGGATGAACGTCTGACGTTGCACGACGACGGCGAATATTTTTCACGGATTTTGCTCAAAGCCTCCCGCAATCTGTTCGTACCGCAGGCATTGGTGCACTATCGGGACCTGAACGATGGTCTCAGCCGCCGCCGCAGTGCGGCGGCGGCGCGCTCTTCGTTGGAGGTTAGCCGGGCGCGGGAGCGGCATCTGCGCGCCGTCCGGGATGATGAGATGGTCCGCCGAGCGATAGCAACCCAGTATGCCCAGGTCGCCTATGAATTCGCAGCAACCTATCCTGACGTCTCACGGCAGGCGTTGCGCGATCTCAAACGTGTCAATGCGCAGCCACACCCAGTGATTGGCGGCGGTATGTTCCGGGCTCTGAGCAGGCTGGTAGGATTCAATGCCACTATGGCTTTGCAACAACTGATGAAATCACTCCCAGCATAGGTGGCGAATCAACATATTTGGTTCTATTACGTTTGGTATGGGTAATGGTCACTCTGGATCTAAACGTGCGTTTGATCTTATGAATATAGTGCAAGCTTATCGCGCACCACGGATCGCATTTGTCTCGGATCTGCCCTTGTGTTGCTCCGGGGGTGGGTCCTATGTGGTCAATTGGCAGGCATATACGCAGTTAGCCCAGCGGTTCTCGGTGACGGAGGTCGGACCGATACGCCCACATGTGGCTTTGACCGAGAAGATCACCTCTAAGCTGATGCGCTCGATCGGAAGACCGGGAAAGTTCGCCTATTTTTCGGAGCGTACCCTGGCCGACAACGCGGCGCGGGTGTTGGCCTGGCTGCCGCGAGACCTTGATGCGGTCTTCTTCCGGGCCGCCACGCGGTGGTGCCGGTGTCGAGTCGATGTACCCTATTTTGTTTATCTGGATATCGTTTTTACGAACTTTTACCAGAATACCTTCAGGGACGGAACCTTTGATACCGCCGATCTACAACGGATCCGTGAAGCGGAAACCACTTTTCTTGAGGGGGCCTCCGCGGTCTTCTTCGAATCCGCCTGGGGTATGCGGGAGGCGATCAGCCTAAACGGTCTGAGCGGCAAACATTACTATGCCCTGGGTCGGGGGGGCGGAATCGAGCCTCCAGAGACGGATACCTGGGATGGCCAGTCGCTGACATTGCTCACGATGGCGATGAATTTTTATCAAAAGGGCGGGGATTTCGTGCTGGAGGCTTACCGTATGCTGAAGCCTCGCTATCCGAAACTACGCTGGCACATCATCGGCGGCCCTCCCGCGGGGCTAAAGCCTCAAGACGAGGGCCTTGTTTACGAGGGTATCCTGCGTCCCGATGAACCGGGCGAACTTAACCGGCTGCGGCAACTGCTTGCAAACGCATTCCTGCTCGTGCATCCCACCCGGGAGGACACGAATCCGCTGGTGCTGACCGAGGCCGCCTACTTCGGCTGTCCGTCGGTGTCGGTGCGGAAGTTCGCGATCCCCGAGTTGGTTGCCGACGGCTCCACGGGCATCCTGATTCAGCCACCCGTGTCCGCCGCCGCCGTGGCGGCGGCGATCGAGTCGCTCCTGACTAATCCGGATCGCTATCGCGCCATGCGCCAAGCGGCGCGCGCCCAAGCCCTGGAGCATGCGACGTGGGATCGGCTCGGCGAACGGATGGCGGACCTCATTGAGCAGCGGTTAGGGCGTCGGCTGACCGGGCAGGATAGCGCTTGATCCGGCGGTGGGGAGCGCTGGTCCTGAGCCGATGAAAGTGGCCTATGTCCATGTGCTCCCCCTGGAGTATTACCCGCCCGCCAGGAATCTGCTCGGATTTCTCTCATCACCCGGTCGCTGCCGGGTGCGTGCCTGGAGTAGCCCGAATCATAAAGGACTATTGCCCGAGACCCTCCCCGGCGTTGCGATTGAGCGGCCGCCATTTCCCAGGGCCGACGAAGCGGTGTTGCGACGCGTTTGGAAATACCTGGGCTGGCATGTCCGCACGGCTTGGGCGATGGCGCGCTGGCGCCCGGACGTGGTCGTGTCGATCGAGCCACATTCCGCGCTTGCGGTTTGGATCTACTACAGAATCCTCGGGGGTAAGGCGCGCCTCCTGATTCATCATCATGAGTACTATGCACCAGAAGACTATCAAGGACCGGGCATGCGCCTGGTGAAACTCTGCCACCGCCTTGAGCAGGGATTGCTGTTCTCGCGCGCGGCTTGGATTTCACAAACCAATGCGGAACGATTGAAACTGTTTTTGGGCGACAATCCCGGCGTGAATGCTGGCAGGTGTTGGGTAATGCCAAACTATCCGCCGGCGGATTGGTACCGGAGTCGGAACAGGGCCTGGGGTGCGGGGGATACGGTACCGACCGCCTTTGTCTATGTCGGCTCGCTGTCGCTGCGTGACACCTATGTGCGGGAGTTTGTGGCATGGCTCCTCGCGCAGCCGCCAGGGTCCTGCCGCTTGGATATTTACGGCTATAACGTCGATGGCGAGACCTGCCGGTTTTTGACTGACGTGGCCGGACGGTCTTCGCGGGTCGGCTTCCATCCCGAGGGTATCGCTTATGACCGGGTTCCGGAGATCCTCAATGCCTGCCATGTCGGGCTGCTGCTCTATCGGGCTTGCACGACAAACTTTGTCTTTAACGCCACGAACAAGCTGTTTGAGTATCTGGCCTGTGGACTCGATGTAATCTATCCACGCGAAATGCGGGGGGTGCGGCCCTATGCACGTAGCCAGATGCAACCGCGAGTGCTCGAGTGGGATTTTCACGATGGCGACTCCATGCGCTATCGGCGCAACGGACGACGCCAACTGCCCACGGCGGACTCGTTTCCGGCGTGTGAAGATGTTTACCTGGACCTGGTGCGGCGTTTTGGCGCTGTGTCAGGTTGAACCGCTATAGTAATTGGAGCCTTCTTGTTGTGAATCAAGCCACCATCCCCGGATCGAACGGGTTCGGAAATGTTATGAAGAAGCTGGTGACATAATCTTAATCTGGGAACGCGTTTTCACCAAACCTCACAACCTGTCAATACTGAAAGAGAATCAAGAGTGGTCAGTATCATTGTGCCCACCTTATGGGCCGACCCAACCTTTCCTTCACGAGTTACAGACATAGCACAATGTGCATTAGTCAAGGAAATTCTTGTTATTGACAATAACCCTCACGAGGCACCTGATCTACAGCATGATAAAATCGAAATATTGAAACAAAGACGGAATATCTACGTCAACCCAGCATGGAATTTGGGCGCAAAAAAGTCATCCGGCGAATTTATTTGCTTTCTAAATGACGATCTCGCATTCAAAACCGAGATAATTAAGTTTGCCGTGGATTTGTTCCGAATGAATCCCGCAATAGGTCTGATTGGGTTAGATTGGCCGCATCCTACCGGGGATTTGCATTGGGGGTTACATGGCGTTCTTCAATCTGGCTTTGGATGCATGATATTTATTCGGAGAGCTGATTTCTTTGCCATTCCTAGCGGTCTTAAGATTTGGTACGGCGATAATTTCATGTTCGAACTTGCGGTCCGGAGGGGAAAAAAAGTTGCCGCGATTTCCGGCTTCACCGATCGATGGCAAGAGCACTCGATTTCAACAAATAAGATTTTTAAAAATATTAAGGAGGTTGTAAAGCGTGATGAAACCTACTGGAATCGCTATATCCGTCGTCTTTTACGTCTCAGGTATGATCCGCAAGGATTCTTTTCTTCCGTGATGCAACGAGCGCTTAGAATATGGAGAGGCTTCATTGGCGTTTAAAATGCTTAACGCTAGATTTTGCTTTTTTATAAGATTGCTTTTTTGATGGGTGAAATATAATGAGCATAATAGGAAAGATGGTTAAAGCTTTTAAGTTAATGAAAATAATAAAAAATCAATATTCGAGTTTATTATCAATTCCGGAATATACAGAGTGGGAAAACGCACTAAAAGAATATGACTCTATATCTCTTGGTTTAAGCGGTTCCAGCGCCCTGGATCTTGGTTGCGGAGAACATCCCCGGAATCCGTTTTCGGCCAAGCATCTGTTTGGCATAGATATTATACCAAATTCTAGCGGGAGCATAAAGTCTGTCGACTTAAGTCTTGAAAGAATCCCCTTCAAAGATTATTCGTTTGATTATGTTACTGCTCACGATTTCCTTGAGCATGTTCCCCGTGTCGTTTATGCGCCAAGCCGAAGATTCGCGTTTATTGAATTAATGAACGAGGTATGGAGGGTCCTCAAGCCCACCGGTATTTTTCTATCCAAAACGCCAATTTATCCATATTCGGCCGCTTTCAGTGACCCCACCCATGTCAACGTAATAACACACGAGACTTTCTCTTTATATTTTAGCGGTGATAATCCCTGGGCTAGGATGTATGGCTTCTACGGTCATTTTGAGGTTGTAACTCAATGGAGGAGTGATATTTATTTAATAAGCGTACTAAGAAAGATTGCTTAAATTTCTTAAATATATTTTCAAATAACATCGGAAATCGCATGAATTCATACCACAAAGGGTTTATAAGCGTTGCCTTCGGGCGACAACATGCTGCAATGGCCTTGGATATGGCTTTGTCATTAAGAGACTATCACTCAGAGCCTATTTCAATCGCCGTAGATCGCTCCGCGAAAATATATTTGGACCGTTACAAACCAAGCCCATTTGATAAAATTATCACTCTTCCCCAGCGTGTACACCCTTGGGGCGCTAAATTTCTTTTAGCGGAGGTAACTCCTTATGAACATAATGTCTTTGTGGATGCCGATATCCTTTTTCTTGGTCCTTCACCATTTTTCGAATACGAGTTCACGGCTCCGCTTGCGATGTATGGTGCCTATTTCTCCTCGGAAGCTGACATTCAGACCTATTACTCCACAAAACAGATCTGCGCTGATTTTGGCTTAAAGCGCTATTTTTGGGGAACATCCGGTATCTTTGTATTTTACAAACGCGAAGTTACCAATATGTTCCAGGCTTGTTACGAGTTCTACACTTCTGGTATTAAAAAATACCCAAAATACGCTCACGGAACCTTAGCCGATGAAATGGTTTTTGGAATCATGAGCGACAGATATCCGATAGATTCTATTGCTTGCCCAACCATACACCCCTGGCCTCTAGCCGAAGCAATAGGAACGGCTTCTCCAACTGACTGCAAATGGCCTGTTTTTCACATGTTTGCTCCGCCAAGTGAAGAGTGCATGAATTATTTGATGGAGAGAGTGAATAGCCGCAGACGTCAAGCGGGTTTTGCCCTTACTTCCGTGGACGCTTGGAGAAATAAAGCTTATTCCATACCCAGCTTTTGGGATAAATTGAAACACGTCCAGCAAAAGATTAGGCGAAGACTGGTTTTACTGTATAACAAGCACATAACAGATTAAACAACAAAGGTATCCGCACCATAGAAACGGCCACTACACAGGATTATCCCCTCTGGAACCATCTTGCAGTAGGGGTCGCAATACAGTTTTAACGGTTTTTTGGGGTAGTACCAAGTAAGGGAAATATCTTTTAAAGTTATTAATAGGTCGCTCAATAAAAATCCATGATAAATTTGCTAATAAAATCGTGAAAAACAACTTCAAAATAAGATTTCCAGCAACTCCCATCTCATCAAGCTCCCAACCCGCTTTTGTGGTAAAATATTCCAATATTATTCCAATGAAATTATGGTATAGGTAAATACCATAACTTATGACGCCTAGATAGGAGAGTAAATAATAGTTCAGAATCGCGCCTCCTAATCCTTTAAACCCGCGCTTTGCGCCTGCCACCAGCAAAACAGACAATGCAATAATCCCATATGAGCTAATTATGCCTAGTAATGGATGGACTACTCCTATAGCCTGAAGCGGGAAAACCACAAGCATTGTTAAAGCCAACAGATACGATCCCCTTTCAATTATCCTAGAAATATCATCTTGAAGGGAAAGCAATCCACCAATTGCCAAAGCCTGCATACTTAATATTGGCAATAAGCCGATGAATCTGATTTCGCCGAGCCAAAATGTACAGACTGCCTGCACAAACGCCGATACAATAATTAGCCCGAGAGCTAACTTCCAATAATCCCGGGCGAAGTAGACAACAATCAATGGAGTCACCAAATAGAACTGCTCCTCTATTGCCAAGGTCCACAGGTGTGTTGCGGCACCAACAAAATCTTGCTTTATAAATATTAATATGTTGGTTAAATAAAGCGCAAACCAAAAAAATTCTTGCCGGACAATCTCGACTGAAAAAATGAATGCCATAACTGAAATTGTTATAAAATATATTGGAAATATTCTCAGGGCACGCCTTATATAAAATGTAACAATAAATTTCTTTTTTTCATTCTTGTTCAACAAACTCCCTTTGGACAGTATTTCTGTAATTAAAAATCCCGACAGCACGAAAAATATTGAAACACCTAGCCCGCCAAGCGGGACTTTAAATATGTAGTGATACCATTCATTGTATTTAGGTGACACGGCGCCCGTCCAGATCCAGTGATGATATAGGACAAAACCTACAGCAATGGCTCTTAAACCGTCAAACTGAGGATAGAGCCTTTTCTCGATATTCAATTTATTAGTTCCTAGGATATGGTTTTGATGACGCTGATATTGACACTAGCCCCTACAGGTAACGCCCAATCAGCCCACCGATCGAAGTTCGCCCCTCTGCTGATGGGATTTACAGCCCGGGATGCCGATTCTGCCGGTTTTTTGGCAGCGAGGATTACAATACCGACGGGCACTAGCCCAGAGAGATGCTGCTCCTCGCCCGTGCCTGCCCAGAGGTGAAGTCTAGCGCTGCATTTCTCAGGGGGTAGTGCCTGATTAGCAGGGCAACAATTCATTTCAGCCCGGGAACAGAGCGATGAACATCCTGTACGTGGGTCCGACGCTGGCGGGTTCGACGGCGTTGCAGCGGCTGGTGGCGATGCGAGCCCTGGGGCATGAGGTGGTCGAGCTGCGCAGCACGGATCTGGCGCTGCTCCGCTCGCCGTGGCAGCGGGTCGGGCTCAAGCTGGGCCTGGCCGCGGATCTGGATGGAGCGACTGCAGCGCTGCGTGAAGGGGTTGGCCAGGGGGGGTGGGACCTGGTCTGGTTCGACAAGCCGATCACGATCCGACGATCGACCCTGGACTGGGTGCACCGCCGGGCGCCGGGGCTGCGGCTTGCGGCTTACAGCCCCGATGACATGCTGATCATGCCGAACCGGACCCGCCGGTTGGTCCGCTGCCTGCCGGCCTTTGACGTTTTTTTTACCACCAAGCCCCATAATGTCGCCCCGCTGCTCGGGCTGGGGGCGCGGCGGGTGGAACTGGTGAAGAATGCCTATGCGGAGGAGACCCATAAGCCCTGGCCGCGCTGCGCGGCGGACAGGGTGACGTTGGGTGGGGAGATCGGGTTTATGGGTGATTTCGAGGAGGCGCGGCGGCGCAGCATCGCCTTCTTGGCGCGGTCGGGATTGAGGGTGCGCATTTGGGGGCCCAACTGGTCGTCGCGCTGGCCCGATCCGCCGGCGGGGGTGGTGATCGAGGGGCGAAGCCTGATCGGTGAAGAGTATGCCCGGGCCATCTGCAACTTCGACATCAATCTGGCCTTTCTGCGTAAGGCGGCGCGCGATGAGATCACCACTCGCAGCCTGGAGATACCGGCCTGCGGCGGTTTCATGCTGGCGGAGCGGACGGCGGCGCATCGGGCGATGTTCGCCGAGGGCCGGGAGGTGGTCTTGTTTGCCAACGATGCGGAGCTGCTGGACCATTGCCGGTATTATCTGGACCATCCCGAGGAGACCCGGCGCATCGGCGAGCGGGGGCGGGAGCGCTGTCTGCGCGAGGGGTACGGTAACCAGGGGCGTTTACGCCAGATGTTGGACAGGGTGATGGCGGTGTCCTAGATGATCTATCCCCTGCCTTTTGTTGTGGCGTTGGTGACGGCGCTGGCCTTGGTGCCTTTTTATGCCGACAGCAGCCTGCTGGTCGGGGTCGGGTTGTTCGCCGTGGTCTATGTGACGGTGGATCTGGAACGCCAACTGCGCTCCGATCCTATTGCCTTGGGCCCCTTGATGTTCATCATCGGGTGCCTGCAACTCATCATCGCACCCTGGTTGACGCAGTATTACCCGCATAGCAATCCCGCCTATCAGATCCCTAAAGAGGCGTTTGCGACCTACCTGGCCTATGCGGTGCCCTTGTGTCTGGCGGTCGGTCTCGGTTTGGTGGTGGCGCGCGTTTTTTTTCCGCGCGTTGGGCGGGGGATGCCGGGCCTGTGGCTCCTGAACCTTGATCCGATCACGGAGGGGGCGATCCTCAAGCTTTTCTGGGCCGCCTTTGGCCTGAAGGTGTTGGCACCCTGGGTGCCCGTGCCCGGTGTCTTGGCCTTTTTCGTGCTCCTGCTGGGTGAGATCGCGTGGGTATGCCCCCTGATGCTGCTGCTGGGACGGCGCCCCTATTGGTGGAAGCTGGCCCTGCTGGTGCTGGGCTGGAACTTTGCCGGCTCCGTCGGCGCGACCGTGTTCCATAGCTTTCTATTGTGGCTGCTCTTTTATGTCATGGCGTATTGGGCGATCCGGTTCCGGGGCCGCGGATTTAAGTATGTGCTGCTGGGCGGCTTGCTCTTTGTGTCCATCTTCCAACCGGCGAAGGTCTATTTCCGGACTCAGGGTGGCGGGGTATCTGGCTTTGGGACCGTGCTGCTGGATTATGTGACTCACCCTGAGCGGGCCTACACGCCGGAGGTCCTCGCTCAGACCTTCATGCGCATGAATCAGGGGTGGATCGTCCATCGCGTCATGGTCTGGGTGCCCAGCCGCGAGCCCTATGCTGGGCTGTCGATGATGACGCGCCAGGGCATCGGGGTGCTGTTGCCGCGTTTCATCCTGCCCGACAAATACGTGGCCGGCGGTCGCGAGCATTTCGAGCGCTACACTGGGCATCAGTTATTTGAAGCGAGCATGGGGCTTGGCTATGCCGGGGAGTTTTATGCCGCCTTCGGGTCGCAGGGGGGCATCCTGGCGGGCTTTTTCTATGGGCTCTTGTTTGGTGTCGCTATTGAGCGACTCAAACAGGCGGCGCATGCCAACCCGCTGTGGTGGGCGTGGGGGCCCTTTATCTTTCTGGTGACGATCAAGGCGGAGGATACGGTGGGTAATGCCGTCAATTGGGCGGTGAAGTCCTTCGTCGTTGTGCTGTTGGTCCGCTATCAACTCGCGCGCCTCTTCCGGCGCCGGCTCCCGGCCCGGCCTCCGACGATGCCGGCGAGGTGGGACCAGACGCCGCCGCCATGAAAATCCAGCTTTGGTCGCCGGGGGTGACGGAATTTGGCGGCGGTATCCGCGCCTTCAGCCTGGAGTTGGCCGGGGGGCTGGGCGCTTTGGGGCATGAGGTGCGCCTGGGAGGCTTGATGGACCGGTGCGGCCCTTGGCACGGGTTCCCGGTCTTCGGGGCTGGGGCCGCGCCCGGTTGGGGGCGGCGGGCGATGTTCGCGGGCCAATGCGTCTGGTACGCCGGAGTGGATCGTCCAGATGAGATCATCTGTACCCATCTCAATCTGGGGCCGCTGGCGATGGGGGCCCGGACCTGGTGCGGCGCCAGGACGACCCTGGTGGCGCATGGTTTGGACCTAGAGCCGGCCTTTCTCTCCCGGAGGCGGCTGGCGGCGCTACGGGGGGCGGAGAGGTTGTTGGCGGTCAGCGCCTGGACCCGACAGCGCCTGCTGGGTTTGCCCGGTATGGCGGCGGACCGGATTCAGGTCTTGCCCAATACCTTCGACGAGACACGCTTTCGGGTCGGTGCCCGGCCGGTGGCACTGGCGGCGCGCCTGGGCATTGGGGCTGGGGAGCGGGTCATCCTGACGGTGGCGCGGCTCGCTCCGGCAGAGGCCTATAAGGGGTACGACCGGTTGGTGCTAGCCTTGCCGGAGATCATGCGGGCCTGTGGGCCGGTGCGGTTGGTGATCGTCGGCCAGGGGGAGGATGGCGGGCGGTTGCGGGAATTGGCTCGGGTCCGGGGGGTGGGGGAGCACCTGGTCCTGGCGGGTTTCGTGCCCGACGCGGCCCTACCCGACTATTATCGGCTGGCCGACGTCTTTGCCATGCCGAGCACGGGCGAGGGGTTTGGCATCGTGTTTCTGGAGGCGATGGCGTGCGGTACGCCGGTCCTGGCGGGGAATCGGGATGGCTCGGTGGATGCCTTGGCGGGGGGGCGACTGGGCGCCCTGGTGGATCCGCTGGCGGTGGAGGCCATTGGCGCGGGTATCGCGCGGCTGTTGCGGGGCGAGGGTCCCGCGACCTGGTTTGATCGGCAGGCTTTGAGCGCGGCGGTGGGCCAGACCTTCGGTCGCACGGCCTTTCAGGCGCGAGTGCGGGCGATCTTTGGCTGAATGGGGCTGACCGGAATGCGTGTTTTCCTAGCCGGGACCAGCTTCAAGCCTGCTTATGGCGGGCCGGCGCTGTCGGTGGCGCGCCTGGGTAGCACCTTGGCGGCGGCGGGCGTCACGGTGGGTCTCTGGTCAGCGGATGGTTCGGTGAGCGCGATTCCCGGCCTGACGGACACGCGGCACCTGATCCGGCTAGAGGGTGGCCTGGCGGCGGCACTGCGAGCCTTCGGCCCGCTGGACCTGATTCACGACAATGGACTCTGGTTGCCGCACAACCATCAACTGGCAGTGTTGGCGCGGCGCCGGGGGGTGCCGCGCCTGGTGAGCACGCGCGGCATGCTGGAACCTTGGGCGCTACGGCACAAGCGGTGGAAGAAACGGTTGGCCTGGGCCTTGTATCAGCGCCAGGATCTGCTGTCGGCAGGCTGCCATCATGCTACCTCGGCTCCCGAGGTGGAACATTTGCGCCATCTCGGCCTTGGCGTGCGGATCGGAGTCGTTGCGAATGGCGTCGATTTGCCGGACTTGTCCGCATGCCGTCACGGGCGCAGCACAATGAGGACGGCCTTATTTCTGGGACGGCTTTATCCGGTGAAAGGACTACCCATGCTGATCGATGCCTGGCATGAGGTGCGTCCAGCGGGTTGGCAGCTCGTACTGGCGGGACCGGACGAGGCGGGGCATCGCGCCGAATTGGAGATGCAGATCGCGGGCTATGGCCTTGGAGACAGGATATCGTTTGCTGGGGAATTGTCGGGCGAGGTGAAGTCGGCTGCTCTTGCTGCCGCCGACCTGTTCGTTCTGCCGAGCTATTCCGAAAGTTTTGGTATGGCCATAGCCGAGGCACTTGCCCATGAGCTGCCGGTGCTGACGACAACGGGAGCGCCATGGGCCGAGCTGCCACCGCATGGCTGCGGGTGGTGGGTTGCGCCAACCGTTCCCGGACTGGTGGCCGCTCTGAAAGAAGCGACCGCATTAGGGTCGGTCGAGTTGAAAAGGATGGGCTACCGGGGGCGTGCTTGGATGGCGGCGGAGTTTAGCTGGGACCGTGTGGGCCAAGCCATGCGTTCGCTTTATCTCGAAACGGTTGGATCTGGCTCGTGAGACTGGACGGCTATTCCACCCGGAGCTTCAGTCGGGGGCATGGGTTATGGGTGGAGGCCTTGTGGCTATTAGGGCAGGCGCTGCTCCTTGCCTCCTGGGTGCCGGGATCTTGGCAACGGCGGTTGATTTTGCGGGCCTTTGGGGCGCGGATAGGTCGAGGTGTCGTCATAAAGCCAGGGGTACGGGTGAAGTTTCCGTGGCGCTTGAGGATTGGCGATCATTCGTGGATTGGCGAGCGGGTTTGGATCGATAACCTCGCGACGGTCGAAATTGGGTCTAACTGCGTCATCTCTCAGAACGCCTATCTATGCACAGGGAGTCATGATTGGTCGGTCGATTCGTTCGATCTGGTTGTGAAGCCGATCAGGATCGAGGATGAGGTTTGGGTGGCGGCGCGGGCCTGCGTGGGGCCTGGGGTCACCATCGGCCGTGGCGTCGTGCTTGCCCTTGGGGCGGTTGCGACCCGCGATCTGGCGCCGGGTTGGGTCTATCGCGGTAATCCGGCCGTTCCGCTGAAGCCGCGTGAGGCCAGGGCTGCATCGGACGCTCGGCTGGGTGAGGTGGGCGAGGGCCGCGAGAAACACAGTCGTTGATCCCAGCACGTAAAAAATGTTGCTTGGACACGCCTTGGCAGCAATCAGGGATATCTGTTACATCTCCGCATGATGTATAGAAAGACAATTTAATTCAGTAGGTTTTGCGATCCAATGTGTGGTCTAGCGGCAATCCTTGCCTATCACCCCGAGGCCCCGCCGGTCGACGAGGCTGAATTGCTGCGGATGCGCGAGCGGATGCTGGCGCGCGGTCCGGATGGGGCGGGCCTCTGGGTATCGGAGGAGCGCCGGGTCGGATTGGCCCATCGCCGGTTGGCCATCATCGACCTGTCCACCCTGGGCGCCCAGCCGATGGCGAGCCAGGATGGGCGATTCCACATCGTCTTCAATGGCGAGATCTACAACTATCAGGCCCTGCGCGACGAGTTGGAGGGGGGCGGCTATCGGTTTCGGTCCCACTCGGATACCGAGGTGCTGTTGGCGCTCTATGGCGCGCTGGGCCCGGCGATGCTTGGTCGCTTGCGGGGCATGTTCGCCTTTGCGATCTGGGATGCCTGGGAGCGTTCGATGTTCGTGGCGCGGGATGCCTATGGCATCAAGCCCCTCTACTACGCTGACGATGGCCGCACCCTACGGGTGGCCTCCCAGGTGCAGGCCCTGCGGGCGGGGGGGATGGTCGGGGGCGAGACGGATCTGGCGGGGCTGGCGGGCTTTTATCTACTCGGTACCCTGCCGGAGCCTTTTACCGCCCTGCGGTCCGTGCGGACCCTGCCAGCCGGGTGCTGGCTGCGGGTGCGGGAGGGGCGGGTGGAGGGTCCGGTGTGTTGGCAGGGTCTGGCGGAGTTGTGGCGCGCGGCGGCGGGGACCCGGGTCACCGCCCCGGTCGACGGGTTGGCGGAGGAGATCGCCACGGCGCTGGGTGACGCGGTGCGTCATCATCTGGTGGCCGATGTCCCGGTCGGGGCCTTCCTGTCCGCCGGCATCGATTCTGGCGCCTTGGTGGGGCTGATGGCGGAGGCGGGACAGATGCCACAGACGCTGACGGTGGCTTTCGATGAGTACCAGGGTCTGCCCCAGGACGAGACGCCGTTGGCGGCGACCGTAGCGGCCCACTATGGCGCGACCCATCGGGTGCATCGGGTCAGCGCGGCGCGCTTTCGGGACGATTGGCCGCGCATTCGGGCGGCGATGGATCAGCCCAGTAGCGATGGGGTGAACACCTGGTATGCCAGTGAGGCGGCGCGCTTGGCGGGTCTGAAGGTGGCGGTCTCCGGCCTGGGTGGCGACGAGTTGTTTGGGGGCTACCCGGCTTTCCATAACCTGCCGCGCTGGACGCGCTGGCTGGGCACCCCGGCGCGCATCCCGGGCCTGGGTCGGGGGTTGCGGCACCTGGGGCAACGCCTCTGCCTGCCCTCCCCTACCCCCTCCACCCTGCTCTTGCCGTCCTTCATCCGTAACCTTTCTCCCAAGGCGCTGAGTCTGCTGGAGTTTGGTGGCACCTGGCCCGGTGCCTGGTTGTTGCGGCGCGGTCTCTTCATGCCCTGGGAACTGCCGGCCCTGATGGGGGAGGCGGCGGCGCGGGAGGGGCTGGAACGGCTGCGGCCTTTCGAGTTGATCGGCGCGGCCATGACGCCCGATCCGGGTACGGACTTCGGGCGGGTCGCGGCCCTGGAGGCGGCGCTGTACATGCGCAACCAGTTGTTGCGGGATGCGGACTGGGCGGGCATGGCGCACGGCATCGAGATCCGGGTGCCGCTGGTGGAT
Organism: Chromatiaceae bacterium; assembly: GCA_020851955.1. Classification (GTDB taxonomy): domain Bacteria; phylum Pseudomonadota; class Gammaproteobacteria; order Chromatiales; family Chromatiaceae; genus M0108. The sequence continues at coordinate 794 of JADZBU010000232.1, read as the reverse complement.
ACCACGCTGTTGAGCCGGGTCGCGCCCTTGTTGCTGGCATCCGGCCAGCCTCGGGCGATTGGCAAGCAGGCGCTGGCCATGGCGCCACGGCGGCCCTTGCCGGCGCTGATCCGCCAACGGCCCAAGACCGGCTTCACCGTGCCCTTCGCCGATTGGCTCGGCCAGGTGGAGGGTCTGGAGGTGTGGCAGCGGGTACCACAACTGGCGCGGCCGGGGTGTCATTGGTCGCGACGCCTGGTCTATGCCTTGGCCCAGGATGCGACCCTGTGGGCGGGGTCAGGGTGATCCGGGTCCTGCAGGGCGTTCCCAGTCTGCCTCGGGGCATGCTCGAACCCTGGGCGCTGAGTCAGAAGGCCTTAAAGAAGCGGCTGGCGCTGATGCTTTTCAGCTGCGGGCGGCGCTGTACCGGGAGGCGGACCTCTTTGTGTTGCCGACCTTCAGCGAGAATTTTGGCGTGGTGGTGGCCGAGGCTCTGGCCGCCGGGGTGCCGGTGATCACGACCCACGGCGCACCTTGGGCGGATCTGGAGACCTACGGCTGCGGCTGGTGGATCGAGACCGGTGTGGCGCCCCTGATGCTGGCGTTGCAGGAGGCCCTGGCGCTGAGTGATGACGAGCGCCGGGCCATGGGCGAGCGCGGCCTGGCCTATGTGCAACGCTACGACTGTAACGCCATCGCGGTGGAGACCCTGGCGCTGTATCGCTGGGTGTTGGGCCAGGGGGAGCGGCCCAGGCCATCCGGCGACTGCTGGCGGACGCGGGGCTACGGCTGAGGGATGTCACCCATGTGGCCCT
>JADZBU010000231.1 GCA_020851955.1 Chromatiaceae bacterium | reverse complement strand
CACCACCATACTTGGCGGCCATGACTTTGGTGATGGCGGCGGTGAGGGTGGTCTTGCCATGGTCGACGTGGCCGATGGTGCCTACGTTGACGTGCGGCTTCTTGCGTTCGAATTTGGCTTTGGACATGACTCTATCCCCGCGAGATGCTGAAAAATCGGCCAGATGACGGAAATGGCGAACCCGCCACGCCTGGCATCCTGTCTAGGTTGCCAAACGCGGCTAAATGGAGCCCATGATCGGAATCGAACCGATGACCTCACCCTTACCAAGGGTGTGCTCTACCATCTGAGCTACATGGGCGACTTCGCAAACAACAGCTTGGAGCGGGTGATGGGAGTCGAACCCACGCTATCAGCTTGGAAGGCTGAAGTTCTACCGTTGAACTACACCCGCGCTTTCGTACCCACGCGCCGATGGTTAATGGCAACGGCCTGCGACCCCGGCGAGCCTGCATTCCAAACAATTTGGTGGAGGGGGGAGGATTCGAACCTCCGAAGGCTGAGCCGTCAGATTTACAGTCTGATCCCTTTGACCGCTCGGGAACCCCTCCAAATTAAGCGGCGTATGATAGCCCCGGTCAGTAAGCCTGTCAACTTTAGCCACGCGTCTCTTGAGACTCCAGAAGCCCCGCCTTCACTCGCCTCCCGTCGAGACGGGGTTTCCTTTAACATGTCGCGGAGAATTTTTTGCCCTTCGCGGGCGTGACCAGGGAGATCCCGATGGATGTGACGATTTTTGGCAGCGGCTACGTGGGTCTGGTGACGGGCGCCTGTCTGGCGGAGGTCGGCAACCGGGTCCTCTGTATCGATATTGATCCGGCCAAGATCGACCTGCTCAACCAAGGCGGCATTCCCATCTTCGAGCCCGGACTGGCAGCCCTGGTGGAACGTAATCGCGCCTCCGGCCGGCTCACTTTCTCGAACGACCCGGCCGAGGGCGTCGCTCACGGCCTCTTCCAATTCATCGCCGTCGGCACACCGCCCGACGAGGACGGTTCCGCGGACCTGCGTCACGTCCTGGCCGTCGCCCGGACCATCGGCGATCATATGGATGCCTATCGGATCATCGTCGACAAGTCCACGGTGCCCGTCGGTACCGCCGATCGGGTCGCCGCCCAGGTGCGTGAATCCTTGACGGCGCGGGGCGCCGAGGTGGAATTCGACGTCGTCTCCAACCCGGAATTCCTCAAGGAAGGCGCCGCGATCGAGGATTTCATGCGCCCGGACCGCATCGTCGTCGGCACCGACAATCCCCGCACGGGGGAGCTACTGCGCGCCCTCTACGCCCCCTTTAATCGCAGTCACAATCGGGTCATGCTCATGGACATCCGCTCCGCCGAGTTGACCAAGTACGCCGCCAACGCCCTGCTGGCGACCAAGATCAGCTTTATGAACGAGTTGTCCAACATTGCCGAGGCCGTGGGCGCCGATATCGAACAAGTCCGGGTGGGTATCGGCTCGGACCCCCGGATCGGCTACCAATTCATCTACCCCGGCTGCGGCTATGGCGGCTCCTGCTTCCCCAAGGATGTCCGTGCCCTGGAGCGCACGGCCCGGTCCGTTGGCTATCAAGCCGAACTCCTGGGCGCCGTCGAGGCGGTCAACCTGCGGCAGAAGGAGGTCCTCTTCGCCAAGATTCGGGATCACTTCGCCGGCAATCTCTCCGGACGTACCCTTGCCCTCTGGGGCCTGGCCTTCAAGCCCAACACCGACGACATGCGCGAAGCCTCCAGTCGCCGCCTCATGGAGGCCCTCTGGCAGGCCGGCGCCAAGGTCCGTGCCTTCGATCCGGTAGCCATGGAGGAGGCCCAACGCCTTTACGGCGACCGTCCCGACTTGACCCTGGTGCAGGACCCCCTGGACGCCCTCGCTGGCGCCGACGGCCTGGTCATCGTCACCGAGTGGCACCAGTTCCGCGGTATCGATTTCACCGCCGTCAAGACGCGCCTGAAAACCCCGGTCGTCTTCGATGGCCGTAACCTTTTCGATCCCCGTCAGGTTAGCGCCAGCGGCCTGACCTACTATTCCATTGGCCGAACGCCTACCACGCCAGCTTGAAGGGCCATGACGAAAGTCCTGGACTACCCTACCCAACGCCCGTCAATCCTCGGCCTACAGTAGCAGAGTCGGGTGACAGCGGTTGGGGTGTCGACGGCAGGGCGGCTTTCGTCAAACCTACCGGGAGGTCTTCACGCCGTCCCCCAACCGCAGCCACCCGATCCTGAGAACCGACAATTCAGGTATGTTCGGTATAACACCGGAACCTGGCATTTGGATGGCCCTTACCTCGCCACAATCCCCAGGGCACCAGACCTTCCTTTCTCCACCCCCGGGGCCGGGGCAGGGAGATTTTGGAATCTCCACAAAAAAAGGCGGTGGCTCACATAAGCGGGCCACCGCCTTGACCTCGCCCCTCAGCAGGGCTGGGGATTAAAAGCGGTGATTCCAGCTAATCTCGATATCTTTCTGTTGCATATAGAGATTGTAAGTCTGGGTCCCGGTGATGCTGGGGTTGTTGCCGTCGAATTCCGCATTCGGCATGTAGGCTAGGGAGAGATTGAAGGAATCGGTGGCGCTATGGCGATAGGTACCGCCCAGGGTAAAGGTCCACTGGATGGTGGCCGGGGCCATGATGTTCAGGAGCACCTCGTCACTCGAGGTGAAGTCGCTGGCGTAACTGGCGCCGGCCATGAAGCTAAATTTTTCGCTGTAATCCCAGCGGGCACCCAGCTTGAAGACATCCATATCCTTCCAGCCAAAGCCCAGACCATCGTTACCACCCAGGCAATAGCTGGGCTTGGACCCCGGCATCATACACGGCATGACATTGACATTATTGGTATTACCGACCGCCGCGATCTCATTGTAGAAGATACGCTGCCAGTCGAAGGCCAACACCAGGTCGGGTCGGGCCTTGAAGGAGATGCCCAGGTTGAGCATGGCCGGAATGTCAAAATCGCCGTTCTCGGCGAAGAGCCCCTTATAGTCATCAAACTCAGTCATCCAGAGCTTGCTGCGATAGGAGGCACCCAGGGTGAGGGCATCGGTAATCTCGCCCACCCAGCCGACGTGGACGCCAAAGCCGTAGGACCAGTCCTTGCCATTGTTGGAGACGGCGTCGGGATGAAAAGACATCTGGCGGAAGGGCTCAAGGCCCTTGGCCTCGAAGCTCTGGACGGCAAATACGGGGGCTATGCCCAAGGAATGTTGCCCATTGACTTTATAAGTAAAGGGAACTTCGACGAAGAGTTGTTCGAGATTGATGCCCGTGGAGGTGGTGGCGGAAAAAATGCCACCGGGGTTGACATTCCCCTCGGCGGGAGTGGCATTGGGATTGGTGACGGGCCGGGGACGCCCATCGGGACCCATGCTAAACAACATGCCATTGGGGGCGGCAATGGTACCCGGGGGAGGTGTCATGCCCGGTCCGATGGCCAATTGATTGGGGGCGCCGGCGAAGTTTTCCCACACCGGGCGGTCACGGTAATCGGTATTCATGCCGCCATTGCCAAAGACGCTGACACCCAGGGTCATCTTGTCGTTGAGGACGCGGTTATACCCAAAGCTCGGCACCAGGAACCAATCGCTGCTGCTGTCGTATTCACCCGGCGTCAGGAAGCCACTCGTCGGGAAACCCATCGCATTCGTCGAGAAATTATTGTCGGCCTCGTAGCCGCGGGCCGAGGGGCTGAAGAAGGCGACGCCCAGGTCAAGGCTGGTGTCGATCAGGGCCATGCCCGCCGGGTTGGTGGCGGCGACCAGGGTATCCTGAGGCAGGGCGGCGGCAACGCCGGCCATGGCCTTGGACTTGGTGCCCCAGCCGAAGGAGAAATAGCCATTGGAGGCCAGGACGGTCACGGGCGCGACCGCGCCGGCCACCAAGGCCAGTGCGACCAGATTTCTAAGCTTGGTATTCATATTATTGAGTGCTCCTCTCGTTCTCTTGTTGAATGATGCGAAAAGTCGTTACAAAGGCAGCCCCCCCGCAAGCCGATACCGGGATCAAGAGAGGCAAGCCGCTACCTGCCGCCGGGCGGATGCAGGTTTGACCAGGGAATCGCCCGGCCGCCACTCCCCCGAAGACCGAGCGATGAAATAGTGGGCGACACTTTTCCAGAAGGCCGCAACAATTGCAACCCTTTGTTACAAAATAGTGGGTCAGCGGCTAGCGTGCAGGCGCTGCATTGCCTTCTGGAACTCACCCGCGAGCAAGTCGGGCAGACAGGCTTCGGCGTCCTCCAGGACGGCAAGGATACGGCCCTCGTCATCTCGGGATGGCCGGCCAAGGACATAATTGACGACCTGCTCCCGATCACCGGGATGGTCGATGCCAATGCGCAAGCGCCAAAAATCGCGGCTCCCGAGGACATTGATGATGTCACGCAGGCCGTTATGGCCCGCATGTCCCCCGCCCTGCTTGAGGCGCGCGGTACCTACGGCCAGATCCAATTCATCGTGCGCGACCAGGATGGCCTCGGGGGCAATATCCAGGTAGCGCGCCACCGCGCCCAGGGATTGGCCGCTGCGGTTCATGAAGGTTGCCGGTTTCAGGAGGCGGAGATCGACCCCGCCTATGGGGACTCGGCTCAGGAGACCGTGGAATTTGACCTCCGACCGGAACTGGCCCTGATGACGTGCCGCCAGGGCGTCAGCGAACCAGAAACCGACGTTGTGACGGGTGGCCTCGTACTGCGGGCCTGGATTGCCCAGACCGACGATGAGCCTGATGCCAGTCTCGGGCATACGGGGCTACTCCAAGGCCATAAGGAGGCGAAAGGGGGCGATATTTTCGGGAGACGAATCTCTCGACCCTTTGCGGACCGGCGGGTGCGCGGTCCGCAAAGCAGGACACGGCGGACGAGGATCAGGCCTCGCCGCCCTCCTCCTCGCCCTCGCCACCATGGCCACTGTGAATGACGACCACCGGGACGTCCGGGTCTGGCGCCTGGGCCAATTCGACCCCCGGCGGCAAAGGCACCTCGGACAGGTGAATGATGCCGCCCAAATCGAGAT
>JADZBU010000230.1 GCA_020851955.1 Chromatiaceae bacterium | reverse complement strand
GAATCTTGATGAGCTTGAGGGCGCCGAGGAACTCCTGGACCTCGTTGACCAGGTTACGGTTGGCCTGGCTCAGGACCTGGCCGCTCTGTTTGGCGGCATCCCGGGACTTGCGCAGCAGCCACCAGAGGGCCGCCCCCGTGACCAGGGCCAGGCCGGTGACAGGCGGCGACAGGGCGAAGGCCAGGGCCAGATACACCGGGAAGATCGCCAACTGGGTAACCAACTGCAACAGAAAGATAGTACCCACGCCCACCCGGCTGACATCCGTGGTCAGAACGCTCAGGAAGTCGCTGCTGTGATGCTGGGCCAGGAAACTCCAGCGCGCCCCGGCCAGGGCCCCGAAGAGGGTATCCCGCAGGTGATCGACGAAGCGCAGTTGCAGCCGCTGGGAATGCCGCTCCCGCAGCAGGGCCACCGCCGATTGCAGGGCGATGAGACTGACGAAGAGGCCCAGCATGAGCAACAGCTTGCGCTCGCTCGGGATGCCGTCTAGCAGTTGCGTCACCCCGGCGGGCAGGGCCAGCGGCGGGGCCGCCCCCGGGGCCCCGCCGAGGACGCCCGCCAGGGTCAGGAGCGGCAGGAGCAGCATGAGTCCCAGCCCCTCCAGCAGGGCGCCGGCCAGGTTCAGGCCCAGGGTGATGAGGGCCGCCCGGCGGTCGAAACGCCAGAATTCGGCCAGGAAGGGGCGCAGGCCCAGGGGGCTGGGAGCTGGAATCGCTAGCCCCTGGGGCCGGGCGGCAGGGCGGTCACCCGCAGGTCAGGCCCGACCATGCGGACATCCCGGATCACCAGCGGCAGCCGATCCCGCATGAGCTCCAGGCCCGGCAGATGGCAGAGACCCCGACCGGCATCGCCCATGAGGTGCGGGGCGAGATAGAGCACCCACTCATCCACCAGAACGGCCTGGAGGGCGGCGCCGGCCAGGGTGGCACCGGCCTCGATCAGCACCTCGTTAATCTCCTGGCGCGCTAGATAGCGCAGCAGAAAGGCCAGGTCCACCCCCCCCGGCCCCGGCGGTGTCACCAATAACTGGGCCCCGGCGGCCTCCAGGTGCGCGGCCCGGCCGGACTCGGAATCCAGGCAGGCAATGAGTGTCCTCCCCGGCAGAGTCAGCAGCCGCGCCGTCGGCGGCGTCCGCAGCCGGCTATCGACCACCACCCGCACCGGCTGATGGACCTGGCTATCCGGCGCGACACCGGGCAGCTCGGCGGCCGTCAGGCGCACGTTCAGGGCGGGATCGTCCGCCAGCAGGGTCCCCACCCCCGTCAGGATGGCGGCGCTGCGGGCGCGCAGGAACTGGGCATCCCGCCGCGCGGCCTCCGAGGTGATCCACTGGCTCTCGCCGCTGGCCATGGCGGTACGGCCATCCAGGCTGGCGGCCAGCTTGCAGCGCACATAGGGCAGCCCCTGTTCCATGCGCTTGATAAAGCCCGGATTGAGACGCCGCGCCTCCTCCTCCAGGAGTCCCACCTCGACCTCGATGCCCTGGGCCCGCAAGCGCGCCAGGCCCGCGCCGGCGACCAGGGGATTGGGGTCGCGCATGGCCGCCACCACCCGCGTCACCCCGGCGGCGATCAGGCCATCGGTGCAGGGAGGCGTCTTGCCGTGGTGGCAGCAAGGCTCCAGGCTGACAAAGGCGGTCGCCCCCCGCGCCCGCTCCCCCGCCATGGCCAGGGCCAGGCGTTCGGCGTGGGGCCCGCCGGTCCGCTGGTGCCAACCCTCGCCCACCACTTCGCCGTCCCGGACCAGAACGCAGCCGACGCGGGGATTGGGCTCGGCGGTATAGAGGCCCAGCACCGCCAGGCGGATGGCGCGGGCCATGTGAACCCGGTCACTCGTGGGATCCTTCATGGCTTGGGTTCCAGGTTCGCCAGGAGGTCGAGCTGCTGGCGCTTGGCCTCGGGCCCCGGCTGACGTTCGAGACGATCGATCTCATCGCGGAAGGCCCGCACATCCTCGAACTTGCGATAGACGGAGGCAAAGCGAACATAAGCGACCTGGTCCAGATGGCGCAGTTCCTCCATGACCAACTCGCCGATCAGGCGCGCCGAGACCTCGCCCTCGCCACTGGAGATGAGCCGCCGGGTCAGGCGCGCCAGGGCGTCCTCGATCTCCCCGGTACTCACGGGCCGCTTTTCCAGGGCGCGCATCATGCCCGAGCGCACCTTGCGGCCGTCAAAGGGCACCCGGGTGCCATCGCGCTTGATGACCCGGGGCAGGTTCAGCTCCGCCGATTCGTAGGTGGTGAAGCGCTCCTTGCAGACCAGGCACTCGCGCCGCCGACGCACCTGGTCGCCGTCCCCGGAGAGCCGGGAATCGACGACCTTGGTGTCCTGGGCACCACAGAAGGGACAGCGCATCCGGATCCCGGGTCTGAGCTGGGTCTAGGACGGGGCCAGATCCGGGGCCGGAATCAGCCCGCCGCGTGCCGATAGACCGGGAAGCGGGCACAGAGGTCCAGCACCCGGGCCTTGACCGCGTCGATCTGGGCCTGGTCGCCCCGCGCATCGATCAGGTCGCACATCCAGCCGGCCAGGGCCCGCGCCTCGGCCTCGCCACACCCGCGGGTCGTCAGGGCCGGGGTACCGACACGGATGCCGCTGGTCACGAAGGGCGACTGGGGATCGTTGGGCACGGCATTCTTGTTGACCGTGATGTTGGCCGCGCCCAGCCAGGCATCGACGTCCTTGCCGGTCAAGCCCTGGGCGATGAAGCTGACCAGGAAAAGGTGATCGTCGGTGCCACCAGAGACCACTTCGTAGCCCCGGTCGAGGAAGACCTGGGCCATGGCGCGGGCATTGGCCAGCACCTGGCGCTGATAGTCCTTGAAGCCGGGCTCCATGGCCTCCTTGAAGGCGACCGCCTTGGCGGCGATGACATGCATCAGGGGCCCGCCCTGGGTGCCGGGGAAGACCAGGGAGTTGAGCTTCTTCTCGATCTCGGGATTGGCCTTGGCCAGGATGAGGCCCCCGCGGGGACCGCGCAGCGTCTTGTGGGTGGTGGTCGTGGTCACATCGGCGATCTGGACCGGACTGGGGTAGAGGCCCGCCGCCACCAGGCCCGCCACGTGGGCCATATCGACCAGCAGATAGGCACCCACCGCGTCGGCGATGTCCCGGAAGCGCTGCCAGTCGATGATGCGCGAATAGGCGGAGAAACCGGCGACGATCATCTTGGGCCGGTGCTCCCGGGCCAGGCGCTCCACCTCGGCATAGTCGATCTCGCCCGTCGCCGGGTCCAGGCCGTACTGGAAGGCCTGGTAGAGCTTGCCGGAGAAGTTGGGCTTGGCGCCGTGGGTCAGGTGGCCGCCATGGGCCAGGCTCATGCCCAGCACCACGTCGCCCGGCTCGCACAGGGCCATATAGACGGCCGCGTTGGCCTGGGAACCCGAGTGGGGCTGCACATTGGCGAAGTCAGCGCCGAAGAGGGCCTTGGCGCGGTCGATGGCCAACTGCTCGGCGATATCGACGAACTCGCAGCCGCCGTAATAGCGTTTGCCCGGATAGCCCTCGGCATACTTATTGGTCAGGACGGAGCCCTGGGCCTGCATCACCCGCGGGCTGGTGTAATTTTCGGAGGCGATCAGCTCGACGTGCTCCTCCTGGCGACGCTCTTCATTCTGGATCGCCGCCCAAAGCTCGTCGTCGTAACCCTCGATGTGCATGGACTGGTCAAACATGGGCTTGCCCTCAACCGCTGAAAATCACGGCATTCTATCTGCTTTGCCCCCCCGCGTGGGCGCTTTCCTGGGCGGCCCGGAGCACCTGCAACCGGATGCAAACCGGGGAGCTAGGCCAAACACCTGATTTTG
>JADZBU010000229.1 GCA_020851955.1 Chromatiaceae bacterium | reverse complement strand
GGTCCGCGATGGTCGATTTTCCGTGATCGATATGGGCGATGATGGAAAAGTTGCGGATATGACTCAGTTCGACCATCTATAACCTTAAGGATGTGATGAAATCAGGGCCCTGACAGCGGGCGTTCAGCGCGGCAGGGCCTCTATCCGGCCCCCAGGACCGGGGAGCGAGGCATCATAGCAGAAGCCGGCCAGGCGAGTTTTAGGGATTCGGTATTCAAGCTGTTACCGCTCCGCGAGGCCGGGGGAAGAGGCGATCGCACCCTGGTCCTCCCAAGGGAATATCCGCCTGGGCAAAAGAGACGCCGGCATGATGCCGGCGCCTGCCCACCTTGAGACACCCGAATCGATCAGTCCTTGGGGATGCGGACGGCGACGAAGATCCGGCCTTCATTACGCTGGATGAGGGCCGCGATGGAACGTCCGGGCTCGATGGCATCCAGCATCTCGCGCAGCCGCGCGGCGCTTTCCACATCCTTGTTATCGATCATGAGCAGGATGTCGCCGACGCGAATGCCGGCCCGCTCGGCGGGACCCTTCTCAACCTTGGCGACAAAGACGCCCGCCTTGCCGGCACCCAGCTGCTCGCGATCCTCGTCACTCAGATCCTCGACGACGAGGCCGATGCGATTCGCCTTGTTGGGCTGCTCTTGTGGCTCACCCTTCCTGCCCTCCTGGCCGTCCTCGGGGAGTTCGCCGATCATGAGTTCGATGACCCGGGTCTGGCCGCGCCGCAGCACGGTCACCTTGGCCGGCTTGCCCACGGGGTGAATGCCCACCAGGGGCGGCAGGGCGCTGGATTCCAGGATGGGGGTGCCGTTGAAGTCCAGGATGACATCACCGGGCAGCAAGCCAGAAGTAGCCGCCGGACCATCTGGCACGATCTGGGCGACGAGAGCCCCCACTGGCTGGGGCATCTTGAAGGTCTCCGCCAAGTCGCGGGTTACATCCTGAATCAGGACGCCCAGCCAGCCCCGGGTGACCCGGCCACTGCGCTTGAGTTGATCCGCGACATCCATGGCCACGTCGATGGGGATGGCGAAGGAGAGCCCCATGAAGCCACCGGTGCGGCTGTAGATCTGAGAGTTGACGCCGATGACCTCGCCCTCGAGATTGAAGAGGGGCCCGCCCGAGTTGCCGGGGTTGATGGCGACGTCGGTCTGAATGAAGGGGACATAGTTCTCCGTCGGCAGGCTGCGGCCCTTGGCACTGACGATGCCGGCGGTAGCCGAATGATCAAAGCCGAAGGGGGAGCCGATGGCCAGCACCCATTCCCCAACCTTGAGGTCCTTGGCGGAGCCAATCTTGACCGTGGGCAGGGCGGTGGCGTCCACCTTGATGAGGGCGATGTCGCTGCGCTTGTCGGCGCCGATCACGGTGGCGACGAACTCGCGTCGGTCGTTGGTGCGTACGATGATCTCGTCGGCGCCATCGACCACATGGGCATTGGTCATGACGTAGCCATCGTTGGAGATGAAGAAGCCGGAGCCCAGGGAGCGCGACTGGATATCCTCGTCCGGCATCATGTCCTCGCCCTGCTCGCCGAAGAAGCGGCGAAAGAAGTCGCGCAGCGGGCTGTCCTCGGGGAGGTCCGGCAGGCCGTGGCCGGGCGGCATGGCGGGTGACGAAGCGCTCTGGGATTGGCGGGTGCTGATGTTGACCACCGCCGGTCCGGCCTTGTCCACCAGGGTCGTGAATTCCGGCAGTGCCCCCGCGGAGAGATGCAAGGGGGCCAGGATCAGGAGGAGGCTCGCGACCAGCCCAGCCATCGGGAGAGGGGACTTCTTCATAATTGCTCCGGATTGTCTAAATTCAGGGGCGGATAACACCCCTGATAAAATAAAAAGATAAAGCGATGGCTTGGTGTTTAGCGGGCTGGCAAGTCCCGCGGAGCCCCTGGGTCCAGGGTCGGCCCCAGGCCCGGGCCCGCCACTTCCAGGCCCGCCCGCCGCAGGATCACGGCCTGGAAGCGCGGGTCCTCGGCACGACGGGCACTGAAACTGGCGGACCAGCGAAAGCCGAGTCCCAGCCCGATGATGCCGCCGAGCAGGACCAGGCCCTGGGACCAGGATGCCTGGGTCAGACCGGCCAGCCAATCCCCGCCCAAGGCCCCAAGGAGCATGATCAACAAGGGCATCAGATAGGCGACGAAGGCCGCTTGGGGCAAGGTTTCCGCGGGGACACCCACCACCACCAGGTCGCCGGGGCGGGCGCCGATGGCGTTGGCCGCGTGCAAGGCCAGGGGCTTGCGCCCCAGATAGCGCTCCAGGAGGGAGGTCCCGCAGGCACCATTGACGGAGCAGGCGCCACAGGCGCTGCGCCGGATGCAGGCGACCTCCGCCAAGGCGCCATTAACGCTGACAATCCGGCCCTGTTCCTCGATCATGGCGTCCCTCCTTCCTGGCGTTGGACGGCGGAGAAGACCGCCGCCACCGTGGCCGCCGGCGCCTCGCCGACCACCGTGATGTGATGTCCCGCGACCTTGCCGCCGTGGGCGTGGATGGCGCCGATGCGGGAACCGCCCTGCAACCCCTCCTCCTCACTCGCCTCCACATAGACGGAGATGGCCGCCAGCCCGTCCGAGAGCACGAGGTGTTCCAGGGTACCCCCGGAGGCATCCAGGGTCCGCTCGGCACTGACCAACTCAAAACCCGGGGGCAGGTCGGCGAAGGTCCAGGGGAGATCCTCGGTCGGGGTTAAGGTCGGCGGATCGTTGGCCTCCGGGGGCAAGACCTCCGCCTCGGCTGCCGGCGGTTCCGGGTCCAGGGTCAGGGAGGTAAACATAAGCTGCTCAAGGGTGCGGGCATCCCCACCGATGAGATCGAGCTTCAAGGGCAGGCCGGTCTGGGTATCCAGAAAGAAGCGATAGCCATAGCGGAGGGCGTCCGTGGGCATGATGCCCACCACCTGAGTCTGCCGATCGGCGACACGCGCCTGGCCCTGGGATTGCACCAGATAGTAGGGAGCCAGATCCCGGGCCTTCAGGGGTTGGCCATGCCGCCCCTCCTGGCCCAGGGCGCGTTGAGCGACGGCGATGAGATGCTGGCCGGAGAGGCGACAGGTAACCTGGCCGCCATCCTGCTTTAGCCCCCGGGGTGGGCCATTGAGGGATTCCAGTTCCGCCTGGACGCGGCCATTCGTCACCCGCTGGACGATGCGCAGCGTCTCCATCCGATTGTCGTGGGAATACACCAGCACACCCGAATAATTCAGGCTGCTCAGGGCCTGGCGCATGCGCTCGAAGGGTTCCACCTCCGACTCCGGGCTAGCCGCGACCTGGGTGACCGCCAGGCTGGCCAGGAGGGGCCACAGCCACCCCAACCTTGGGCGCCGCCGGAGGGACCAAGCGGCGGCCACCTCAGCGTCCCGCTTCATAACCCACAACCGTTGCGTAGGGGAAGATACCCTTGATGCCATTGGCCGGTGCGCTGGCCTGATGATTGACCAGGAATTGATCGAGCTTGGACTCAACTTCCGGGGCGGCCAGGTGCCATCGCGCACGGCCCTCGGCGGGGCCCGCTGGCGTCAGCGTCACCAGGCGCGATGACGTCGGGGGCGAGAGGGTGGTGGCGCCGGACGCGGCTCGTGGCGGTGTCACCAGGGCCAGGGCGGGGCTGGTCGAGCCGGGGGCGCTGGGGGTGAATAAGGGGGGCAAGGCGTAAACCGCGAGGAAGGCGGCACTGGCGGCCAGGGCCATGCCCGCGTAGTGGCCGCGCCGGGAACGGGAACTCTCGGCCGCCCGGGGGCGGGGCTGCCGATGGGCGTCGCGGGACGCCGAGATGGGTATGGGCCCGGCGGCGAGTTCCGCGCTCACCCGGGCGGCAATCTGGCGATACTCGGGCCGCAGTGCCTCGCCCCGCAGGGCCGATCCGATGAGGCTGTATCTCTCCCAGGCGGCCTTCAGGTCCGCGTTGGCTTCGAGAGCCGAAATGGTCGGACCAACCAGTAGGGTCTCAAGTTCACCATCCGCCAGGGCGGAGACGTGTTCTCTCTGCTGTTCGCTCATGGGTGAATCGCACCTCTCTTCATGAAGTGAGCAAGGGACTTAGCCGCTTGTCAATGGCGTCTCGGCCACGAAAAATGCGCGAGCGCACCGTTCCAATGGGGCAGTCCATGGCCTCGGCGATCTCCTCGTAACTCAGTCCCTCGAGTTCCCGCAGGACTATGGCGGTGCGCAGATCCTCGGGGAGTTCATCCAAGGCCTTCTGCACCGTTTGCGCGATCTCCTCGCTCAGAAGATGATTTTCCGGGGTACCCATCTCCCTGAGGCGCCCACCCGACTCCAGTTGCTCGGCCACCTCCATCTCCAGGTCGTCCCTGGGCGGCCGGCGCCCCCGCGAAGCCAGGTGGTTCTTGGCGGCATTGATCGCGATGCGATAGAGCCAGGTATAGAAGGCACTCTCGCCCCGAAATCCCGCCAAGGCCCGGTAGGCCTTGATAAAGGCCTCCTGGGCCACGTCCTGGACCTCGTTGGGATCGCGCAGGTAACGGCCGATGAGGCCAGCGACCTTTTGCTGGTACTTGAGCACCAGCAGGTCAAAGGCACGCCGGTCCCCGGCCTGAGCCCGCGCTACCAGTTCCTGGTCGCCAAGCCGTTCAGACATGGCATCGCGTTCCTGGCGAAGACGTCCTTGAATCCGTTTGCATGGACAGATACCCGTGTGGAAAGTTCAAGAGTTCGCGGCGCGGGGCTGGCGGCATCGGGCGCGCGAAGACCCTCATCTCGAAGAGCGTTTCAGTTTATAGTGAGTCCCCTTGCTTTGCACCCGAAGGGACCGCCCGGCGGCGAACCTTTCGGTTCACCGCCACTGGTATCCTTCAGGTCGCCCGCATGAGCCAAGCCCACCGTTTTGATGTTCTGATCCTCGGCAGTGGCGCCGCCGGGCTGAGTCTAGCCCTGCGCTTACCCGCCTCTCTCTCCATCGCCCTGGTCTCCAAGCGGGATTTGAGCGAGGGCAGCACCCTCTATGCCCAGGGCGGTATATCCGCCGTCCTCGACGCCAACGACTCCCTGGCTTCCCATATCGAGGATACCCTGGATGCCGGCGCCGACCTCTGCGATCCGGAACGGGTCAAGCTGGTGGTGGATCACGGCCCGGCCAGCATTCGCTGGCTCTTCGATCAGGGCGTCGAATTTACCCGTGACGACAAGGCGGTAGAAGCCGGGGGCTACCACCTCACCCGCGAGGGCGGTCATACCCATCGCCGCGTCGTCCACGCCGCCGATGCCACGGGCAAGGAGGTGGAGACCACCCTCGAGAGTCAGGTCCGCGCCCGCGCCAACATCCAGATCCTGGAGCGCCACATCGCCGTGGACCTCATCAGCGGGCGCAAACTGGATATCAAGGTGGACCGCTGTCTCGGCGCCTATGTCCTCGACGATGCCAGCGGCGAGGTCAAGACCTTGCTGGCCCGTTTCGTGGTCGTCGCCACGGGCGGCGCCAGCAAGGTCTATCTCTACACCAGCAACCCCGATGTCTCCACCGGCGATGGCATTGCCATGGCCTGGCGCGCCGGTTGCCGGGTGGGCAACATGGAGTTCATGCAGTTCCATCCGACCTGCCTCTATCACCCCCAGGCCCGGACTTTCCTCATCACCGAGGCCCTGCGTGGCGAGGGCGGGCGCCTCTTGCTGCCAAACGGCAAGCGTTTTATGCACCGCTTTGACGAGCGCGCCGAGCTGGCCCCGCGCGACATCGTCGCCCGCGCCATCGACCACGAGATGAAGCGCCTGGGTGCCGAGTGCCTCTATCTGGACATCTCCCATCGGCCCGCGGACTTCATCATCGAGCACTTTCCCACCATCCATGCCCGGTGCCTGGAACTGGGGATCGACATCACCCGCCAGCCCATCCCGGTGGTGCCGGCCGCCCACTACACCTGTGGTGGCGTGGTCACCGACGAGATGGCCCGCGCCGACCTGCCGGGCCTGTACGCCATCGGCGAGGTGGCCTATACGGGCCTCCATGGCGCCAACCGCATGGCCAGTAATTCCCTGCTGGAATGCCTGGTCTTCGCCGCTCAGGCGGCGGCGGATATCGAGGCCCACCTGGGCGATGCCCCCCTGCCGCCAGACGTCCCCTGCTGGGATGCCAGTCGTGTCCACGAGCCGGACGAGGCGGTGGTGGTCTCCCATAACTGGGAAGAGTTACGCCGCTTCATGTGGGACTATGTCGGCATCGTGCGCACCAATAAGCGCCTCCAGCGCGCCCAGCGCCGCATTGATCTGCTGCACCACGAGATCATTGAATACTATGGTAATTTTCCCGTCAGCAATGATCTGCTCGAATTGCGCAACCTGGTGGAGGTCGCCTACCTCATCATCCGCTCGGCCCTGCGCCGCCGCGAGAGCCGCGGCCTGCATTACACCCTGGATTTTCCTTTCAAAGACCCCGCCCAACGCCAGCCGACGGTGCTGATCCCGGACAATTATCGGCCCCGAGCGGACTAATCCTCATCCAAAGCCGAAAACCTAATAAGTTTTTTGATGCGCCCCATCAACGTCATTTATCATTTGCCATTACCTAACGCGACCGGAATTCTGGCTGCCCTACACCAGGATTCCTTCCCGGCAACTTGAGGGAGATTTGACATGACCGAGTACGTCCGCTGGCTCCGCGACCTGCGCATGGACGATGTGCCCATCGTGGGCGGCAAGAACGCCTCCCTTGGCGAAATGATCCATCACCTAGCGGAAGTCGGCGTACGGGTCCCCGGCGGCTTCGCCACTACCGCCGACGCCTACCGCGAGTTTCTGGCCAAGGACGGACTGGACGAGCGCATCCAGGCCCTGCTCGATGACCTGGACGTGGAGGACGTGGCCAAGCTGGCCCAGGTCGGTCCCCGTATCCGGGGCTGGATCATGGACCAGCCCTTCCCGGCCGACCTCGAAGCCGGCATCCATGACTATTACCAGCAACTGGTGGCCGAGGCGGGCAGCGAGGTCTCCTGGGCCGTGCGCTCCTCCGCCACCGCCGAGGACCTGCCGGACGCCTCCTTCGCGGGTCAGCAGGAGACCTTCCTCAACGTCAAGGGCCTGGACGATATCAAGCACCGCATCAAGGAGGTGTTTGCCTCCCTGTTCAACGATCGGGCCATCTCCTACCGGGTTCACCAGGGCTTCGAGCATCGCCACGTTGCCCTCTCCGCCGGCATCCAGCGCATGGTGCGCAGCGACCTCGCCGCCTCGGGCGTCATGTTTACCCTGGACACGGAGTCAGGTTTCCGCGACGCCGTATTTATCACCTCCAGCTATGGCCTGGGCGAAATGGTGGTCCAGGGCGCCGTCAATCCCGACGAATTCTATGTCCACAAACCGACCCTTGCCGCCGGCCGGCCCGCCGTGCTGCGCCGCAATGTGGGCGGGAAGGCCCTGCGCATGGTCTATGCCGAGCCCGGTGGCGCCCAAAAGGTCCTCACCGAGGAGGTGCCCGAGGCCGATCGCACGCGCTTCTCCATCACCGACGCCGAGATCATGGAACTGGCCAAGCAAGCGGTCTTGATCGAGAACCACTATGGCCGGCCCATGGACATCGAGTGGGCGAAGGACGGTCTCGACGGCCTCCTCTACGTGGTCCAGGCCCGTCCCGAGACGGTCCAGAGCCGCTCCGGCAATGTCCTGGAGCGCTACCACCTGCGCGCCAAGGGTCCGATCCTGGCCACTGGTCGCAGTATCGGTCATCGCATCGGCGCCGGCCCGGCGCGGGTGGTGCATGGCACCCACGACATGGACAAGGTCCAGCCCGGCGACGTCCTCATCACCGACATGACCGATCCCGACTGGGAGCCGATCATGAAGCGGGCCGCGGCCATCGTCACCAACCGCGGCGGCCGCACCTGTCATGCCGCCATCATCGCCCGCGAATTAGGCGTGCCGGCGGTGGTGGGCTGCGTCGATGCCACCGAAAAGGTCAGCGAAGGCCAGCCCGTCACCGTCTCCTGTGCCGAGGGCGACACCGGCTTTATCTACGAAGGCGCCCTGCCCTTCGAGCATAAGATCATCGAGATGTCCCACATGCCGGACATTCCGGTCAAGATCATGATGAACGTGGGCAACCCGGACCGGGCCTTCGCCTTCGCCGCCACCCCCAACGCGGGGGTCGGCCTGGCGCGCCTGGAGTTCATCATCAACAACATGATCGGCATCCATCCCAAGGCCCTGCTGGAGTTCGACCAACTGCCGGCGGATCTCAAGGCCCGCATCGCCCCGCGCATCGCCGCCTACCCGAGCCCGCGGGAATTCTTTGTCACCAAGCTGGCGGAGGGTATCGCCACCCTGGGCGCCGCCTTCGCGCCCCATACCGTCATCGTGCGCATGTCGGACTTCAAGTCCAACGAATACGCCAACCTGATCGCGGGGACCCGGTACGAGCCGGAGGAAGAGAACCCCATGATCGGCTTCCGCGGCGCCGGGCGGTACGTCGCCGAGTCCTTCAAGGACTGCTTCGAGATGGAGTGCGAGGCCCTCAAGCGGGTGCGCAACGACATGGGCCTGACCAATATCGAGATCATGGTGCCCTTCGTGCGCACCCTCAAGCAGGCCAAGGCCGTGGTCGAGGCCCTGGCGGCCCAGGGGCTGGAGCGCGGCAAGGACGGCCTGCGCCTCATCATGATGTGCGAAATCCCCTCCAACGCCGTGCTGGCGGAAGAGTTCCTGGAATTCTTCGACGGCTTCTCCATCGGCTCCAACGACATGACCCAGCTCACCCTGGGCCTGGACCGGGATTCCGCCCTGGTGGCCGAGCACTTCGACGAGCGCGATCCCGCCGTCCTCAAGATGCTGTCCATGGCCATCACGGCCTGCCGCAAGCAGGGCAAATACGTCGGCATTTGCGGCCAGGGTCCCTCCGACCACCCCGATCTCGCCGACTGGCTGCTCAACCAGGGCATCACCAGCATCTCCCTCAACCCCGACACCGTCATCGACACCTGGCTCTACCTGGACGAGAAGGCCAACCAGGCCAAATGACCACCTGATCCCCCGGAGCCGCCCATCGCCGGGTGGGTGGCTCTGGGTCATTCCCTCCCGGTGCCTATCGCCATGGGAGGGAGGTTCACCGACCCGACCCCGGACAACCGCCGGATTGGCGCTGGCTATACTGGCGTAACGTTTGTTCAAACCCGGGAGCTGTCATGTCCAATCTTGCCCGAGTCTACCCGATTACCGCCGACGACTATCTGGCCGGGGAGATCCACTCGCCCATCCGCCATGAGTATGTCGCCGGCGAGGTCTTCGCCATGGCCGGCGCCACCGAAGAGCATGCCACCATTGCCGGCAACTTGTTTGCGTTGCTGCGCAACCAGGTGCGCGGCGGCCCCTGTCGGGTCTATATCGCCGACATGAAACTGCGCGTTGAGGCCGCCGACGCCTTCTTCTACCCGGATGTCTTCGTGACCTGCGACCCGCGGGACGTCACCGAACCGCTGGCGAAGCGTCACCCCGCCCTGATCTGCGAGGTGTTGTCGGAGTCCACCGAGGCATACGACCGGGGCGGCAAGTTCGCCGCCTATCGCTCCCTGGAAAGCCTCAACGAATATCTGCTGATCGACTCGCGCCGCCGCGCAGTGGAGGTCTTTCGCCGTCAGCCCGGCGGTTGGCTGTTGGCGCCGGTGGACCCGGACGGGGCACTGGAGCTTAACTGTCTCGGTTTTCGTTGCGCGGTTGATGCTCTTTACGAGGACGTGGTCTTCCCGTCACCTGCCGAGCCATCCGCCGATTGATCAGCGGACGAGAAAACACGCCAGCAATCACATTACCTAACCGGGCCATCCTCTCGAAATTGCAGGGCCGCCAGACGGGTGTAGAGTCCGCCTGCCTGGAGCAATATAATATTATAAAAATCATTGTGTTAATGGAGAGCGCCGGCAGTAGCTAGCCCGCATGGTAGGGCAGACACATCAGTTCGGTCGACAGCGCTGCCATTTCATTGCCGTAACCGTTCAGACCCCCTCTCCCCAACCCTCCCCCGCAAGGGGGGAGGGAGCAAGAGAATCAGTGGTTTGAGCAATCGAACCCAACCCATGCAGCCGAGGGGTCTGAACGGTTACCATTGCCGAGATCCTTGTTCAAACCCAGGAACTGCCATGTCTAATCTTGCCCGGGTCTACTCGATTTCCGCCGATGACTATCTGGCTGGGGAGATCCACTCGCCCATCCGCCACGAGTATGTCGCCGGCGAGGTCTTCGCCATGGCCGGCGCAACCGAAGAGCATGCCACCATCGCCCTGAATTTCGCGGCCCTGCTGCGCAACCAGGTGCGCGGTGGCCCCTGTCGGGTCTATATCGCCGACATGAAACTGCGCGTGGCGGCCGCCGTCGCCTTCTTCTACCCGGATGTCTTCGTGACCTGCGACCCGCGGGACGCCACCGAACCGCTGGCTAAACGTCACCCATCCCTGATCTGCGAGGTGCTGTCGGAGTCCACCGAGGCCTACGACCGGGGCGGCAAGTTCGCCGCCTACCGGACTCTTGAGAGCCTCAAGGAATATCTGCTGATCGACTCGCGCCGTCGCGCCGTGGAGGTCTTTCGCCGTCAGCCCGGCGGCTGGCTGTTGTCGCCGGTGCCCCCGGACGGGGCACTGGAACTCAAGTGTCTCGATTTCCGGTGCGCGGTGGATGCCCTCTACGAGGACGTGGTCTTCCCCGCCCCACCAAGCCAACCGCCCCAGGAATGACGCCTTGAGGACATGGCTCAAAGGTTGGTTACCGCCGCCGGCTAGCGGATCTGATCCCTAGCGCTCCGCCCTAACGATGGCAGCGGCCGTCTTCAATCGCGGCCCACCCTCCAGACAGATCAGGGGCGCAATCCCGATCCGGTACCCAACTCCATGGCCAGCAAGGAAAGAACGAGAGGCCGACGTCGACTCCGGCATTGCGCTCAACAGTCGGTTCGGGGTTTACTTGACGCACATCTTCGGTCTGAGTCTGCAAGATAAATTGAGCACTCCAGCCACCATTAT
>JADZBU010000228.1 GCA_020851955.1 Chromatiaceae bacterium | reverse complement strand
CTGGCCACGGGCGAGATGGAGAGCGCCCACACCTGGAACGACCACGTCCGCCCGCCCCTGGCCAATGGCCAACTGGGCTCGGCCACCGGCGTCTGGCAGTTCCTGCCCGCCACCTTCCAGATCATCATCAAGAAATACGGCGCCCAACTCTTGGCGGCGACCGCCGCCGACGCGGCGGCCAACCGCGCTCCCCTGGACTTGGGTGAGGGGCCCTTCACGGATGCCCGGGTGCGCGACCTGATCCAGGAGACGGTGGCGGGTCAGCGGGGCGCGGGGGATGAGGAACTCCAGCTCCTGCGTCACAACTTCGCCGTGCTGGCCGTCGCGAAACACTATTTGAGCCTCGACTCCGGCGCCACGACCCCGGAAGAGGATTATCTCTTCCACTTTCTGGGAGAAGGCCAGGGCCGCCGGGTACTGGCCCTGGCGCAGGGCGAGGCCCGGGATACCCTCTGCGTCCAGCGGCTGGATGCGCCCGCCGTGCCTCTGGACGCCGGGCCCAAGGCCCCGGGGGGCGAGGCCCTGATCGCCGCCGACCAGGGGGCAACCAAGGTCTCATCGCCGCCACTCTCCGCCCCGCGCGTCACCGCCCAGGCCGCGGTCGCCTCCTCCTTCCTGCCCGAGGTGCTGACACTGGCGACGGCACGGACCTCGGCTAGCGCCTCGGCGGGGTCAGCCGGCTCGGCCGGCTCGGCCGGACCCTCCAAGGCCTCGACACCGGCTGCCTCCGCGGCAGCGCCCTCTGGCCCATCCGTGCCGTCGAAGCCAGGGGCACCGGGCGTGACCGGGGCCCTGGGGCCGGCACCATCGGCGGCGCCAACCGGGACATCCGGGTCCTCCGCACCGTCGCAGTCGTCCGCAACGGCCGGGAACTCAGCCCCAGTCAAGTCACCGGAACCGACGGGTCTAGCGGCAACCCCCGCGCCGCCACCGGTCTCAGCGCCCCCGGGCCTGGGGGAGTCCGCAACCCCCAACCCTCCCGAATCCGGCAAGACGGCCCACCCCTTCACCGCCCTGATCGCGACCCTGAAAACCGCCGCTGGCCTGGCCAAGGAGGAGCCCCCCGCCCCGCAAGAGGCGGTTTGGACGCCCCCACCCGTCGCCGCGCCCCCGCCACCGGCCTCGGCCGAGTGGGGCCTGGCCGCCACCTCCCCCACCGTCACCAGCAATCCCGGCATGTTCTACCGCGACGGCCGGCAACAGACCCAGCCCTACACCTGGGCCGAGTTCCTGGAGCATCTGGCCCTGCAGGTGCGGGCCCAGGACCAGCCGGTCCTGGTGCGGGCCAAGTATGGAGTCGGCTTCCCGCTGGCGGGGGGCGACATGCCGGAGCGGGCCTTCGATCCCGAGGCGGAGGCCAAGCCCGTGTCGTTTCACCATGAGATCAATCCCACCCTGCGGCTGCCCGAGGCCCTGATCACCGGGCCGCTTGACGCCGACGAGACCCGGGAATACAAGGCGCGCCTGGCCGCCCTGGTGGCCCAGGGCGATGACCAGCCGTTGGATCGGCTGCCGCCGGAGGCCTTGGCGGCACTCCAGCACCTGCGGCTCTTGCCCCCGGAGACGGAGGAACGCAGCACCCGCGATCCCCAGGTGAGCCAGGCCCTGCGCGCCTTTCGCCAGCGGGTCGGCAAGGCCGAGCCGGATGACCCGGCCCAGGCCGACCGCCTGCTGCCCGCCGAGCGGGTGGCCCTGGCCCTCTATGACCAGCGCCTCACCCGCTACGCCGCCCTGCAGGCTGGCCAACAGGCCTCCGGGTTGCTGGCCCCCGACCTGAACCGCATCAACAAGCTGCCGAAGGGGTTGAAGAAGTACGCGGCCCCGCACCTGGCCGCCGTGCAGCGGGGGCTCGCCGCGCAAGGGCTCCTGACCCCATCGACCCAGAAGGTCGTCTGGCGGGATAAGAAACGCAAGAAGCATGTTGAGTACAAGACAGCCCCCTTCGCCGGCAAGCCGGACCCGGCGACGATCAGCGCCCTGGATCGCTTCCAGTGGCGCCATGGTTTGCAACAGACGGGGGGGGTGCTGGATGCCGTGACTCTGAACATGCTGGGCTTGTGGGCGATGGGGCCAGAGCTATTTCAGCCCCTGTCCGGACCGCAATGCCTGATCGACGAGGTGGCGGAACCCCTTCCTCTATGCGAGGTCGAGGCCCAAGCCAATAAGCACCGGGGGAATCCCATCTTCTGGATCAGCCGAACAGTCAAATCCAACTCTGGGCTAATGTTATCGGCCTTGCAGGCCAAAGAGATGGGTGCTGAATGTCAAACAGAAACGCCCCCCTGCAGGTAGAGTTCATAGCCCCGAGGTCTAGGGGCTTCTCGCAGTTCCTAAGCGGTTCTTGCAATTGCCCATGACCCTTTAACTTGAAAGAATCCCGTAATCACACAGACCCACAATTACCTTACCCATAGGGGGATCGCAAGTACCAGCGACAGCCTCCAG
Organism: Chromatiaceae bacterium; assembly: GCA_020851955.1. Taxonomy (GTDB): domain Bacteria; phylum Pseudomonadota; class Gammaproteobacteria; order Chromatiales; family Chromatiaceae; genus M0108. The sequence continues at coordinate 3,502 of JADZBU010000228.1, read as the reverse complement.
CGCCTCGTTATAGAGGATGGCCGCTGGAATATAGACCTGTTTTGGTCTCTCGGTAACGGTCACGTTAGTCAGGGGCGAATCGCTTGCCTTGGGCTTCATCGCGGTATTCATAAGGTTTCCCTCTCCGGGTGATGGGTTGGGCGCGGTCCCGGAGGCCCACCCGCCCTCCCCGGCGGCGTTGACCGGCCTCTCTCGCACTGTCGATCGGTCTTCAGTACATGGGGTTCCTGGTCGCCGGATCGCCCAACAGGTTGTAAATGCCGGGCGCCGTCGCGGGCCCGTAGGACTGGGCCGCGCCGACCAGGGCCGCCTGGATGGCATCGCCCAAGTGGGGCACCTCCTCTTGGAGAAGAGCGATTAGGAAGCCATCATTCATGGCGCCGGCCTTGGTATCGAAGGAATGGCCGCCGGAAGACCAAACGGCCGCCGCCCCACCCGCCGGGTTCAACAGCAGCGCCTCCCCCAAGGATATGAATTGCGGATACTCGAAGCGATTCATCAGGCAGGTCATGCCCAGCATCACCGGCACCTGCTCCCGATGGTTAAGCGCCTTCGCATCCGCGACGCTGAACAGGCCGTGATCGAGGCCCGTAACACCGGCATGGCCAAAATAATTGAGCAGATCCGCCCCGCCCCGCAAGCCGGCGATCAGTTCGTTACGCACCGCCGCGCTTGTCATCCGGGCCAGATAAAGCTGTTGGACATCGGTAGCAGCCAGGCCAGCATCCAGTAGCCGGTTGGCGGCCACCTCGCTGTTGGCAGTGTAGTTACCGCCCGCGTCGGGACCATCCGCCACCAGGATGGCATGGGGTGTCTCAGAGGGGCCGGCGTCCTCATGGGCAATGAGTTTATCGACCATGCCGGCGAATTCCGCCGCCGTGGCCGCCGGCAGGCGGCCGATGGCGAGGTCGCCAAGGCCGTCGTCATTGAAATCGACGAAGGCTTGATCAGCCGCGATCAGCCCGGTCGTGGGGGTGAGGGCCATGAGCACCGGCAGGCGATCGGTGCCGTAGCCAAGCAAGTCCTTGGGGTCGAAGGTGCCCTTGCCGGCCAGTACCACATAGGCCGGTGGTACTTTCCAGGTGCTATAGGCCTCCGCCAGGAAACGGCGAATAGCATGGGGGGTCTTCTGGCCATCACCATAGTCGTCATAGAGGGCCTGCAGGGGCACAAACCGGCCACTCAAGCCCTGGCCATAGCGAAGGCTCAGGAGTCGTTGCACGGGTTGCGACGCCTCGGCGTAAAACTCCCCGGGGCCAATCACCAGATACCGAGCCCCGCCGTCGGTACCGCCCTCCCGGCCCAGGGTCTCCATCGCCCGCAAATGGTCGGGCGAACGCACGGCACCCGGGGCAACCAGCAGGTAGGGAGTCGTAGGGCTGGCCGGGTCCAGACTTACCTGATAGCCCCCGGCCCCCGTCGCGCTCTGGGCGCCGGTGACAACCTGAGGCCGCCGGGGGTCGGTGAGGTCGAAAACCTGGATGGCAGGGCTGGTGAAGCCAGCGGCCACCACCAGGTTCCCCGGATCGCCTGTCACCCGGAGGCTATCCTCGGCGGCCAGATAATGACGCGGGTAATCAAACTCCAGGCGATCGAGGTAAAAAATATTGGCGGCGACCCCGACCCCAGGATCGGCCAGCGCCATGATTTGAAGCTGGTTTTTCCCATCGGCTCGCAACAGCGACCCTTCCACTGGCAGGTCCAGCCGATAGTCCGTCAGTCCGTCCCATTGGCCCTCTCCGACGAAGGCACCGTTGAACGAAACCCGGACAGCGTGATCAGGATTCGCCGATGTGGCTGAAACCCCACGCAACCAAACTCGCAAGCGGGCCTGACCGGACCCCGTGGCCTCCGGGGCCGTAAGGGTGAAGATCCGGCTGCCACACCCCAGGAATTGCGCACCCGTCCCGCAGGCGGCCCCGCCGTTCATTAAGGAACTCCAGAACCAGTAGTCTTCCTCTGGGTCCTTGGCCATGCCCGTACCCGCGAAGCGGTTTTCCTCGGCCGTGACCGTCGCCATAAAGCTGTCGGCGCCCTGGGGACCCTGGGCCCGTACCTGGGTCTTGGCCATGCGGGTGCCCGCGCCTTGCCGCACCACATAAACATTCACGGGATCATAAATGCTCCGCGATGCCTCGCCGTAGAAGAGGATGCCCTGATCCTTGTCCGCCGCCTGCCAGGCAATCTCGGCGCCCTGGTTGGTGAGCCGCAACTGCCCGGCTTGAATCAGGCCCTTGACCTTGCCTTCCGGCCAATCCAAGGCCTGGGCCAGGGCTGAATTACCAACCTGGTAGAGTCCGGTCTCGCGCACCCCGATTGCGGCCCGGTTAGCGGGATTGGAGCCACTGTTGGTAGGCCCCGACGCCAGGGCGCGAGAGCCCCAATCACCGGCGAGTTGGCGTTCAGCCTGACGGGCCTTGACGCGCTCGGCCTCGGCGGGGGTAGGTTTCCGGGGGGTGTATTCGGCCTGAACGGGGTTCAGGTTGGCGAAGGATTCCCGAGCCGCCAGGCCCTGCTCGGAGGTTGCTGCCGGGATAAGGCTGTATTGGCCGACCTCGCGCCGGGTGCCGTTGGTTTCGACCTCCGTCAGCCGGTAGGTGGCGGCCAGTCCAGGCACCGCTGTGGTATCAACAAAGCGGTAACTGCCGCCCTCGCCGGCGGGGTTCTGGCCTGTGATCAGGCCCTCATGAAGGGGCTGGAAATCGCCATCGGCATCCCGCCGCGCCAACTCAAACCCCTGGGTGCCGAGTTCACTCTCGGTGTCCCATTCCACCGCAACCTGACCGCCGCGCACTTTGGCATTGAATGCGCCTAGGATTGCGTAGGTGGCGATGGCACCAGAAGGCAATTTCGTAGTGGAGGTGGGTACTAAATCACTGGTCGCCTGCTGCGCACCGATGTCATATTTTAAGTAACCGTGATCGGTGGTATTGTCTATTGATGCAATTTGAAAATACAGCGTATCACCGCAGGACAAATCCACCCTATAACCATTCCATGTTCCGCCTGAATAAGCACCTCGATTGTTCGTATAATCCGAGACATAGGTGAGGTAATTGCAGCTTATGGCGAAATCAACAAAGGTCGTGTTACCAAAATTGGTCGTCGATTGGCTGTCAACTGTTCTGATATAAGCATCGCCGCTTCGTCCAGGCGAATTAAAATCCGGTACATTCTTAGCACTTCCTACTCCATCCACGTCATCCATCTGCGTGTCGGCCCAAACGCTACCAGAACCCCCGATGCTCAGGGCCTGCATTTCCATACCATGTTTAGAGGCATCTAGCGATGCAGCATCCCAAGCAAAAGCCCATTGAGGCTGCTTGATGGTATTATCAGTTGTCCATTTCTGGACCAAGACCAGAATAGATACATTAGTGCCTGAACGGAATCCACTTTAGTTATATCAAACAACATGTTATCATAGCAATCGCGATTTGAAGATTGGCACCTGCCACCGGGTACCGCCCCCCCTGGCATGAGCAAACCGCTGATTCTGCTG
>JADZBU010000227.1 GCA_020851955.1 Chromatiaceae bacterium | reverse complement strand
CTGGTGGTGGCCCTGGCGGTGCTGCTGGGCCTGCTGGTGGGCCGGCGGCCCCGGGAGGGCCTGCTCATCGGCTGGGCCTTTGGTATCGGTCTGCTGGGGGTGGGCGTCTTCTGGATCCGCATCAGCCTGGACGAGTTTGGCAACATGGGGACCTGGCTGGCCCATGCCCTGACCCTGGTCTTCATCCTGGCCATGGCCCTCTACCATGGCCTCCTCGGCGCCATCACCGCCTGGCTATGCCCTCCGCGCCCGGCCCCCGCCGAGGACCCGGCCGCCCCGCGACCCGCGGTCCGCGATTGGGCCGGTCCCCTCCTGGCCTTTCCCGCCCTCTGGGTCCTGCTGGAGTGGCTGCGGGGCTGGTTCCTGACTGGTTTTCCCTGGCTCAATGCCGGCGACACCCAGGTGGATGGCCCCCTGGCGGGTTTTGTGCCGGTCCTGGGGGTTTATGGGGTCAGCCTGCTGATCGCCCTGTCCGCGGTACTGCTCTGGGGCCTGGCGGTCGGCCGGGGCCGGGGCCGCCGGGTTGCCGCCCTCGCCCTCGTCCTCCTCTGGCTCGGCGGCCTGGGGCTGGGGCGCCTGGAATGGACCCAGCCCACGGGCGCGCCCCTCCGCGCCGCCGTGCTCCAGGCCAATATTCCCCAGTCCCTCAAGTGGAACGAAGAATCCCTCTTCCCCACCCTGCGCGCCTATGTGGAGTTGACCCGCGAGGCCTTCGGTAACGAGGTCATCGTCTGGCCGGAGACGGCCATCCCGGAGTTTCTCGACCGGGTGCGCCAGCCCCTGCTGGTCCCCCTCGCCGAGGAGGCGCGCCAGGAAGGGGCCCAGCTCGTCATCGGCCTGCCGGTGCTGGATCACGAGCACCAGACCTACTACAACGGCCTCATCAGCCTGGGCAAGGGCGAGGAGGACCTCTACCACAAACGCCACCTGGTCCCCTTCGGCGAGTTCATGCCCCTGCGCGCCCTCCTGGGGCCCCTGGCCAAGGCCTTCCAGGTACCCATGTCGGACTTCAGCGCCGGCACGGCCGAGCGGCCGCTGCTCCAGGTGGGTCCCCATCGCGTCGGGGTCTCCATCTGCTACGAGGATGCCTTCGCCGCCGAGGTGGTCCAGGCCCTGCCGGACGCGGCCTACCTGATCAACGTCAGCAACGACGCCTGGTTTGGCGACTCCCTGGCGCCCCATCAGCACCTGGGCATCGCCCGCATGCGCGCCCTGGAGAATGGCCGCTCCCTGCTGCGCGCTACCAACACCGGCATTTCCGCCATCATCGATCACCGGGGCCAGGTGCTGGGGCGAGTGCCCGCCTTCGAGCGCGGCCTCTTCAGCGCTACGATCCAGCCCCGCGCCGGCCTCACCCCCTTCGCCCGCCTGGGCAACGGCCTGGCCATCGGCCTGGCCGGGCTCCTGCTGGCAGGGGCCCTGTACCGGCGCTTAACGACGAGGCGCCGGCCTTGATACCCGGTTGGAGACGCGCGACATGAGCACCCTGATCCGGTTTTTCGTGGAACTCTGCCTCCTGCGCCGGGGGCCCCAGGACTTGCCCGGCGCCAGCGCCCTGCTGGGCCTGGTCCTGGCGGTGCATCTGGTCATCGCCCTGCTGGTGGGCCTGGCCGCGGGTCTGACGGCCCCCATCGCCCTGGGCCAGGGGCTGGCGGATGCCCTCCTGACCCTGGGTCTGCTGTGGCTGGCCCTGCGGGTCACGGATCACCGGCCCCGGTTTCTGCAAGTCGCCACCGCCCTCTTCGGCGCCGGCGCCCTGCTGGGTCTGTTCGCCCTGGCGCCCCTGGGCCTGGTGGCGGGCGCCGAATCCCGGGGGGAGACCTCCCTGGCGGGGCTGCCGCTCCTCGTGCTGCTCTTCTGGAGCCTGCTGGTGACGGGCCATATCCTGCGCCACGGCTTCGATCTGCGCCTCGGTCAGGGCGTCCTGATCGCGGTGGCCTATAACCTCCTGGCCTCGGCCCTCGTCAACAGCCTCTTTCCCGGTTCCTGAAACGCAAGGTTGCATGCCAATGATAAGCAGAACAGATTTTCTCAAACCTAAAAGCCGAAGCGCCACCGCTAAATTTTCTTGGTTAACCATCAGCCTGAGCAAGATCATCCTTCTCTTCATTAAACCGAATTTTATTATGAGTTACCGTGTTGACTGCTAAAAAAGGGGGCATGAAACCACTGGTTTATTCTGCAGTCTGGAGACAGAATCCAGTTTTTAAGCCCATGCCCAGGCCGATTCATGACTTACCTTGATACCTTTCTGACCAAAAAGAGCAATTTTGCCCAGGTCTTACTCCTGATCTTTGCATTTTCGGCCTGGTCGCTCACCGGATTGGCCAACATCGCATTAGCACTTCTAGTCCTACTCTTTCTGACTGAGGTCCCCGGTCATTGGCACCAACTGCGCCGTGAGCCAGCCTTTTTACTACTGGGATGTGTACTAGTAATCACCAGCATATTAGCAGTGCGCGCTGCTTGGCTCTTTCCAACCACTGCTAAAGAACAGTGGCTAGGTATCTCTGCTTGGGTGGCACCATTCCTGTTCATTGTTCCTGCCTGGTGGCTTCGTCGGGAACCACGTTTGGTTATGCCTGTGCTGGCTCTTGCTGGTTTCGGTTTGGTCTTTGGGGTTCTGCGCAAGACGGATTGGACTTTGGTTCCCCAGTTCCTCCAAGGGATGCGTTATGACTTTGGATTTACTGCCGTAGGTATCGCCTTTCTAGCGGCGGTGGCGCTTGTTGGACTTCTAGTGTTCCGTACCAGAATAATTGATCTGAAGGTCAGGGGCCATGCTCGCCCACTAATAGGGTGGATAATCTGGTTCTCGGGCTTCAGTTTCTTGCTTGCCGTACTAACCATCACTCAGTCGCGGGGGGCAGCAGTGGGGATGGCGATTGCTGGACTTGTATACGGCGGTCTGCAATGGCGTTCTCGTCATTGGGAGGGGGGATCACCGGGTTACAGGCCTGTCATGGGTGGCACACTGATCCCCATTGCCTTGATCACAATCTTGGCCGCTTTGCTCTTTTGGTCCATACAAGGCCGCGAAATGGAGGACTCCCAGATACTTATGAACGAAGGCGAGGGTTCGGAGCTCAGCTACACCGGATCGATCAACATCCGTCTAAACCTGCTACAGGTAGGCCTGGCCGCCTTTAGTCAGGCCCCATTGCTGGGTTTTGGCCCTGGTACTAGTACGACCGAATTTCTAGTTCCTGAGCAGGTGATCGGAGTTGGCAACTACCATCAAATTCATGCACCCGAGCATTCCCACCTTCATAACGTCGCACTTGAGATTTTAGCCCGCTTTGGCTTGGTCGGGGCCCTGATTGCCCTACTTCTGGCTTGGGTTATGAGGAGCGCGTATCAACGCTTATGGAGAGACCCACGGGCGGACTCAGACCTCCGAGTGTTCCTGACTCTGAGCGGTGTTATGCTTATTTTTTTCTGTCTTTATGATTTCCGTTTGGTAAACGTCGATCTTCGGTTCTTTTGCATTCTCTTCCTTGGTGTGCTCTATTGCTTTCAATTTGATCCTTTGGCAAACAAGGATGGCCATTAATCCCATTCAGACTATCTTATGCGGTCCTCCATGCCCTGGCAAGAACTCTAGGTTTTTATTGATCTCCTTGAACTCAATAGTTATTTTTCGCGTATTTTTAAGGTGACATGGTCTGTCCGGAGCCTGGCTAGAGATTCCCGAGTAAGCGAACAAACATCAAAGTACTGATCTCTTGACCAACATCATCGAATATTCGGTCTGGAAAATATCGATCGCCTTCCGCTATATTTCCATAGCTGTAAAAACGATGCTGTTTTCAACCAATTCGCTCCAAAAGTTCGCGATAGACGGCCAAGGTGGCCTCGTTAATCTTCACCGCATCGAAACGCGCCTCGGCCAAGGCCCGGGAGCGGGCACCAAAGCGCCGCCGCAAATCCGGGTCGCTGATCAAGCGCTCTAAGGCTGCTGCCAAGGACGTTGGATCCCTGGGCGGAACCAGAATCCCGTTCGAACCGGATTCCACCGCCTCCCGGCAACCAGTGGCGTCCGTTGTGACTAGGGGTAGACCCGCCGCCGCTGCCTCGATCAGGATGGTCGGCAGCCCTTCCCGGTAATAAGAAGGCAGACAGACGATGTGGGCCTGGGCCAGCACGACGGGCATGTCCGTTCGGAAGCCCCAGCATTCGACGCTTCCCTCGCATTGCCAGTCCTGGAGTTGCTCTTCGCTGACTGAAGCAGGATTGCCGGGGTCGGGCTTGCCCACCAGCACGAACCGCGCAGAGCAGCCGCGACCCTTGAGTAGCCTCGCCGCAGCGACGAACTCCGCCAGCCCCTTGTCCCATAGCATGCGCGATGCGAGTATCACGACCGGTGGCCCTTGCGGCTCGGCCTGCGGGACGAAACGGGCCAGGTCCACCCCAGCCCCCAGGATCAAAGTCGGCTCCACTCCTATGAGGCGGCTGATCTGGGCTTGGTCGTCAGGGTTCTGGACGGTAACTCGCAGGTTCGGGGCAGTCAGCAGGGCCCGATAGGCACCGCCAACCAAGGTACGTAACAGACGTGCGTGCGGGGCTTCTGATGTAAAAAGATAGCCCATGCCGACCACACCATTGACCACTGCGGGGACCCCCGTGATTCGTGCGGCCAGGGTGCCGTAGAGGATCGGTTTCTGGGCGATGTTGTGCAGCAGGTCGGGCTTCAGCACCCTGAGGATTCGGGTCAGACCCAGGATGCTTTGGACTTCCTGCCATGGGTTCATGCCTTTGCGCGAGACTTCGAACGGGATCAACCCAAGTCCGGCCGTGCGGATGACCTCCCCGTGGTCCGTGACCTGAGTGATCACCGTGACCTCGTAGCCTGCTGCTTGTATCGCCCTGGCAAGTGCCAGGAAGTGGATGCAGAAATACCAGTCCACGGTCACGAAGAAGGTGATCCGCCTCATCTTAGTTGCCGTCATGCACTCCCCCCGTGATTGGGCGCGACCGGTTCGCATCCCACCAGGCCTGAAACATCAGCACGTCCCACAGGTAGTAAGACCAATTGCGTTGCCCTGCCAAGTGCTCAACCCACCGGGCGCGAATAGGGCCAGGTTGTAGGATACAGTCTCGTTGCAGCCGTTCGCTTGCTAGCAAATCTTCCGCCCAGTCCCTCAAGGGTCCACGTAGCCACTCCTCTAGTGGCACCCCGAAGCCCATTTTGGGTCGGTCCAGCAGGGTAGGTGGGACATGGCGCGCCACAATATGACGCAGCGGAAGCTTGCCAAGCCGGCCGCGTACCTTCCAGGCCAGGGGCAGGGACCAGGCAAACTCATAGACCCGGTGGTCCAGGAGCGGAACTCGTGCTTCAAGGCCAACCCCCATGCTGGCCCGGTCCATCTTCACTAAGATGTCGTCCGGCAGATAAAGGACCGAATCCATGAACATCATCGACTCGGTAATGGAGGGTGTCCGGGGGCGTCGCTTGGGGTCGGTCAGTACGGTAAGCGGTTCGGTCGCGCCAATGACCAGACTGGCTGGGTCCTTCCAGTGGGAGAGCATGCGCAGATAGAGGGCTTCCGGTGAGTCCCCGGTGAGCATATCAATGGCCTTGTGGAGCCGGTCCCCCGGGTTGGCGATGCGCAGGAGTCCGGGCAGGAACTGGGCGAAGGGGGCAAGTAGTCGATCCCAGGTACGAGTGTTGATCCCAGTCACTGCGCTGGCCACGGCCCGCCGCAGGGCCAGGGGCACCCTGCCGATCCGACGCCAGGTGTCCCGGGTCCAGAGATAGCGGGAGTAGCCACCAAACAATTCGTCCCCCCCGTCCCCGGAGAGGCAGACAGTCACATCACGCCGGGCCATCCGACTCACCAGCAGTGTCGGAATTTGTGAAGGATCGGCGAAGGGCTCGTCCCATAGGTCCGGCAAACGGGTGATGGTATCCAGGCCATCCTGAGCGGTGACATAGAGTTCAGTGTGGTCGGTTCCGAGGTGGGCCGCCGTCCGCCGTGCATCCTCCGCCTCGTTGTAACCAGCCTCATGGAAGCCGATGGTGAAGGTGCGCACTGGACGAGCAGACTGGGCCTGCATCAGGGCCACCACAGTGGTGGAGTCGATACCCCCGGAGAGAAAAGCACCTAACGGGACATCGGCATGCATTCGCATAGCCACCGCATCCATGAGGAGTTCTTCCAGGGCCATTAGAGCTGTTGCTTCCGAGCCATCAAAAGGGGCCGCAAGACCAGACTCTGCGGCATTTCGGGCCGACCAATAGACCTGGACGGTCGGCTGCTGGTGGCCCAGGTCCAGGGTAGCGAAGGTCCCAGGTTCCAGCTTGCTGATACCACGGTAGATGGAATGGGGCGCCGGGATAAAGCACAGGCGAAAATAGGCGGCTAGTGCATCGCGATCCAGATCCCCCCGCCAGCCGGGATGGGCGGTCAAGGCCTTGAGCTCGGAACCGAACAAGAAGCGCCCACGGTTCCAACCGTAGTAGAGAGGCTTCTCCCCCAGCCGGTCTCGCGCCAGACTGAGCCGACGTGTTTGACGGTCCCACAGGGCGAAGGCAAACATGCCATTCAATTCCGCTAGGGTAACCGCCAGCCCACGCTGACTGATCGAGGCGAGTAGGACCTCGGTATCTGAATGCCCTCGCCAGGGAAACGCATCACCGATGGTTTGGCGCAAGACTAAATGGTTGTAAATTTCACCATTGAATGCGAGTACATAGCGGCCGCAGGGTGAGATCATTGGCTGGTGCCCGAGGGGGGAGAGATCCAGGATCGACAGCCGCCGATGTCCCAGACCGATCCCCGCGTCTGCGTCCACCCATAGCCCCCCGTCGTCCGGCCCTCGATGGACCAGGGTTAAGTTCATGGCTGCGACGGCAGCCCCCAAGGCATCGGCCCCAGGCAGGTCAGGGTCCAGAACCCCACAGAAACCGCACATCGGAGATACTCCTGTTACAGCGATTGGTACAGTTCCGCGTACCTCTTGATGATGCGCGGCAAGGCATACTCGGACGCGATTCGCGCACGGGCCGCCAATCCTCGCCGGGCCAGGGCATCAGGACCCTCGTCCAAAAGCCCCAGAATGGCGGCAGCTAAGGCTTTTGAGTCCCTCGGCGGAACCGTGATGCCAGTATCGTCGACGATCAACCCCGAGTCCCCCACGTCAGTGACTACACAGGGTACTCCGCAGGCCATGGCCTCGCCGATCACGTTTGGAAATCCCTCTCCGTAGGCCGAGGAGGAGACCAATAGGTCCAGAGCTGCAAAGACCCTGGGGGTATCAGACCGGGGGCCAAGTAGGTGGATCGCATTCCCGAGACCCGCATTCCGTATCCATTCTCCTAGCACGGGTGAACTACTATCCATCCCCCGACCGCAAATCAGGAATTGGCACTCCGAGCGGGTGGCAAGCACAAGTGCGGCCGCCCGCAGGAAGTTTGGCAAGTCTTTCTGGGGATCGAAGCGTGCCACCAGACCAATCAGGGGGCAGTTCGCTGATAACCCTGCTTGCATCCTTAGGTCGGCCCGATGCTCTGGGTCCGGACGAAAACGGACCAGATCGAATCCATTGGGGATGACATTGAGAATGGCTTCCCGGTAGCCCAAGGTGCGATGGACCTCTCTGGCGCTTTCCGAGCAACAGATGATCCGGTCAGGTGCCAGGCGTGAGATTTGCCCGTTGAGGCGCGCGACCAGTCTGGTACCTTGACTCGTAAGGCGTGGATCCAGGTCCGTTTGGCGGATATTCCAGACTAGCCTTGGACGGTGGGTACCGAAAGCAACCAAGGGCCTCGCCAAAGCCCCGAGTAGGTCAGCATGGTACATCCAGGTTTGAATCAAGTCGGGCTTGAATTGTCGCAATAGCCTAACAAGTGTGATCAGTGCCCCGGGGGATGGCAGCCCTCGCCTCATTTGGAGCGATTCCACTCGAATGCCCAGTGCCGCGATACGCTCAGCCATGGGTTCTAGTGGGATCATTGAGATAACCAAGGGCTCGAACGCATCCCGATCCATGCCCGACAGGAGCTTCCATAGCATCATCTGGGCTCCGCCTACTTCTAGCCCAGTGATAAGGTGAGAGATTTTCACGATGGTTCCCGCTGGCGCTCATCCGGCTCCAGTCCTAAGGCCTCAAGATATCGACGGGTCACCGGTTCCAGCCCGTAGTTCGCAGCCCGTCCCTTGAGTTGGTTTGGAGTCAGGGGCTTATCCAGGGTTTGGCCCATGGCTTTAGCCAGTTCGGAAACGTTACCTACCGGAACCAAAGGTCCGAAATGCCCATCGGCAAGGACCTCCCTAGGGCCACTTGGGCAATCTGTACTCACTACCGGGGTGCCGCAGGCCATAGCCTGGATCAGCACACCGGGCAGGCCCTCCCAGGCAGATGAAAGAACGAAGAGTTGGGCCCTCGACATAGCGGCAAAGGGGTTCACGCGAAAGCCAGGTAGTTCGACCCTTCCGGTGAGTCCCAATTTTTGAACCAATGATTCTAATGCCCCCCGCTCCGGTCCCTCCCCCAGGATAAGCAGTCGCAAATTTCGTTCCCTGGCCAACAGGGCGAAGGCACGAATCAAGGTTGGAAAGTCTTTCTGGGGCGATAGGCGCCCGGCAGCAAGGATTACTGGATGCCTTGTATTGACGAGATCAGTCTCAAGCCAGGGATGGTCCGGTGCCGCTGATGCCAAGACCGCTAGGTCCGGCGTAACTACCGGATTGGGAATGACGACCAACCGCACTCGCCCAGCACCCATCAATCCTGCGATATCGTCCGCAACCCCTTGAGAAACAGCGATAACACCCTGAGCCTGGCGATAAAAGATCCGTGCCAGACGAGGCAACCAACGACCGGCGCGGGTGGGTGCATGAGCGGCCTCCTGTGACAGGTTACTACGGACGCTGATATAGACCCGGGTCTGCGTCCGGGCCAGGGCCCGTGCCCATAACGCGATTAAATTAGCGTGATCCATGGCTGCCAGCAGGACTTCAGGCCGCATTCTTTTCAGATACCGAACCAGCCCTGGCAAGGCTGCCATCACCCGCCCGGCGCCAAGGTCCACCAAATTGCAACCGGGTGGCACCAAGTCAAGGTAAGGACCTGCGCTATCCCCTACGACAAGGTCCACGGCCACCCCGGCCTCGACTAGGCCCCGCGTCAGATTCAGCATCATGCGTTCAGCCCCGCCCCCGGCCAGAGAGGGTAAAAAAAGGGCTAGCGTGGCAACCTGGTTTGAGTTTTCAGTGGTGTTGATAATGGCTGGCTGGTCAGGGCTTATCGTTTTTACCATAAACTCAGTTCTCGCCAGTCATAGCCGATGTTGATGAGCTAAGATGGTCCACGACTACACTCCTCAAAAACCGCTTCCCATTGAACGGCGACCTTGTCAATCGCAAATCGCTCTCTCGCTTCCACGGCCCGTAGCGCAAATTGCTCTCGAAGGGCAGAGTTAGACATCAATAGCTCAAGTGCATGGCTTATTGCCGGTACGTCATTAATTGGCACTAACAGACCATCAATCCCGTGACGTAAGATGCTGCGAGGCCCTGTTTCACAATCCACGCTAACAGCAGGTAAACCATAGGCTAGAGCTTCGGCAAGGGTATTACCGAATCCTTCATAACGCGATGTCATCACATACAAATCTGCCCACCCATACCAAGTTCCAATATTTCCTACGGCGCCAGGCATACGTACTCGGTTGGCTATACCAAGTATCTCGGTTTGGGCTTCCAGCTCCCTTCTCAAGGGACCTTCCCCAAGAATTATGAGTTCCCATTCAGGGAAACGTTTTGCGAGACCTGCGAAGACGTCCAGCAAAAAATCAAAACCCTTCTCATGCGCCAATCTACCGACGGCCAACAACCGATAATTACAACCACTAGTGGCATCACGGTTAGGGGGAACTTGAGGTTCATGCTCCGGCAGGGGGTAACCGATGGGGTTAGGTATAACTCGAATACGTTTCGCATGTGTATTCATCCGTAACCATTCGGCACTTGAAATAGTCAAAGCGACAACTGCCGCTAAGTGCCGATAGGTCATGCTCCTCAATGATTCCCACATCCAGCCGAGAGGGCTTGCGGGTGGATGAGTATGCTCTGAACCGATGACTATCAAGCGCAGTCCAACCGCTGCTAAAGAAAGCAGGCAGTTTGTGGTTGTCATAACTCCAACCGCGACATCAGGGCGGAATTGTCGCAGCAAGCGACGCATGGTACGAGTTCGGTTCCAATTATTATATATTGCCGTCAGTAGATTTTGACTATCGCTATCCAAGGATAAACCAATTCTTTGGATGTTTGGATGCAAGACGAAGAAATCATTTTGATGCTCCATCATTGAAACAATTGTGATTTTCCAGCCCATGTCAGCCCAATAGTTGGCTAAGTTAATGGTGACACGCTCTGCGCCTCCAGCGTCGAGACTGTGAATAAAAAAAAATATTTGCATTAATATAATTTAATGGGATTAAATCTGGCTCAGGGATGGAAGCTTTCGTTCCTTAAGGAACTGCAGGCCCATGATCTCATTAGTCACCAGACCGCAGTTCCCGCCTCCTGGCTCAAATCGGGCGCCTCCGACGCGGCGGCTGGTTCCTCCTCCTCAACGGGGGTGGCCGGGGGGACAAGACCGCGTGGCAGCCAGGGACGGAACTGGCGCAGGGCCGTCAGGATGGGGGTTTCAAGCATCTTCGCGAGTCTCCGGCCGCGGTCCGGCCTGGGCCGCCCCGGTATGGGGCGGAGCTAGGCGCATGAGAATGGTCCCCAAGGCCGCCTCGTCGCCGGCCATGACCGCGACCTCCAACTCATCCAGGGCCTGGCGCAAGGCCCCTGGCACGGCCTCGGGCGGGGCATGGGCGACGCGGATCTTGGGGTGACTGGTCGCCCCGAGGCCCTCGCTCGGGTAGAACAACTCCTCGAACAGCTTCTCGCCGGGCCGCAGGCCGATGTATTCGATGGCGATATCCTGTCCCGGCCGGTGGCCGGAGAGGCGGATCATCTGTTCCGCCAGGTAGCGGATGGGGACCGGCTCACCCATGTCCAGGACGAAGATCTCCCCGCCACGCCCGATGGTCGCCGCCTGCATGATCAACTGGCAGGCCTCGGGGATGGTCATGAAGAAGCGCTCCATGTCCGGATGCGTCAGAGTCAGGGGCCCACCCTGGGCGATCTGGGCGCGGAAGAGGGGCACCACGCTGCCGGCCGAGCCCAGGACATTGCCAAAGCGCACGGCAATAAAGCGGGTCCGGGACTGGGTGTCCATGACCTGGCAGAGGCGCTCGGCGACCCGCTTGGTGGCGCCCATGACGTTGGCGGGGTTCACGGCCTTATCGGTGGAGATGAGGATGAACTGCTCCACCCCCCAGCGATCGGCCGCGGTGGCGAGGATCCGGGTGCCCAGGACATTGTTGCGCACGGCGGCACGCACCTGGTCCTCCAGGAGGGGGACGTGTTTGTAGGCGGCGGCATGGAAGAGGATCTCGGGCCTCTCCCGAGCAAAGAGCGCCGCGACCGCCGCCGCATCGGTGACATCCACCAGGCGGCAGCGCAAGGCCAGATCCGGGTAGGCCTGGCGCAACTCCCGGTCGATCTGGTAGAGGTTGTACTCGCCGTGATCGGCGAGGATGAGGCCGGCGGGCCGAGCGCGGGCAATCTGGCGGCACAGCTCTGAGCCGATGGAGCCGCCACCCCCGGTGACCAGGATGCGGCGGCCGGTCAAGCCCCGGCGGATCGCCTCCTCATCCAAGGCCACCGGGTCGCGGCCAAGCAGGTCCTCGATACTCACCGGCCGCACCTGGCTGATGGACACCTGGCCATTCATGAGGTTGCCCAGTTGGGGCACGGTGCGGAAGGGCGGGCCCGCCCGCTCGCACAAGTCCACCAGGCGCTGCATCTCGCTGGCCGAGGCATCGGGGGTGGCGAGGAGGATGAGAT
>JADZBU010000226.1 GCA_020851955.1 Chromatiaceae bacterium | reverse complement strand
GCGTCCTCGGGGTGGGTGTGGTTGAGGACGCTGAAGCGGGCCTCGGTGGCGATGAAGTCCCGGTAGGGGATGCTCGGCGGCTTGGAATCCAGGCTGAGGGGGTTCTCGCCCGCGGCGGTCTTGCGGGGGTCGTAGCGGAACAGGGGCCAGTGGCCGGAGTTGACCGCCAGGTCCTGCTGGCGCAGGTTGTTGGACAGGTCCACGCCATGGGCGATGCAGGGTGAATAGGCGATGATGAGGGAGGGCCCAGGGTAGGACTCGGCCTCCAGGAAGGCGCGGATGGTCTGGAGATCCTTGGCGCCGAAGGCGACCTGGGCCACATAGACACTCTCGTAGGCCATGGCCATCATGGCCAGGTCCTTCTTGAAGGTGGCCTTGCCGCCGGCGGAGAACTTGGCGACCGCCCCCAGGGGGGTGGCCTTGGAGGTCTGGCCGCCGGTGTTGGAATAGACCTCGGTATCGAGCACCAGGAGATTGATGTCGCGCCCGGAGGCCAGGGCGTGATCGACGCCCCCATATCCGATATCGTAGGCCCAGCCGTCGCCGCCGATGATCCAGACGCTGCGTCGCGCCAGATTCTCGCAGAGGGAGGCGAGGGTCCTGGCCTCCGGTTGGTCCAGGCCGGCTAGCCGTTCCTTCAGCAGGGCGATGCGCTGGCGCTGCTCGAAGAGGCCGGCCTCGCTGGATTGGTCGGCCTCGAGCAGGCTCTTGGCCAGTTCGCCGCCGACGTGGTCCGCCAGTCCCGCCAGCAACTCGCGGGCGTGGACGGTCTGCTTGTCCACCGCCAAGCGCAGGCCCAGGCCAAACTCGGCGTTGTCCTCGAAGAGGGAATTGTTCCAGCTCGGGCCCCGGCCCTCCGGGTTGGCGGCATAGGGGGTGGTGGGCAGATTGCCGCCGTAGATGGAGGAGCAGCCGGTGGCGTTGGCGACCAGCATGCGGTCGCCGAAGAGTTGGGTCGCCAGCTTGATGTAGGGGGTCTCGCCGCAACCCACGCAGGCCCCGGAGAACTCGAACAGGGGCTGGAGCATCATGGCGTGCTTGATCTTGCTGGCGTCCAGGCGGGTGCGATCGAATTCCGGCAGGCCCAGGAAGAAGTCCCAGTTGGGGCGCTCCAGCTCCCGGCGCTGGTCGATCGGGACCATGTTGATGGCCTTGCGCAAGGGGTTCTTGCGGTTGCGGATGGGGCAGACCTCGACGCAGAGGCCACAGCCCGTGCAGTCGTCCGGGGCGACCTGATAGGTGACCTGATAGCCCTCGGGAAAGTCCTTGCCCTTGATGGGGGCGTGCTGGAAGCTGGCCGGCGCGCCGGCCAGGCACTCCGCCGGATAGACCTTGGCGCGGATGGCGGCATGGGGGCAGACCAGGGGGCACTTGCCGCATTGGGTGCAGAGGTCTTGCTCCCACAGGGGCACTTCCAGGGCGATGCCGCGCTTTTCATAGCGGGTGGTGCCCAGGGGCCAGGTGCCGTCGGCGGGCATGAGGCTGACGGGCAGGCTGTCGCCCTTGTTGGCCATCAGGAGGGCCGTGACCCGTTGCACGAACTCCGGGGCCTCGGTTGGCACCCGGGCGCTGATCCTGAGGGTGCTGGTGACCTTGAGGGGGATCTGGACCTGGCGCAGGCCCGCCAGAGTGGCGTCGATGGCGATGAAGTTACGCTCCAGCAGGCCCTGGCCCTTGCGGCCATAGGTCTTTTTGACCGCCTCCTTGATGCGGGCGATGGCCTCGGTCTGCTCCAGGACGCCCGAGATGGCGAAGAAGCAGGTTTGCATGATGGTGTTGATGCGCCGACCCATGCCGGTGCGCTCGGCGATGCCGTAGGCATCGATGACGTAGAAGTGCAGGCCCTTGCCGATCAGTTGCTGCTGCAGGTGCCGGGGCAGGTCGTCCCAGACGCGCTCCGGCGGGGTCGGGGTGTTGAGCAGGAAGATGCCGCCCGGGGCGGCCTTGTCCAGCATCTCGTAGCGTTTCAGGAAGATGGGTTGATGGCAGGCCACGAAACTGGCCTCGCCATTGCCCACCAGATAGCTACCCCGCAGGGGCCGGGAACCGAAGCGCAGGTGGGAGATGGTGACCGCCCCGGCCTTCTTGGAATCGTACTGGAAATAGCCCTGGCCAAAGTTGGGCGTCTCCTCCGCAATGATCTTGATGGAGTTTTTGTTGGCCGAGACGGTGCCGTCCGAGCCCAGGCCGTAGAAGACGCAGGCCGTGACCCCCGCAGCCGCGTCGGGGCGGAAGGCCGGGTCCCAGTCCAGGCTGGTGTGGCCCACATCGTCGATGATGCCGATGGTGAAGGGGTGCCGGGGCCGGTCCCTGGCCAGTTCGTCGAAGATACCCAGGACCATGCCCGGGGTGAATTCCTTGGAGGAGAGGCCATAGCGCCCGCCCACCACCCGCGGCAGTTGCTCCCGCTCGCCCTGGGTGACGGCCTGGGCCAGGGCGGTGAGCACATCCTTGTAGAGGGGCTCGCCATCGGCGCCGGGCTCCTTGGTGCGGTCCAGGACGGCCAGGCGGGTCGCCGTGGCGGGGAGGGCGGCGAGCAGGCGCTCGGGGGAGAAGGGCCGGAAGAGGCGGACCTTGACCAGGCCGACCTTGTGGCCGCGCGCCACCAGATGCTCCACCGTCTCCTCGGCGGCGCCGAGTCCCGAACCCATGAGCAGCAGGACCCGCTCCGCGTCCGGGGCGCCGACATATTCGAAGGGCCGGTAGTGGCGGCCGGTGAGGGCGGCGAAGCGTTCCATGACCTCTTCGACGATGGCCGGCAGGGCCTGGTAATAGGGGTTGACGGTCTCGCGTCCCTGGAAGTAAACGTCGGGGTTCTGGGAGGTGCCGCGCAGGACCGGGTGATCCGGGTTCAGGGCCCGCTCCCGGTGGGCCCGCACCAGGTCGTCGTCGATCAGGGCGCGAATGGTCTCGCGGGCCAGGCGCTCGATCTTATTGACCTCGTGGGAGGTGCGGAAGCCGTCGAAAAAGTGGACGAAGGGCACCCGGCCCGCCAGGGTCGCCGCCTGGGCGATGAGGGCGAAGTCCATGACCTCCTGCACCGAGGCCGAGCAGAGCATGGCGAAGCCCGTGGTCCGGCAGGCCATGACGTCGGAGTGATCGCCGAAGATGGAGAGGGCCTGGACGGCCAGGGAACGCGCCGACACATGCATGACCAGGGGCGAGAGCTCGCCGGCGATCTTGTACATGTTGGGGATCATCAGCAGCAGGCCCTGGGAGGCGGTGAAGGTGGTGGCCAGGGCCCCCGCCTGGAGGGCGCCGTGGATGGCCCCGGCCGCTCCCGCCTCGCTCTGCATCTCGATCACCTCGGGTACCGTGCCCCAGAGATTGGGTACCTTGAGGGAGGACCACTCGTCCGCCCATTCGCCCATGGCCGTGGAGGGGGTGATGGGGTAGATGGCGATGACTTCGTTGGTGAGGTGGGCGACGTAGGCGGCGGCTTCGTTGCCGTCGAGGGTGACCATGGACTGCTTTGACATGGCGAGGTTCCCGGCTTAGAAAAGGGGGCTGGTCCCCCGAGGGGTTAGGGTTGATTGTAAACCGAAGTTGTCCTTACGTAACATTGCGGTAATCTGCATCTGGCTTGAGGAAGGCGCGCCGCCTCGCGGCGGGGCCGCGGGAGGCATCGGGGTATGGGTGGAGGACCGGGATGGTGGCGGCGGTGAGTGACGGCGAGATGGCGACCCGCCAGCCCGGGCTGACCTTTCGCCCCATGGCGGACCCGGACCTGACCGCCGTCATGGCGGTCGAGGTGCGGGCCTATCCCCACCCCTGGAGCGAGGAGATTTTTCGCGATTGCCTGCGGGCGGGCTACCACGCCTGGGTCTTGCAGGTCGGCGACCGCCTGGTGGGCCATGGCGTCATGTCCATCGCCGTGGGCGAGTGCCAGATCCTCAATCTCTGCGTCCACCCCGACTGGCAGGGCCGCCAGTTCGGCCGCCGCCTCTTGCGGCGCCTTCTGGCCATCGCCCACCAGTGCCAGGCCGATACCGCCTTTCTCGAGGTCCGCCGTTCCAATCATGCCGCGATTCACCTCTACCAGGCCGAGGGCTTCTGCGAGGTCGGCCTGCGCCGCAACTATTACCCCAAGGGTCAGGGGCGGGAGGATGCCATCCTCATGGCCAAGCCCTTGCTGGGCTCAACCGCGGATTAGGGGGCCGGAGCGGCGGCGTCCGGTTCGGCTAGCCCGTCGCTCCGGGCCAGGGGACCCAGCGCCAGGATGCCCCCCAGGGAGAAGCGCCACACCCGCTCCACCAACTCATCGACCCGTTCCTCCAGGGGCGGCTGGTCGGGATTCAGGCGGCTGATGAGGGGACGGGCGAGGAAATAACGGAGGATCTGGCCACTGACGCTGGCGGCGGCGTCCACGACCAGGGGGGTCCGGGGAGGCAGGTCGAGCAGGTCGGCCACGATGGCCAGGAGTTCGTCGTTGCTGGGTTTGATGTGGAGGGCGACGATCCGATCCAGGGTCTCGCTGGGGTGGGCCATCTCCGCCAGGTAGATGGCGCTGAGGTCGGCGCGGTCGTCCGCGTCACCCTTGCAGCCCAGGATTTCCTCCAGGGCCGCTTGAATATAGACCCTGAGCCGCTCCGCCGCCGGGGCCGCGGCGGGCAGGTAGCGGGCCCGGCGCTGGCGAAACAGGCCGGAGACCTGGTCGAAGATGGCGGCGTAAAGGCCTTGTTTGTCGCCGAAGTAATAATGCACCGAGGCCAGGTTGGCCTGGGCGCGGCGACAGATATCGCGGATGGTGCCGCCGGCGTAGCCGCGCTCCGCGAAGACCTGGATGGCCGAACGCAGCAGGCGCTCGCGGGTATCGGGGGAGGTGGGTGCGGTGGACAAGGGTCTGGCCTCGGTCACGCCTGGGAGGAGGGGACAGATTAAGGCTTTTGGGGGCCGGGATCGAGTCGCGGCGCCGGGTCCGGTGGACCCGGGGGCTGGCATTCTGATTAACTCATTGAAATAAATAATTATAATAGGGGTGGCGGGCAAAGAGGGGTCACCCGGCCCCCCGTGGCTGTTGTAGAATCCCCCCTCCATTTGTCCAGCGGACGCTCAAGAGGATCGAGGATTGGGACAAGCCAGGGTGCGTTATCGGGAGGCCAGGGTCACGAGGCGTCGCCGCGGGCCCCTGGCGCGCCTCGGCCTCCTGCTGGCGTCGGGGGTGGCCCTGGGGCTGAACCTGGCGGCGGTGGGCCTGCTCGGGGTCGGCATCCTGATCGCCACCACCCTGGCGGACCTGCCGCGGACGGACTCCCTGCGCGAGGTGCGGTTGCAGGAGCCCATGCGCGTCTTCAGCGCCGACGGCGTCCTCATGGCGGAGTTCGGGGCCGAACGACGCCAGCCCGTGCCCTATGCCGAGGTCCCGCCGCGGTTGGTCGAGGCCTTTCTGGCTACCGAGGACAACCGTTTCTTCCAGCACGAGGGGGTTGACCTCATCGGTCTCGGCCGCGCCGCCCTCAGCTTTCTGCAAACCGGCGAGCGCAGCCAGGGCGGCAGCACCATCACCATGCAGGTGGCGCGCAACTTCTATCTTTCGCCGGAGAAGACCTTTCGCCGCAAGCTCTCGGAACTCCTGCTCTCCCTGCATATCGAGCGGACCCTGACCAAGCAGGAGATCCTGGAGCTCTACTTCAACAAGATCTTTTTCGGTCATCGCGCCTACGGTATCTCCGCCGCCGCCGAGATCTATTACGGCAAGACCCTGCGCCAACTCACCCTGCCGCAGATGGCCATGCTGGCGGGCATTCCCAAGGCCCCCTCCGCGAACAACCCCGTCTCGAATCCCAAGCGGGCCCTGGAGCGGCGCGACTTCATCCTGGGCCGGATGCGTGAGTTGGGCTACATCAGCCCCAAGGACTATCAGGAGGCGGTGGCGGCCCCGGATACGGCCCGCCTGGCGCGCCGGCCCATCGAGCTGGCGGCGGGTTATGTCGCCGAGATGGTCCGGCGCGACCTGGTGGCCCGCTATGGCGAGGAGGCCGCTTATGGCAGTGGCTTCCAGGTCACCACCACCCTCGACTCCCGCCTGCAGCGGGAGGCGGAGGGCGCGGTCCATCGCGCCGTGCTGGATTACGACGAGCGACATGGCTACCGGGGCGCGGAGTCCAAGCACAAGCTCGCGGGACTCGGGGACGAGGCCCTCGATGCCCTGCTGGCGAAGGCCGGCAAACTGCCGGAACTGACCGCCGCCCTGGTCTTGCGGGCCGGCGACAAGGAGGCGGAGGTCTATCTCGGCCAGGGCAAGCGGGTCAAACTGACCCTGGGCCAGATGCGCTGGGCCAGCCGCTATCGCAACGAGGACGCCAAGGGCGCGGCGCCGGGCCGGGTCGCCCAGGTGGTGGCCGCCGGTGATCTGATCCGGCTGCGCAAGACCGCGGGCGGGGGCTGGGAGTTGTCGCAGGCCCCCCACGTCTCGGGCGCCCTCAGCGTCCTGGACCCGACCAACGGGGCCCTGCTGGCGCTGGTGGGGGGCTATGACTTCCAGGACAGCAAGTTCAACCGGGCCGTGGATGCCCGCCGCCAGCCCGGCTCCAGCTTCAAGCCCTTCGTCTATGCCGCGGCGCTGGATCAGGGCTGGACCCCGGCCAGCCTCTTGCAGGACAAGCGTCTGGAAATTCCCGTCAACCGGGGCAAGGTCTGGCGGCCCGACAACTTTGACGGCAAGACGATGGGCCCGATCCGGCTGCGCCTGGCCCTGATCAAATCCCGCAACCTGGCCTCGGTCTGGCTGCTCCGGGAGATCGGCCTGGACTCGGCCCTGGATTTCGCCACCCGCTTTGGCTTCGATGTCGCCAGCCTGCCCCACGGCTTCACCCTGGTGCTGGGCACGGCGGCGGCCTCGCCGACCCAGATGGCCGCGGCCTATGCCGTCTTCGCCAATGGCGGTTTTCGGGTCATACCCCACTTCATGGACAAGATCCTGGATGGCAACGGCACCCTGGTGTTCGCGGCCAAGGCCCCCCGGGCCTGCGCTGACTGCTGGTTCCGCTACCCGGAGGCCAGCGCCGGTGTCCAGGCCCTGAGCGCGGCGGCGGGGCCGGCCCCGGAGGCCCCGCGGGTGCTGGACCCCCGCGTGGTCTGGCAGATGAACTCCATCATGGGGGATGTCATCCGCCAGGGCACCGGCCGCAAGGCCCTGGAGCTCAAGCGCGAGGATATCGCCGGCAAGACCGGTACCACCAACGAGGTGCGGGATTCCTGGTTCTGTGGCTATCAGAAGGACCTGGTGGCCGTGGCATGGATGGGCTTCGATGATTTCTCGCCCCTGGGCAAGGGCGAGACCGGTGGCCAGGCGGCGCTGGGGCTCTGGGTCGATTTCATGGGTCAGGCCCTGGCGGGCAAGCCCGAGGCCACCCTGGAGGTTCCCGCCGGTCTGACCGAGGTGCGGGTCGCCAAGTCGGATGGCCGCCTCACCCGCAAGAAGGGGGATGCCAGCCTGCCGGAATGGGTGCGCCAGGAGGATGCCCAGGCCCCCGAGGGACCGGCGCCCACGGGGGAGACCCAGGAGTTCGTCACCGAGGATCCTGGCTACTATGAGAGACCCAAAAAGGCCGCGCCCTCCGGTGCCCCCCGTCTGATCGATGATCTTTTCTGAGCGTCCCGGGGCCGGGGCGAGGTGCTATGATTTGGGCCGCATCCAGGACCGGCCAGCCCTTCGCCCCCAGGCCCTCACGGACTTGAGAGATTCCTGTTTTCGCCGCCTACCCCTTCCTTGCCTTTAATCCCAGGATATCCGGCTAATGACCGAAAATGCCATTCTCGTTGAAAACACCCCGACCGATAACATCAATTACTCGGAGTGCAAGATCATCCTCCAGCCCCAGCATTTCAGTAGTGCCCAGGGTTTCAAGGACTTCTGGAAGATCGTCAAGCGCACCGCCAAGAAGCACGGGGTCGAGGTCTTGGAAGACAAGAACGCCTTCGTCAATCAGGTCCGGGAGGTCCTCTTTTATGACACCCCGGATCACGACCTCTACAACAATCATTTCATCGTGCGGCTGCGCTCCTTCTATAAGGAAGGCTGGCCCGATGGCCTGCCGGAACTGACGGTCAAATTCCGTCATCCGGATTTCGCCGCCGCCGCCGCCGTGAACGTGCGGCCGGCCACCCCGGGCTCCTCCGCCCGGATCAAATTCAAGGAGGAGCTCCTGCCCCTGCGCGAGGGTCTGGGGGGCTTCCGCTTCATCTATTCCCACAACTGCGTCATGTCCATGCCCCGGGAGCGCTTGAACCTGGCCGTGGAGGACCTGACGCGTTCCTTCCCCGCCCTGGCCCAGGCCCAAGCCAACCCCGATCATCGCGTGACCCTGGTCAACGACTTCGCTGTCGAGGAGGTGCAGGTCAATATCGGCACCCTAGGCTTTGGCCACGGCATCAAGGCCAAGACGACCATCGCGGTCTGGCGGGATCGCCAGCATGAAAGCGCCATTTGTGGTGAATTTGCCTTCCAGGCCAAATACGATCGCCGCGAGGCACTCCACAAGGACAGCCTCCAGCGGGCCGCCGAATTCTATAAGGCGCTGCAAATGGATGCCTATGATTGGGTGACCCTGGGGACCACCAAGACCGCCATCGTCTATGGGCTGGGCGCCAAGGGCTCCACCAACCGTGAATAAGATCCTGTTCGCCTCGGCCTCGGGCCCTGGGGTTATTCTGGTCCAGGCCACTCCATCCATGCTTAAGGGACGATAATTCGTTGGAAAATTCCGTTCAGCACTACTTGTTGGGCCTGTTCGCGGTCGCGAACAACTTTCCCGCCTTGGCCCCCTTTCTCGCTCTCAGCCTGGGTCTGACCCGGTTCCAGAAGTTGGGGCTGATCACCATCGGCTCGGCGGGCGCCTTCATCATCATGACCACCAGCATGCTCGCTGGCACGGCCATTCTGGGCTTCTTCGGCATCAGTATCAGTGCCTTCCAGATCGCCGGCGGTATCTTGCTGGGGGGCACCGGCATGAGCATGCTCAACGCCAAGGGGGCGGGCGATGTTCACGGCAAGGAGGTCGAGCGGCCCGCCATCGATCGCTCCACCCTGGTCTCCACCATGATCGTGCCCGTGACACTGCCCCTGACCACGGGCGCCGGCACCATTTCCACCGTCACCGTCTTCGCCCACGAGGCCGTCCAGGCCCACGCGGACCTCTTTCTCTTCCTGGCGATCTGCGCCATGACGGTTATCATCTTCCTCATCTTCCTCTTCGCCATGTCCCTGATGCGGTTCCTGGGTGAGGTGGGCATGAGTGTCCTGATCAAGGTCATGGGCCTCTTTACCCTGGCGATTGGCGTGCAGTTCATCGTCAATGGCGTCACGCGGATTTATCCGGCCCTGCCCGCCGCCCACTGAGCGGCGGTCCAGCAGGCCCCGGCGTCTAGCCGGTGGCGGGTGGCTGCCGCGGGGGCTCCAGGCGGACCAAAATCTTGGTGAGGTGGTGCAGGGCCCAGGCGACGAATTCGAAATCCACGAAGAGGGCGCTTTGATCCAGGGACCCACCGGACGAGGGGCCCAGTTGCCGGCGGATCTCCCGGACGAAGTCGCCATGGATGCGGGTGCGATCCCGGATGGCGGTGATGGCGGCGATATCGTCCTCGTCCATGGCCTTGGCCATGGCGCCCAGCAGTTCCAGCAGGCTCTTCTCCAGGCCTGGGCGCTGGTCGGGGGCGATGACGCCCGGGACCTGGGCACGGGCGACAAAGAGGCGCGCGGCCTCCTCCAGGTGGCGGATGCCACTGAGGGCGCTGCGCAGGGCGTGGAGCTTGAGGGCCTCGCCCTCGCTCATGGGGGCGCGGGCGGCGAGCTGACTGGCGAATTTTTCGATCGCGTTCGCCAACTGCTCGAAGTCGGCTGCGGGGCCCGTATCCTCGGAGGCATCTCGCGGGGCCCCCGGCTCGCCCGTGACCCTGCGTAGCAGCCGCGCCAGTTCCTTGCGGATCAGGGCGAGAGCAGTGGCGGCATCATCCAGGGCCTGGGTTTGCAGAAACTTGGGCGCGCCGGGCACGTCGGGTGCCTCGCCGGGCCAGATTTTGGCGAGCAGACCGGCGACCAGGGGTATGACAGGGGATAGGGCCAGCGCGGGTATCAGGTTCGAGAGCAGAAACAGAATCGCTAGGCGCGTACCCGTCGCGTCCGAGATCGCCCCGGACAGGGCCAGGACCAGGGGGATGCCCGACCGCTCCAGGTAGTAGAGCCCGACCATGAGGCCACCGCCGAGGAGGCAGAAGAAGTCCTCCATTCGCACCAGGCGCAGAGCCTGACCCCGCAGGCCGGCGGCGAGCATGAGCCGCAGGGTGATGGCCCCCAGATTGGTCCCATAGATCATGAGGGCGGCATCCGGCAGGTCCAGGGCCCCGGCGTTGGCCAGGGTGATGATCATTAGGGTCGCACCCGAATTGGACTGGAGGATGGAGGCCACCAGGATGCCGCTCAGGAAGGCGAGGGGCGGGGAGGAGACGGCCAGGCCGATGGCGTCGCGGAACCAGGGCTCGTCCTTGAGGGGCGCGGCCCCCGCGCTCATTTGTTCCAGGCCGAAGAGGATGAGGCCGATGCCGATCAGGACGCTCGCCACGGTCCGCCAGGTGCGATTCCGCACCACCCCCATGACGATGCCCGCCCCGCCGACGAGGAAGGCCACCGCCGGGTGAATGTCCAGGGTGGCGATGAAGGCCAGGACCGTCAGTCCCACATTCGACCAGACGATGACCAGGCTGGCGGCATTCGCCGTCAGCAATTCCGCCGCCACCAGGCTCACGCAGATAAAGGTGACCGCGGTGGCGCTCTGCATCAGAGCCCCCGAGGCCAGGCCCAGGGCCAGGCGGGCCGGGGGGCGGCGCGTCGTCCGGGCGATAGCATCGCGGAACCGGCCGCCGCTCAGGGCCTTGAGGTTGTCGCCGACCAGATGCAGGCCAATAAAGAAGAGGCCCAGACCGAAGACGAGGGCGTTAAGGGGCGTCATTGCGCTTCGGGCTCCGCAACAGACACCTCGGGGGACCCAAGGTGTCTCGGGGTGACGTCATCAGCCGGCTTGCTTGAGGCTCTTTTCCTTTTTCTTGACCAGTTTGGCGATCTTTATCTGGTTCTCGGGCGATTCCTCCGCGAGGGCCTTGGCGTAATCCTGCTTGATCTCCTCCAGATCCACCTCGGCCTTCGGGGCTTGCAGCTTCATCCCCTCGATGGCGGCGACGATGATCTCCGAGATGGCCAGGTCGCGGAACCACTTATTGTCCGAGGGGATCACGAACCAGGGCGCCTCCGCCGTGCTGGTCTGGGCGATGGCCTCCTCGAAGGCCGCCGTGTATTCGTCCCACAGCTCCCGCTCCGCGTAGTCGGTCTTGCTGATTTTCCACTCATGATCCGGCTCGTCGAGGCGGACCTTGAAGCGGGCGAGTTGGGCCTCGCGGGAGATATGCAAATAGAATTTCAGGACCGTGGTGTCGTTGCCCGCGGCGAGGAGGTGCTCGAAGTTACGGATGTGTTCGTAGCGCGACTTCCAGACGACCTTGGGCACCAACTGGTGGACCCGGACGACCAGGACATCCTCGTAATGCGACCGGTTGAAGATGACGATGTCCCCCTTGGCGGGGGCATGGGGGTGGACGCGCCAGAGGAAATCGTGGGCGGTCTCCTCGGCGGTGGGCTGCTTGAAGGAGGCGACGCGCGTTCCCTCGGGGTTGAGGCCGGACATGACATGGGTGACCACCCCGTCCTTGCCCGCCGCATCCAGCCCTTGCAGGACGATCACCAGGGCGTTGGTCTTGGCGGCGTAAAGCTTGGCCTGGAGTTCGCGCATCCGCGCCAGGAGCTCCTCCTGGCGTTGGGCCGCATCGGCATGGTTCTTGTAGTCCCCCGTGTCCGCGGGGTCGATCTTGCCGAGCTTGACCTTGG
Organism: Chromatiaceae bacterium; assembly: GCA_020851955.1. Taxonomy (GTDB): domain Bacteria; phylum Pseudomonadota; class Gammaproteobacteria; order Chromatiales; family Chromatiaceae; genus M0108. The sequence goes on along the minus strand of JADZBU010000226.1, from coordinate 664 downwards.
TGCCGGGGGCGATACGAAATTTGTCTATTTTCATGGTGATCCGTTATTGCGTTGAGGGAGAGGGCCAGAAGGGGAGCGGGGGGGCGCAGCCGAGCGCGGCAGGAAGCCGCCCTCCAGCGCGAGGCGGCTGGCGCCGCTTCGTCATCTTACCGAAAAAACTCCCTTGGGCGAGATCAGGTCTGGCGAAGGTACCTTGCCAGGTTGGCTTTCGCATGAGCCTCGGCTGGTTGCAACGCCACGCCCTGGGTTACCAGGACATTCGGCTGCTGGATGGCGGCTGGGGGGTCTGGGATCGCGCCTTCACCCTGCCGGTGGTCAAGGGCGAAGAACCTTATGACGAGGAGTTCGCCCTCTAGGTGAGCGCTCTGGCCAGGGCCAGGAATCAGCCGCCATCCCCTACGGTGAAAGGGGCCTACTTGTTGCCCTCCTCCTTGGTGAAGAGGCCGATTTCATACTCCAGGTTGTAATGACCGAAGACGAGATTGGCCTCATGCGTGAGTTCCTCGAACAAGTCTTGAGGATCCTCGCCCGCCGCGATCCGTTGGTTGACCAGGGTCTCGAGCGCCTCTTTAAAGCTGCCAGCCATGATGACCTCCCATTGATGTGTGACCCGCTATCAAGTCTAGCAGCCCCCCGATGATCGACTGGGTAAAGGCGGTGCCCG
>JADZBU010000225.1 GCA_020851955.1 Chromatiaceae bacterium | reverse complement strand
GCCGAGCGCCGCCGGAGATGGATGAGTAGCAGGGAGATGGCCGCCGGGGTCAGGCCAGGGATGCGCGCCGCCTGGCCCAGGGTGGTCGGGCGTACCCTGAGCAGCTTTTCCCGGACCTCTGAGGAGAGCCCCCGCACCTGGTCGAAGGGGAAATCCGGGGGGAGGACGGTCTCCTCCTGGGCCCGGTGGCGCTCGATCTCTTGCTGCTGGCGGTCGATGTAGCCAGCGTACTTGGCCTGGATCTCGATCTGCTCGGCGACCTGGGGGTCCGCCACGCCGGGGCCCAGGCCGGGCAGGGCCATCAAGTCCGCGTAGCCGACCTTGGGTCGGGCCAGCAGATCCAGGGCCCGGGCCTCGCGGCGCAGCTCGTCCCCCAGGACCGACCGGGCCTGCTCGGGGTCGATAGCCGCGGGCCGCAGCCAGGTCTCCCGCAGCCGCTGGCGCTCCCGGGCGATAGCCTCGCGCTTGTCCTCGAATTGGCGCCATTGCGCCTCGCCCACCAGGCCCAGGCGGCGTCCCGTCTCCGTCAGGCGCAGGTCGGCGTTGTCCTCCCGTAGCAGCAGGCGATATTCGGCGCGGCTGGTGAACATGCGGTAGGGCTCGGTGGTGCCGCGGGTGGTGAGGTCATCCACCAGGACGCCGAGATAGGCCTCATCCCGGCGCGGCCACCAGGGTGGGTGGCCCTGGACCCGCAGGGCGGCGTTCGCCCCGGCGAGCAGGCCTTGGGCGGCGGCCTCCTCGTAGCCGGTGGTGCCGTTGATCTGACCCGCGAGGAAGAGCTGGGGCAGATGGCGCGATTCCAGGGAGGGGGCCAGATCCCGGGGGTCGAAAAAGTCGTATTCGATGGCATAGCCGGGGCGGGTGATGCGGGCCTGCTCGCAACCGCGCAGACTCCGGACCAGGGCCTCCTGGACGTCATAGGGGAGGCTGGTGGAAATGCCGTTGGGATAGATCTCCCGGGTCGTCAGTCCCTCCGGTTCCAGGAAAATCTGATGGCTGGTCTTGTCGGCGAAGCGGACGATCTTGTCCTCGATCGAGGGGCAGTAGCGGGGCCCTACCCCCTCGATGAGCCCGGTGTAGAGGGGAGATCGTGCGAGTCCGGCGCGGATGATGTCGTGGGTGCGGTCGTTGGTGTGGGCGATGTGGCAGCAGACTTGGGGGGGGTGGTCCTCGGCGCGGCCGAGGTAGGAGAAGACGGGGACCGGCTCGTCGCCCGGCTGGGCTTCCAATTGGGCATAGTCGATGGTCCGGCCGTCGAGACGCGGGGGGGTTCCGGTCTTGAGCCGTGCTACGTTGAAGGGTAGTTCCCGCAGACAGTGCGCGAGGGCATTGGCGGGTGGGTCGCCGGCACGCCCGCCTTCGTGGCTGGTCAAGCCCACGTGGATGCGCCCGGCGAGGAAGGTCCCTACCGTCAACACCACGCAGGGGGCGCGAAAGACCAGGCCGATCTTGGTGACGACCCCAGCGACCCGGCCCCCCTCCACCAGGAGATCATTCACCGCTTGCTGGAAGATATCCAGGTGGGGGGCATTTTCCACCGCCGAACGTACCGCGGCCTTATAGAGGATGCGGTCCGCCTGGGCCCGGGTAGCACGCACCGCGGGCCCCTTGCGGGCGTTGAGGATCCGAAATTGGATGCCGGCCCGATCCGTAGCCCGGGCCATAAGGCCGCCCAAGGCGTCGATCTCCTTGACCAGATGGCCCTTGCCGATACCGCCAATGGCGGGATTGCAACTCATCTGGCCGATGGTCTCGATGTTGTGGGTCAACAGCAGAGTCGGTACACCCATGCGCGCCGCCGCCAGGGCCGCTTCGGTCCCCGCGTGGCCGCCACCGACCACGATGACACCGTAACCTGCCTCAGTGGACATTAAATACTCTTGCCTCAATCATCATGTATAAGTGTGCGAGATGGCATCCAGGGGGAGCGGGTTTAAGTGCCAGGCTTGTGGATGGCCCATGGGTCCGCGACGGGCCTCGGGGGCGATTCGGCGCTTAAACCGCTATAGTACCCCGGGCTGGGCTTGACCTCGTCCTTTCCCGCCCATTTTTGAATCCCATTCGGAGGCCTGTCCCATGTCCACCGCGAACAGCGGCGCCGACTTACCCGCGCCCAACCTGGATCTCCCGGAGGGACAGTACCTCCTGGCCCGTGGCTGCGCTCGGCTGGTAATCGGGTGCGCGGCCCAGCGGGCCCTGTCTTTCCCGGTGGGCGAATAGCCCCATGGACAGCGACCTGGCGGGGCAATTGGAAGGTGCGCTGCGGGCTGGCGCGGACATCATCCTGGGCAAGGAACGGGAACTGCGCCTGGCCATCGCCTGCCTGTTGGCGCGGGGCCACCTCTTGATCGAGGATCTGCCCGGGGTCGGCAAGACGACCCTGGCCCATTTGTTGGCGCGACTCTTGGGACTGGATTATGCCCGCATCCAGTTCACCAGCGATCTGCTGCCCGCCGATATCATCGGGGCCTCCGTCTTTGAGCGTGCCGCGGAGCGGTTTCGTTTCCACCCCGGTCCTCTCTTCGCCGAACTGGTCCTGGCGGACGAGATTAACCGCGCCACCCCCAAGGCCCAAAGCGCCCTGCTAGAGGCCATGGAGGAGCGACAGGTGACGGTGGAAGGCGAGACCCACCCCCTGCCCGAGCCCTTTTTCGTTATCGCCACCCAGAACCCGGCCTTTCAAATCGGCACCTTTCCCCTGCCAGAGTCGCAGCTCGACCGCTTCCTGATGCGGCTCTCCATCGGCTATCCGGCTGAGGCCGCCGAGAAGGCCCTGCTGGCGGGAGACGACCGGCGCGAGATGCTGGCCCGGCTGCAACCGGCCCTCGGCCAGGTGGCGATACGCGCCCTGCAGCGGGCCACCGGTCAGATCCATGCCGCCCCGCCGATTATCGACTACTGCTACGACATCATCGCCTTCACCCGGCGCTCACCGCGGTTTCTTCAGGGCCTGTCGCCCCGGGCGGGGCTCGCCCTGCTGCGCGCCGCCCGGGCCTGGGCCCTGCTGGCGGGCCGCGATGCCGTCTATCCCGAGGATGTCCAGGCGGTGCTGGGGCCTTGCGTCGGCCACCGTCTGGAGGTCGGGAGCGAGGATGGCACGGGCGGAGGTTACGAGGCCGCCGCCCTGATTTTGGATCAGGTGCCGGTGCGGTGAGGCTGGGGGAGCGGGTGATGGGCCTTTTTGCCGCCTGGGTTCGCGTCTGTCCCCTCTCGGTGGATGGTCAGGCCAGGGTCTTGCGCCGGGCCATCTATATCTTGCCGACGGGTGCCGGCCTGGTTTTTGGCGGCATCCTGTTACTCATGCTGGTGGGGTCCCTCAACTATCAGAATAATCTGGGGCTCCTCTTTACCTTCCTGACCACCGCCATTGTTCTGGTCTCGATGCACCATGCCTGGTTCAACCTGCTGGGGCTGGCGGTGACGGCGCGGGCGGGACCCCCGGTCTTCGCCGGCGAGTTGGCGACCTTCGAGATCACAATCAGCGCCGAGACCCGGCGGCCGCGGCCGGACTTGTGCCTGTCCACCGCGGGCCACGCGGCGACCCCTTCCGACCTGATGCCGGGCGTTATGGCCAGGCTGCGCCTGGCGCTGCCGACCCAGCGGCGCGGCCCTCGCCCCCTCGGGCGGCTGACCCTGGATACCCGCTATCCCTTGGGCTTGTTCCGTTCCTGGTGTTACCTGGAGACAGCGGCGGAAGCCCTGGTCTATCCCCGTCCCGCCGACCAGGCTCCGGCCTTGCTGCCCACCGCCGCCAGTCGCGAAGGCGCCCGGGGCCACCTGGATCCCGGGGCGGATGACTTCGTCGGCCTGCGTGGCTACCGCCTGGGTGACTCGCCGCGCCAACTGGATTGGAAGGCCTATGGCCGGGGGCGTGGCCTGCTCGTGAAGCAGTTTGGCCGCGACCGTTCGGATCGGCTCTGGCTCGATTGGGAGCACCTGCCCCCGGCTGACGTCGAGACCCGCCTGGGTTGGCTGTGCCGTCAAGTCCTGGATGCCACCCTGACGGACCAGGACTTTGGCCTTCGTCTGCCAGGTCGCGAGATCGGCCTGGGGCGGGGCGATGCCCAGATGCACCTCTGCCTGGGCGCCTTGGCGCGCTTTGGCCAGGGCCATCCTGCCGCGGAAGTTCCAGGCCCTGGCCCTCGTTTGGCCCCAGCCCCTGCCCGCCCCCGGCGGGAGGGTAAGGCCGGATGGTGGTCCTGGCGCCCCGCCGCCAAGGGGCGGGACTGATGTTGGGCCTCAACCCTCGGCCACGGCCCGCTGTCGCGCGGCCGCGGCCTGGCCAGATTGCGGTGGTGACCGGCCTCTATGCCGTCGCCGGCCTGAACCTGATACCCCACCTGGCACCTGCCGTCCTCGGCTATTTTTATTTGCTCCTGGGCTACCGGGCGGTCGCCACGCGCCTCCCCCGGCTTGAACCGGGGCGCTGGATTTTGCTGCCACTGGCCTTGGTTGGGGTCATCCTGGTTTATCGCCATTACGGCACTCTCGTCGGCCAGGAAGGCGGTTCCGCGCTGCTGACCCTGCTGCTCGCCCTCAAGCTGCTGGAGATTCGCAGCCCGCGAGAGGTGCGGCTGCTGGCCATGCTCTTCGCCTTCTGGCTGGTGATTCACTTCCTGTTCGATCAGTCACCCTGGGTGGCCCTCTTGCTTGGCGCCCTGCTGATTTTGGACATGGCGGTATTGGCGGACAGCTCCCGGCGCCTGCCCTGGCCGCCGCGCCAGGTTTTCGCCCTGGCTTTGCGGCTAAGCCTGCAGGCTTTGCCGCTGACCCTGGTCCTCTTCATCCTCTTCCCCCGCCTGGACGCTCCGCTCTGGTCCTTTCTCCCCACCGAGGACCAGGCCCGCACGGGCATCAATGACTGGCTTGAACCCGGCTCGGTGAGTGAGTTGGTGCTTGACGGCTCCCTCGCCTTTCGTGTTCGCTTCGAAGGCCCCATACCCCAGGCCGAGGGGCTTTATTGGCGTGGCCCCGTGGCCTGGAATACCGACGGCCGCCGCTGGCAGGCCGCCAGGAACGACCAGTTCTCTGGCCTGGCGGCGGTGCCGGCGGCGCGTTCTGGTGATCCGGTCAGTTATGAAGTCTCCCTGGAACCGAGCCGCCAACGCTGGCTCTTCGCTCTCGACTTGCCGTTGGGTACTCCGGGAAAGGATGCCCACCTCACCCACGACTTCCAGTTGCTGGCCGCCGAGCCTATTAAGGAGACCCGGGTCTATCGGTTGACCTCGGCGCCCGCCCTCGATACCGGTGATTTACCGGAGGCCCAGCGGACCGCCGGGCTGGCTCTACCCGCCAATGTCACGGCGCGGATGCGTGCCCTGGTTGCGCAATGGGCTGCGGGGTCCCCGGCTCCAGCGGCGGTGGTCCAGGCGGGGCTCCGCCATTTCAACCAGGAGGCCTTTTACTATAGCCTCAGGCCCCCCCGGCTCGGGGATAATCCCGTCGATGAATTCCTATTCGAGACCCGCAAGGGCTTTTGCGAGCACTACGCCAGCAGTTTCGCGCTGCTGATGCGGATCGCCGGCATCCCGGCGCGTATCGTGATGGGTTTTTTGGGCGGCGAGCGCAATCCCCTGGGCGCCCACCTGATCGTGCGCCAGTCCGACGCCCACGCCTGGGTCGAGGTCTGGCTGGAGGGCCAGGGTTGGACGCGGGTTGATCCCACCGCCGCCGTGGCCCCGGAGCGCATCGAGCCGAGTCCCGAGCTGACGGGGCTGGCCAGCGGTCGGCCCCTGCGTCTGCGCATCGGCGGCGTGGACGCCTGGGGCCGGTTAGTCCACGGCTTGCGCCTCTTTGGCGATGCCCTGGATGAAAACTGGTATCGATGGGTCTTGGGCCTGGACCGTGCTCGCCAGCAAGCCCTGCTCGAGCGCATCGGCCTCGGCTGGCTGCGCGAATATGGTCTTGCCGTCCTCATGGTCATGGCCTCCAGCCTGGTGATGGGCCTGCTCCTGGTGGCCTTGCTGCACCAGCCCGCCAGTGCGCGCCCCGATCCTCTGGAGCGTCTTTATCGAAAATTCTGCTCCCGGCTGGCCCGCGCTGGCCTCCCGCGTAAAGCCAGCGAGGGGGCTAGTGATTATGGGCGGCGGCTAGCGCTTTGGCATCCTGGCTTGGCCGCCGGTTTTCTGGCCTTTACCGAGCGATATGCCCGGCTGCGTTATGGTCGCCGACCCGTTGGCCGGGGAGATCTGGAACCCTTGAGACGGGAGTTGCAAGCCACCCTTGGCATGTTGCGCAAGGCTCGGCGGTGAATGGCTGGGCCTGAGGACCGGAGCCCCGCGGAGGAATGGGTCACAGCAGCTTTTCGATGGCCCTGACGACCTTGTCACTATCCGGCGAGGTGATGCTGGCGAAGTAATCCACATAATTCCCCTCGCGGTCGATCAGGTATTTATAGAAGTTCCACTTGGGGTAGGGGGCTCCCGCGGTGGCCAGGCGCTCGAAGAGCGGGTTGGCTTTGCCCTTGGTGACGCTGACCTTCTCGAACATGGGGAATTCCACCGAGTAGGTGAGGCGACAGAATTTCTGGATCTCCTCCTCGCTGCCGGGCTCTTGTTGCATGAAATCGTTGGAGGGGAAGCCCAGTACGACCAGACCCCGGTCCTGGTATTTGCGATACAGGGCCTCGAGGCCCTCGTACTGCGAGGTGAAACCGCATTTGCTGGCGGTGTTGACCACCAGGATGACCTTGCCGCGATAGGCCTCGCAGAGATTGACCTGCTCCTCCCCGGCCAGCTGGCGGATGCTGATGTCCAGCAAGGCTGGACATGCCGTGTTCGTGGTGGTGGTCGCGGGTTCCGCGGCTACGCCACTGCTGATCGCGGCCAGACCGATGGCAAACAGCCTTGTCTTCATGTTGGGTTCTCCGAGTGGAAGGGGGATGGGTTGCCTAATGCTACTGGTAATCACTGGTGTGCTTTTCAAGTAGCCCCCGGTGGCGCGCCGGTACATGGTTGACTGATCACAAAATTGGCCGCCCGGCGGGCTGATCACTTACCGACGCAAAAGCTCGAAAATATCTTGCCCAGTAAGTCCTCGGAGGTAAATTCGCCGGTAATCTCGCCGAGGGCCTGCTGGGCCAGGCGCAGTTCCTCGGCGGTAATTTCGGGGGTGTGCTGCGCCCGCAGGCTGGTGCCGGCCAGGCAGAGGGCCTCCCGGGCGCGGGTCAAGGCATCCAGATGACGGCGGCGGGCAAGAAATACGCCCTCAACTTGCTCCTGGTAGCCGGCAATTTGCTTGAGGTGGGCGCGTAGGCTATCCAGACCGGTTCCCTCCCTGGCGGAGATGGCGATCTCGGTACCCGAGGTCGTCTGGGTGCGACCGGGCTGGCGACCGCTGAGGTCGATCTTGTTACGGACCCGGATCACCGGAATTTGACCCGGCCATTCGGTCGGTGCGTATTCCCGGTCATCAAGATCTTGGCTGTCGTCGGAAAGCCAGAGAACGGCGTCGGCCTTTGTGATTTGGTCGCGGGCCCGGCGGATGCCTTCCCTTTCCACCAGGTTTTCGGAGTTGCGCAGGCCGGCCGTATCGATGAGGTGGAGGGGTAGACCGTCGATCTGGATTTCCTGGTGGAGCAGGTCGCGGGTGGTACCGGGAATCGGCGTGACGATGGCGGCGTCCTTGCCGGCCAGGGCATTGAGCAGGCTGGATTTGCCAACATTGGGCGGGCCGGCGATGACGACCTGTATCCCCTCCCGGATCAGGCAGCCCTGGCGGGCACCCCCCAGGAGCGCGTCGAGCCGAGCCAGGAGCTGATCCAGATCGGCGGCGATACTGGATTCGGCGATAAAGTCGATCTCCTCTTCCGGGAAGTCGAGGGCGGCTTCCACAAAGGTGCGAAGGAGGATGAGGTCTTCGCCCAGTTCCTGGACGCGCCGCGAAAATTCGCCACTCAGGTTGCGGCTAGCGAGACGGGCTGCCTCTTCGGTGCCGCTGGCGATCAGGTCAGCGACGGCCTCGGCTTGCGCCAGATCGAGCTTGCCGTTGAGAAAGGCGCGTTCACTGAACTCGCCAGGGCGGGCCAGGCGGGCGCCCAGTTCCAATATTCGCCGTAACAGGAGGTCCAGGATGAGGGGTCCCCCATGGCCCTGGAGTTCGAGGACGTCCTCGCCGGTGAAGGACTGGGGGCCGGGAAAGAAGAGTGCCAGGCCCTGATCCAGGGCCTCCCCCGTGCCATCCCGGAACCATGCCAGGCTGGCTTGGCGGGGTTTGGGTATCCCCCCGAGGATGGCCTCGGCGATCCTGCGTGCGCCAGTTCCCGAGACCCGCACCACACCCACGCCGCCAAATCCGGGCGGCGTGGCGATGGCGGCGATGGTGTCGGCCGCCATGGGTCTGGTTTCTAGCGGTCAGGCCTCAATGTTTGGCCGCGGCCTTTTCGATCTTGTCGGTGATGTACCACTGCTGGGCGATGGACAGCAGGTTGTTGACCACCCAATAGAGCACCAGACCCGAGGGGAAGAAGGCGAAGAAGACGGTAAAGACAAAGGGCAGACTCATCATCACCTTGGCCTGGATAGGATCCGGTGGTGCGGGATTGAGTTTTTGCTGAACGTACATGGACACGCCCATAATGAGGGGCAACACAAAATAGGGGTCCGGCGCGGAAAGGTTGTCGATCCACAGCATGAAGGGCGCCTGACGCATCTCGACGCTCTCCAGTAGCACCCAGTAGAGCGAGATGAAGACGGGGATCTGCACCACGATGGGCAGGCAGCCGCCGAGGGGATTGATCTTCTCCTTCTTGTACATCTCCATCATGGCCTGATTCAGGCGTTCCTTATCATCGCCATAGCGGTCCTTGAGGGCCTGGATGCGCGGCGTGATTTTGCGCATGTTGGCCATGGATTTGTAGCTGGTCTCGGACAGTTTGTAGAAGGCCAGCTTGATGAGGATGGTCAGAAAGATGATGGACCAGCCCCAGTTACCGACCAAGGCGTGGATCTTGCTCAACAACCAGTAAATCGGCTGGGCAATAATGGTCAGCAGGCCGTAATCCACCGCCAGGTCCAGGCCTGGCGCTACCGAGGCTAGCGTGTCCTGAAGTTTGGGGCCTACGAAGACCCGTTCGTTGAAGATATGGCTGGTCCCGGCGGCGATAGTGGCCGGCGCCGTATAGGTGCCGATGAGGAACTTGCCGTCTTCCCTGGTGCTGGTGAAAAAGGTTTGGGGTACGCCAGCCGGGGGCAGGGCGGCGGCGAGGAAGTAGTGCTGGATGATGGCGACCCAGCCATCCGTTGCCTCCAGGGACAATCGACCCTCGCGCATGTCGTCGAAGGAGACCTTCTGGTATTTGTCTTCCGGGGTATAGTAAACCCCGCCCGTGTAGGTGTAGATGAAGCTGGAGGCATCCGGGTCGTAGAGTTCGGTGCGCAGCACCTGGGTGTAGGCGCGAGCCGCCAGGGGGCTGTTGGTGTGGTTAATGACCTCTTGGGTCAGGTCGATGACGTAGCTGCCTCGGGTGAAGCGGTAGCGCCGCTGTATTTCCACGCCGGCGGGGTCGTTCCATGCGAGCACGACCTCCAGGGTATCCTCACCTGGCTTGAGGGCGAAGGAGTCCTGGGCGGTCTGGAAGGTCAGGCCGCGGCTATCCGCCGGCAAGGGGCCGGTCTCGGACCCACGCAGGCCGGATTCGATGACAAACAGGTTCGGTGGTTCTGGCTTGAGGAGGCGGAATTTGGTCTCGGGATCCCTCGGGCTCTGCGGATAATCCATGAGGTGGGCACTGACGATGGCGCCGCCACGACGGGCGATCTCTAGGGAGAGGAGGTCGGTCTCTACGCGGATGGTTTCCGATTTAGCCATGCCCGCGTCACCCGTCGGGACTGGGCTGACCGCCGGAGTCATCCCCCCCTTGGCGGGGGCATCGACCATGGGTACGGCTGGAGTCGGGGGTACCGAGCCGCTGACATCCGCCACCCCTGGTGTCGGCGTGTCCTTGGGTTGAGCTACCTGAGGTTGGCCACCAATGGGGCCATAGTCCTGGACCCATGCCTGGTATAGGAGCAGGAGGATGGCAGCGAGGGTGAAGAGGAGAACGAGTCGAAGATTATCCATGGCCAGTCACATCAAGGGTGCGGTCGGAGGGTTTGCGGTCGGATGGCTCGCCTTGGGGCGAGCCGCCGCGGAGCTTGGGTGGTACCGGGTCGTAGCCGCCTTCATGCCAGGGGTGGCAGCAGCCCAGGCGGCGCAGGGCCATCCAGGATCCGGCTATGGGACCATGTACCTCAATACATTCCACGGCATAATGGGAACAACTGGGATGAAAGCGGCAGTGATTCCCTAGCCATGGGCTTATGAGATACTGGTAAGCTCGGATCAAGCCAATCATTAGCTTCCGCATTGCCGACTCTGGTTCACGTGATCCCAGTGCTCGAGGAGCGACGCCATGAGTTCGCCATTTTTTGCATGGACCGCTTTGGGTCGGCACATGACGATGAGGTCCAATGGTGCCAGCATGTCACGATGAGTCCGAAAGCTTTCGCGCACGATACGCTTCAGGCGGTTGCGTTCAACTGCTCCTTTAGCGCACTTTTTAGAGATGGCTAGTCCTAATCGCGCCAAATCGGTATCTTTAGAATTCGCGACCAAAACCGTAAAGAAGCCGTCCGCGGACCGGTTTGACTTGGAGAAGACCAAGCGGAAGTCCGACGGTTTGAGCAGGCGTGCCTGACGTGGAAAACTTGTCGATCTCGGCCTTGCCTTTCGCGGCACGGCTGCGGGATTCAGGCGGTTGTTTAGGGAATCAGGCGAGCCCTGCCCTTGGCGCGGCGAGACTGGAGCACCTTCCGGCCGTTGCGGGTGGCCATCCGTGCCCGGAAACCGTGGGTGCGTGCGCGTTTGATGCGGCTGGGTTGAAAGGTTCTCTTCATAGCTTGAATCTCCTCTGGAACCTGGCCGGACTGCCGGGTGTTGGGATCTGTACGCGGGAACGTTGGCCTGTCTTCCGCGAAAAGATCGCAAATTATAGGTTTCCAGGGTCGGAGGGTCAAACTAAATCTAGTGCCCTTTGCGCTTTCTGAGGTATTCAAGGGCAAAAAATTGGGTTCTGACCTGTGGATAAGCTGACGGAAGGTCGGTAGACTCTCCACTTTCAGGTGCCTGGTGTTGGCGTCCCGAGCGACGCCGAGGAGGGTGGCTTTTCGTGTCAGTTTGGGAAAAATGCGTTGGTTTTCTCAAGGGAGAACTCTCTCCCGCGGAGTTCAATACTTGGATTCTCCCCCTCCAGGCGATCGAAGAGGGTCGGCGTGTACGCCTTTTCGCCCCTAATCGCTTTGTCAAGGATTGGGTTTATAAATCCTATCAGGATCGGATTCTTGAAGTATGTGCCCGCCTAAGCCAGGGGGAGGTACAGGAGTTGACCTTCGAGATCGGCTCCTTGCGGCGCGCCGATGTTGGTGAAGCAAGATCGGTCAGTCCCAACTCACTTGGGGAAGTCGTACTGGTTGATGAGGCCCAGCACAATCGAACGGATTCCAACCTTAATCCCGAATTCACCTTCGATACTTTTGTCGAGGGAAAGTCCAATCAGATTGCCCGGGCGGTGGCCATCCAGATTGGCCAAAACCCTGGTATTGCTTACAACCCCTTGTTTATTTATGGTGGAGTGGGCCTTGGCAAGACCCATTTGATGCATGCGGTTGGCAACGAGGTCCTCAACTCCAATCCGAGTGCTCGTGTTATCTATTTACATTCCGACCGGTTTGTGGGCGAGATGGTTAAGGCTCTCCAGCACAACCGGATTGACGAGTTCAAGAAGCGCTATCGCTACGTCAATGCCCTCCTGATCGATGATGTCCAGTTTTTTGCTGGCAAGGAGCGTACTCAGGAGGAATTTTTCCATACCTTTAATGCCCTGTTTGATTCTCGACAGCAGATTGTGCTGACCAGCGATTGCTTTCCCAAGGAGGTCCCTGGTCTTGATGATCGGCTCCGATCCCGCTTTGGTTGGGGGCTTACGGTGCAGATTGATCCACCAGACACCGAGACCCGGGTTGCCATTCTTTATAGTAAGGCGCGACTGATGGGCGTTGAATTACCCGATGATGTCGCATTTTTTGTGGGTAAGGCTATTCGTTCCAACGTTCGGGAACTGGAGGGCGCCTTGCTCCGTTTGGTTGCCAATTCCCAGTTCACCGGGGTGCCCATCAATCTGCCCTTCGCCAAGGACGCCCTCCGGGATATGCTGGCTGCCCAAGATCGGCAGGTCAATATCGTTAATATTCAGAAGACGGTAGCCGAGTATTACAAGATCCGGGTTGCTGATCTGTTGTCCGCGAAACGTACCCGCAGCATCACCCGTCCGCGGCAGGTCGCCATGACCTTGGCGCGGGAGTTAACCAAACATAGCCTACCGGAGATAGGGAGCGCTTTTGGTGGCAGGGATCATACAACGGTCCTCCATGCCACTAACAAAGTCAAAAGTCTGCGTGAAGAAGATTCCGCCATGGAAGAAGACTTTAAGAATCTGTTACGGATTCTTTCCTTCTGACTTCACGGCCCTGTATACCATCCGCTTTGCGGTATTCCATCAGAGTCCTTTCCTAGTTGAGAGTAAACAAAGCCCATGCACATTTGTACCCAGCGCGAGCGGTTGATACAGGCACTGACCAAAGTTGGCGGAGTTGTTGAAAAGCGGCAGACTTTACCGATATTGGGCAATATTCACATTCATGCCGATGACGATGTCTTGACCTTTACAGGTACCGATCGTGAAGTGGAGATTCGGACGCGTCTCGCCGCCAGCGTCATCGAACCCGGGGAGATTACGGTTCCGGCAAGAAAGTTTATCGACATCTGCAGGGCTGTTCCCGATGAAGCCGAGATTACTTTTAAGCTTCAAAGCCAGCGTGCCAGTATCACGGCCGGTAAGAGCCGATTCAATCTTAGCACCCTACCAGCGGAAGATTATCCTTTGATGGAGACCTCTAGTGGTGATCAGAGCATAGAGCTCGAACAGGGTATGCTAAAGGAGTTATTCGACAAGACCGGTTTTGCCATGGCTAATCAGGATGTAAGATATTACCTGAACGGACTATTCCTTAAGGTGCAGGCGCGGGGAGTTACCGCTGTAGCCACTGACGGCCATAGGTTGGCTATGTTGGAACAATTGGTGGATCTGCCCATCGATGAACCCATTCAGGTTATCGTGCCCCGTAAGACGGTGCACGAACTTAATCGACTCCTTGAATCTGGCGGTGAGCGTGTTCGGCTCGATCTTTCCCAGCGCACCCTGCGTGCTGTAATTGGGGATACCCTGCTGACATCCAAATTGGTTGACGGCCGTTATCCGGATTACGAGCGTGTTATCCCTCTAATGGCCGATAAGGTTGCTTTGCTGGATCGTGACGCCTTGCGCCAATCCTTGTTGCGAACCTCCATTCTTTCGAATGAAAAATTTAAGGGTATTCGCCTCAGTTTCGCACCGAATGAGTTGACTCTCCAGGCCCACAATCCGGAACAGGAGGAGGCTGAGGAGCATATGGAAATTGAATTTACCGACGAACCGCTGGCAATCGGCTTTAATGTTGGTTATTTGCTTGATGTATTGAGTGTCATTGATGAAACCCGCGTCGAAATCCGATTTGCCGAGTCCAATAGCAGTGCCTTAATGCGCGGTGCCGGACGCGAAGATCAAACCTATGTTGTTATGCCCATGCTGCTCTGATCACAATGTACATCCGTGATTCTTGAAAACATTGCCATCTCGGGTCTGCGCAATATCAATCTACTGGAGCTTTGCGCCCATTCCTCGTTAAATTGGGTTACCGGTCCCAATGGCGCTGGTAAAACCTCCCTCCTTGAGGCTATCTATCTTATATCCCGGGGTCGTGGTTACCGAGGCCGTAAACATGGTCCCTTGCTTGGCACTGGCAGGGAACTCCTCGAAGTATCAGTCCTTCTGCATTCTCCGGAAGAAGATGGGCCCCCGTCGCGCCTCAAGTTGACCCAGTCCCCTAATGCGCTACGATTTTACGAGAATGGGCAGGCTGTTTCGGGTATTCATTCTTTGCGGCGGCGTTTCCATGTTCGTTTGATAGCTGATAATTCTCAGCAATTATTGGAAGGTCAGCCTGGCCTGCGTCGTCTTTTTCTCGACTGGAACTTGTTCCACGTGGAACCGGGGTATGGGCGGATTCTCGCCGAGTTTAGGCGTGTCCTGGGACAAAGGAATGCCTGGCTGCGTAACGGTGCAAGAGGTCAACCCGTTTGGGATGCGGATTACTGTCGCCTTGCAGAGATCCTAAACGAATATCGCCGCTGCTTCTTGGAAAGTCTAGACAAGATTCTTCACGATCCCGCCGTAACCGAGGAATTTGGGGTAGCCCCTGGAATTAATTACCGTTCCGGGTGGCCCGGAAATAATCAACTCGCGAATTTCCTACAGCAGAGCCTTAAGGAAGATCGAGAGCGGGGCTTTACCTTTTATGGTCCGCCACGCGCCGACTTCTCGGTCTATTCCCATCACGGAAAGTCACTCCCGTCCCGGGGTCAGACCAAGTCTCTGGTATTCCTCCTGCAGTTTGCTGCTCAGCGTCATTGGTTAAGCGTTGGGGGGCCGCCGTGTATCTGGCTTTTGGATGATCTTGGTGCCGAACTGGACCCCCACGCCATGAGTTCCATCTTAAAAGCTATAGCGTCAATGCCTGCCCAGGTTTTTGTTACAGCCGTCGCCTGTCTTGGTACGACCCCTAAGGGCTATGCGGGGGGGGGAAGGTTCCACGTGGAACGGGGTGCGCTCATCGGTATGGCCTGAAAATACCCTCTGCCTTCCGGCCACGCTTGAGCCGATTCAGGTAAAATATTCATCCAAGTCGCTATTCCGGCGCAAAAAATAATCCAGGGATTCCATGAGCTACGACTCCACCAATATCAAGGTTCTTCGCGGGCTAGATGCGGTACGCAAGCGCCCGGGCATGTACATCGGGGATACGGACGATGGAACTGGTCTGCATCATATGGTGTTCGAGGTCGTCGATAACTCCATTGACGAGGCTTTGGCGGGTCATTGCACCAACATCAAGGTCAAGATCCATTCCGACCAGTCAATCACGGTCAGCGATGATGGGCGCGGTATTCCGGTCGATATTCACCTGGAGGAGGGTCGGTCGGCTGCCGAGGTGATCATGACGATCCTCCACGCAGGAGGTAAGTTTGACGCCAATTCATACAAGGTCTCTGGGGGCCTGCATGGGGTTGGCGTCTCCGTGGTCAATGCCTTGTCGGAGCGCCTTACCTTGTGCATCCATCGTGATGGCAAAGAATATGTTCAGGATTATGCCCTGGGTGAACCCCAGTACCCTCTCAAGGAGGTGGGGGTGAGCAATCTCACCGGAACCGAGATCCATTTTAAGCCATCAACCGAGATCTTTACCGATACGATTTTCCACTATGACATCCTGGCGAAGCGTCTGCGGGAATTGTCCTTTCTAAATTCCGGTGTTCGCATTGTGTTAAGTGACGAGATCAGTGGGCGCGAGGATGTTTTTGAGTACAAAGGGGGGATTAGGGCATTTGTTAACCACCTGAATCGTAACAAGGTTCCGGTCCACCCCACAGTTTGCTACTTCGTTGCCGAGCGCCAAGGCATCCTGGTTGAGGTTGCCCTTCAATGGAATGAGTCTTTCCAGGAGACCATTTTTTGCTACACCAATAACATTCCTCAGCGCGATGGCGGTACGCATCTGGCTGGATTCCGCGCCGGAATGACACGGACCCTCAATCAGTACATCGAACGCGAGGAGTTGGCCAAGAAGAACAAGATCAAAACCGTGGGTGATGATGCCAGAGAGGGCCTGACCGCCGTCGTATCGGTCAAGGTTCAGGACCCCAAGTTCTCGTCCCAGACAAAGGACAAGTTGGTATCCTCGGAGGTCAAGGGGGTGGTTGAGGCTCTGCTGGTGGAAAACCTGGATACATTCCTGGAGGAGCATCCCGCCGAAGCCAAAACAATTTCCAACAAGATGTTGGAGGCCGCCCGTGCCCGTGAGGCTGCTCGCAAGGCGCGGGATTTGACCCGTCGCAAGGGTGTGCTGGATATTGCTGGTCTTCCCGGGAAGTTGGCCGATTGCCAGGAACGTGATCCGAGCAAATGTGAACTCTATCTGGTCGAGGGTGATTCGGCGGGTGGCTCGGCAAAGCAGGGTCGGGACCGCGCCTTTCAAGCAATATTGCCCCTTAAAGGCAAAATATTGAATGTAGAAAAGGCCCGGTTCGACAAGATGTTGTCCTCGGCTGAAGTGGGGACCCTTATTACGGCCCTAGGGTGCGGCATTGGTCTGGAGGACTATAACCCGGATAAGCTACGCTATCACCGGGTGATCATCATGACTGACGCGGATGTCGATGGCGCCCACATTCGGACCCTGCTGCTGACCTTTTTCTATCGCCAAATGCCGCAACTCGTCGAGCGCGGTCATATTTATATTGCTCAGCCCCCCCTCTACAAGATCAAGCGCGGCAAGCAGGAACAGTACCTGCTGGGAGATGCGGAACTGAACGCCGCCCTATTGCAGACAGCCCTCGATGGCACCCAGCTCTTTATATCGGCCGAGGCCCCTCCGTTGGCGTCAACCGCGCTCGAGGAGCTGGCGCGTGATCATCAGGTTTACCGCGCAATCGTGCAGAGGCTAACGGGGCGCTACGACGCAGCCTTTTTGGGGACCCTGCTTTCTCTTTCGCCCTACGGACGGGGCGATGGGGATGCTGCTTTCGACCTCGGTGCCTGGCTGGTCGAAATGAGAGATTTGTTGAATTCTCGACCCGTCCCGGGAGAGCGCTTCTTGGTGGAACAGACGACCGAGGACGACTCCGCTTATCCTGGACTGGTCGTTACCCGCCTGCGGCACGGCATCCCCGAGACCAGTTATGTGCCCTTTGAGTTCTTCCGAGGTGGGGATTATGCGCGGATCATGCTGCTGGCGGATAAATTGAGCGGACTGTTGTCAACAGGCGCTTATGTCCAGCGTGGAGACAAGACCCGCCCGGTATCCAATTTTGGCGAGGCCATGGATTGGATGATGGATGAGGTCCGCCGCTACTATCATATTCAGCGCTATAAGGGTTTGGGGGAAATGAATCCTGATCAACTCTGGGACACGACAATGAATACCGAGACACGGCGCCTGCTACGGGTGACTATTGAGGATGCCGTGGCGGCGGATCAGATATTTACGACCCTGATGGGGGACCAGGTCGAGCCGCGCCGGGAATTTATCGAACGTAATGCCTTGCAGGCAGGAAATATCGATATTTAGATTTGGCTAGGGGCCAGAGGCTAGGGTTAAGTCATTCACACAAACTAATCATAACCTTGTCAAAGTCTAGGGATTTGCCGTAAAGTGGCCTCCTGATCCTGTTCCTGGAGGCTGACAACGATGTTACGTGTGACGCTCGTGTTGAGTGCTGC
>JADZBU010000224.1 GCA_020851955.1 Chromatiaceae bacterium | reverse complement strand
CCTAGGCGCGGGGGCCCTGGCCACGATACTCCGCCGACCGGGCGTGGGCGGTCAGTCCCTCGCCCCGGGCCAGCACCGAGGCGGTATGCGCCAGGGTCGCGGCGCCGGTGGCGGAGGCCATGATGAGGCTGGAGCGTTTCTGGAAGTCATAGACCCCCAGGGGCGAGGAGAAGCGGGCGGTGCGGGAGGTGGGGAGCACATGGTTGGGCCCGGCGCAGTAGTCCCCCAGGGCCTCGGCGGTGTGGCGGCCCATGAAGATGGCGCCCGCGTGACGGATGCGGCTGATCAGGATTTCGGGATCGGCGACGGAGAGTTCCAGGTGCTCGGGGGCGATCTGGTTGGCGACGGCCACGGCCTCGTCCAGATCCCGGGCCAGGATGAGGGCGCCGCGGGCGCGCAGGGCGGCGGCGATGATGTCGCGCCGTTCCATGTCCGGGAGCAGTCGGTCGATGGCCGCCGCCACCTGATCGAGAAAGCGCGGGTCCCAGGCGATGAGGATCGACTGGGCATCCTCGTCGTGCTCGGCCTGGGAGAAGAGGTCCATGGCGATCCATTCCGGGGCCGTGCCGCCATCGCACAGGATGAGGATCTCCGAGGGCCCAGCCACCATGTCGATGCCGACCTGGCCGAAGACGGCCCGCTTGGCGGTGGCGACATAGATATTGCCCGGGCCCACGATCTTGTCAACCGCCGGCACGGACGCGGTGCCATAGGCCAGGGCGGCCACCGCCTGGGCGCCGCCGATGGCGAAGACGCGATCCACGCCGGCGACATGGGCCGCCGCCAGGACCAGCTCGTTGAGCTCGCCGGCGGGGGTGGGGACCACCATGATGAGTTCTGGCACCCCGGCCACCTTGGCGGGGATGGCGTTCATCAGCACCGAGGAGGGATAGGCCGCCTTGCCGCCCGGGACATAGAGCCCGACCCGGTCCAGGGGCGTGACCTTCTGGCCCAGGAAGGTGCCATCATCCTCGACGTAGCTCCAGCCGGTCATGGCCTGGTAGTCGGCATAGGCGCGGATGCGCTCGGCGGCCAGCCGCAGGGCGACCTGCTGGTCGGCCGGGATGGCATGCCAGGCCTCTTCCAGGCGGGCCTGGGGGATCTCCAGCTCCGCCCCGGTCGCGGGCTCCCAGTGATCGAAACGGCGGGTGTATTCCAGCAAGGCCGCGTCGCCACGGGCGCGCAGGTCCTGGATGATGGCATCCACGGTCCCCCGGACCTGGGCATCGGAGACGGACTCCCAGGCGAGCAGGGCCTGGAGCCGGTCGGAAAAATCCCCATCGGCGGTGGAGAGTCGGCGAATATCGGCCATGAGCCTAACCTCTAAGCATGTTGGATGGCCTGACCCTGGGCCACGGCCTCGCGCAGGGCCCCCAGCAGGGCCATGACGGCGGCGTGTTTCATCTTCCAGGCGGCCTTGTTGACCACGAGACGGGAGCTGATGGGGGCAATGTGCTCCAGGGGGACCAGGCCGTTGGCCTTGAGGGTATTACCGCTCTCGACCAGATCGACGATCAGGTCCGCCAGCCCCACCAGGGGGGCCAGTTCCATGGAGCCATAGAGCTTGATGATTTCCACCTGCTGACCCTTGGCGGCGAAGTGGCGTTCGGCGCACTTAACGTATTTGGTGGCGATCCGCAGCCGCCCGCCCCCGGCGGTGAGCGCCGCCTCGGGAATCCCCGCCACCATCATGCGGCAGCGGGCGATGCGCAGATCCAGGGGTTCATAGAGACCCTCGCCCCCATGTTCCAGCAGCACGTCCTTGCCAGCCACGCCCAGGTCGGCGGCGCCATACTGGACATAGGTCGGCACATCGCTGGCGCGGATGATGACCAGCTTCACCTGGGGCTGGTTGGTGTCCAGAATCAGCTTGCGGCTGGTCTCGGGGTCATCCAGGGGCCGGATGCCGGCGTGGGCCAGGAGGGGCAGAGTCTCCGTGAAGATCCGGCCCTTGGAGAGGGCGATGGTGAGGGGGGCGTCGCAGGCCATGGTCAGGGCTCCGGGATCAATGGACGCGCCGGATGGAGGCGCCCAGACCCGACAGCTTCTCCTCGATATTGTCATAGCCGCGGTCGAGGTGATAGATGCGGTCGATGAGGGTCTCGCCCTCGGCCACGAGCCCGGCCAGGACCAGGCCGGCGGAGGCGCGCAGGTCGGTGGCCATGACGGGGGCGCCGGTCAGGCGCGGGACCCCGCGGCAGATGGCGATATGGCCCTCCAGGGCGATATCCGCCCCCATGCGCTGCAGCTCGGGGATGTGCATGAAGCGATTCTCGAAGACGTTCTCGGTGATGGTGGCAACGCCCTCGGCGATGCTGTTCAGGGCACAGAACTGGGCCTGCATGTCGGTGGGAAAGGCCGGGTGGGGGGCCGTGTGGATATTGACGGCGCGGGGGCGGCGCCCCCGCATGTCGAGGCTGATCCAGTCCGGCCCCGTCTCGATCTCGGCCCCGGCCTCCCGCAGCTTGGCGATGACGGCGTCGAGCAGATCCGGGCGCATGTCCCGTAACACCACCCGGCCACCGGTCATGGCCGCCGCCACCAGGAAGGTGCCCGCCTCGATGCGATCCGGCAGGATGCAGTGACTGGCGCCCACCAGGCGATCCACGCCCTGGATGTGAATGTGGTCGGTGCCGGCGCCCTCGATGCGCGCCCCCATGCCGATCAGGAAATCCGCCAGGTCCTCGACCTCGGGCTCCCGGGCGGCATTTTCGATCAGGGTCTCGCCCTGGGCCAGGGCCGCCGCCATCATGAGGTTTTCGGTGCCGGTGACCGTGACCAGGTCCAGGATCAGGTGGGCGCCATGCAACCGCTTGGCCCGGGCGCGGATGTAGCCCTGCTCGACACTGATGTCGGCGCCCATGGCCCGCAGGCCATCGATGTGCAGATTGACCGGCCGGGCGCCAATGGCACAGCCGCCCGGCAGGGAAACATCGGCCTGGCCGAAGCGGGCCAGCAGGGGCCCCAGCACCAGGATGGAGGCGCGCATGGTCCGCACCAGCTCGTAGGGGGCGGAGAACTGCTTGACCTGGTTGGCATCGGACTGGACGGCCATGCGCTCGCCCAGGGTGAAGGCCACCCCCATGCGGCCCAGCAATTCCAGGGTCGTGGTGATATCGCGCAGGTGGGGCACGTTGGAAAGATGCACCTGGCCCTCGGCCAGCAGGGTACCGGCCAGGATCGGCAGGGCGGCATTCTTGGCCCCGGCGATGCGAACCTCGCCGTCGAGCCGTTCGCCGCCCCGAATAAGGAGTTTATCCATCAAAAAATAGCGATCACGAAAAGGGTTAGGGGAAAAAGCCCAGGGTGCTGGCGGTTACCGCGGGGATAGCGGCGGGACCTGGCCGCGGGCGTCAGCCTTGCGGAGGAGCAGCCAGGCCCCGGGGGTCGCGGCCGCCAGGTCTCAGAGATCCGCCAGCGGCAAGAGGGGGCCGAGATTGGCGAGATCCGCCAGGTTGGCAAGGGACTCGGGGAGATTATACAGGCGCAGGGGTCGGCCGCGCCGGCCCGCGAGGTCGATCCATTCCAGCAGCAGGGCGAGGCCGGCACTGTTGGCCTCGCGCACCTCCACCAGGTCCAGGTCCAGGGGTCCCTCGCCCTCCAGCATTCTTTTCCCGTCCGGCAGCAAGCCAGGGACGGTCTGGAAATCCAGAACGCCCACCAGGGCGTAGTGGGAACCCCCCTCGGACAGGCCCTGAAACCGGAGCCGGGCCTGACTCACACCTCGCCCTTTTTGTTCATCTGGCCGAGGCGGCGGATGAGGCCATCGATGCCATCGCGGCGGATCTCGGTGTTGAAGCTGCTGCGGTAATTGGCGATGAGGCTGACATTGTCTATGACCAGGTCGTAGACCAGCCATTTGCCATTCTTTTCGTACATGCGGTAATCGACGGGGACCACGGGGCCGCCACGCTCGCGCACCTCCGTGGGTACAGTGACCGTGGCCTCGCGCTGTCCCGGCTTGACCGGCAGGTAGCGGATATCCTGGCCCGAATAATTCAGCAAGGCCTTGGCATAAGTCCGGATCAGCACCTCGCGGAAGCCGTTGGCCAGGGCTTTGCGCTGCTCCGGGGAGGCATCCTTCCAGTGCTGACCCACGGCCGACTGGGTGATCTTCTCGAAATCGAAATGGGGGACGACGATCTGGTCAACCAGACCGAAAATCAGGCTGGGGTCCCGGTCCACATCCGCCCGGCGCTTTTCCAGGGTGGAGAGCATCCGCTGGCTCACGTCCTGGACCAGCTTGGTCGCCGCGTCGGGCTGGGATGCCCAGGCCCCCTCGGCCAGGATACCCATGCCCACCAGGAGTAATACCGCTAAAATTACAATACGCCTCATAAACTTAACCTTCTTCCGCCTTCTTAAAGAGAAACTGCCCGATCATCTGTTCCAGGACCAGGGCCGATTGGGTTTGCGTCAGGCTGCCGCCGTCGGCGAGATAGTCCTCGCTCCCCCCGGGGGCAAGGCCGATATATTGTTCGCCGAGCAGGCCGGAGGTGAAGATGCTGGCGATGGTGTCATCCGGGATGGTGTCAAAGCGTGGGTCGATGCGCAGGGTCACCACCGCCTCGTACCGGTTCTTGTCGAAATCGATGGCCTCCACCCGCCCGACCCGCACCCCGGCCATGGCCACGGGGGCGCGGACCTTGAGACTGCCGACGTTCTCGAAGCGGGCGCTGATGCGGTAGCCCACCCCACCGACGTCCGCGTTCAGGTTACTCACCTTCATGGCCAAAAAGAAGAGGGCGATGAAGCCGGCCGCCATGAAGGCGCCCACCAGAATCTCGATCATGCGCAAACGGGACAAGGGTTTAGTCTCCAAACATCAGGGCGGTCAGAACGAAATCCAGACAGAGCACGGCCAAGGCGGAATGCACCACGGTGCGGGTGGTCGCCCCGCTCACGCCCTCGGAGGTAGGGATGGCGTCGTGGCCCTCGAAAAGGGCGATCCAGGTCACCACCCAACCGAACACCAGGCTCTTGATGACGCCGTTGACGATGTCCTCGCGCCAGTCGATCTTACTCTGCATCTGGCTCCAGAAGGCGCCATCGTCCACGCCCAGCAGGCCCACGCCCACGAAATAACCACCGATGACTCCGACGGCGCTGAACATCGCCGCCAACAGAGGCATGGACAGGAGGCCGCCAAAAAAGCGCGGAGTCAGGATGCGCTTGATGGGATCGACCGCCATCATTTCCAAGCCGGACAACTGTTCGGTGGCCTTCATGAGGCCGATCTCGGCGGTCAGGGCCGAACCGGCGCGACCCGCGACCAGGAGGGCCGTGACCACCGGCCCCAATTCCCGGACCAGCGAGGCCGCGACCATGACCCCCAGGCTTTCCGAGGCCCCGAATTGGGACAGGACATAGTGACCCTGAAGGCTCAGCACCATGCCCACGAAGAGCCCCGAAACCACGATGATCAGGACCGAGAGGACGCCGACATTGTGAATCTGGGCCAAGAGCAGGCGCGGCCGCGCCAGCAGGCTGGGCAGCCCGCTCAGGATGGCCAGGAGCAGCAGATGGCCGCGCCCCAGGCGGGCCAGGGCATGCAGACCCAGATGGCCGAGACGGGCAAGGGCTTCCAGCATGATGCTAGCCGGCCCCCAGGAGGTCCGTCGCCAGGGCGGGGGCCGGATAATGGAAATGGACGGGCCCGTCCGGCAGCCCCTCCATGAATTGGGTCACCCACTCGGAGGACGAGGCCCGAATCTCCGCGGGCGTGCCCCGTGCCATCACCTTGCCCCCGGCGATGACGTAGAGGTAGTCGGCGATGCTGGTGGTATCCGCCACGTCATGGGAGACGACAATGCTGGTCAGGCGGCTGGCATCGTTGAGCTGCCGGATCAATTTGACCAGGACCCCCATGGAGATGGGGTCCTGTCCCGTAAAGGGCTCGTCGTACATAATCATCATGGGATCCAGTGCGATGGCCCGGGCCAAGGCCACGCGGCGGGCCATGCCGCCGGAGAGTTCGTTGGGCTTCAGATCCCGGGCGCCCCGGAGACCCACGGCTTCCAGTTTGATCAGGACCAGCTTGCGGATCATGGATTCCGGTAAGCGGGTGTGCTCGCGCAGGGGGTAGGCGACGTTGCCGAAGACCGTCAGGTCCGTTAGGAGGGCCCCGCTCTGGAACAGCATCCCCATACGGGTCCGCAGGCGGAAGAGATCGCCCTTGGACAGGGCATGGACATCCTCGCCATCCACCTCGATCGTGCCGGCCTGGGGCCGCAACTGACCGCCGATGAGCTTGAGCAGGGTGGTCTTGCCGGTACCGCTCGGCCCCATGACCGCCGTCACCTTGCCACGGGGTATGTCCAGATCCACGCCATCGAAGATGCGCCGGCCGCCATGGGCAAAGGCCAGGCCACGAATACGCACCAGGATATCGTCGCCGGGTTCTTCCAGCCGCCGATCACCGGATGCCATGACGCCGGTCTCTCCGGATATGCGAGGGCTACTCGATCCCATGTGCCCGATTCCCGCCGCCCAAAGGCTGTACCAAAGGTTCAAATTGTCCCCTTAGCTCTAGCAAGCGTCAAGCCAAACCGCCGCCCGCCCCGCCGCCTGTTCCCAACCGGGCATTCGCCTCCGCATCGCCCTTGCGTGCCCGTGACGCCTCTGAAACAATCGCCGGGTCATGGTCACCGCCGAGTCCCAACCCTTGATCAATCCCGACCGCGCCGAAAAGATGCGCGCCCTCGGCCGGGCGGTCCTCGAGACCGAGGCCAGCGCCGTGCTGGCCCTGGTGGAGCGCCTCGACGCGGGCTTTGCGCGCGCCTGCCACCTGATGCTCGGCTGCCGGGGCCGCATCGTGGTCCTGGGCATGGGTAAGTCCGGGCACATCGCCGGCAAGATCGCCGCCACCCTGGCCAGCACCGGCAGCCCGGCCTTCTTCGTTCATCCCGGGGAGGCCAGCCATGGCGACCTTGGCATGATCACCCCCGACGACCTGGTCCTGGCCCTGTCCAATTCCGGCGAGACCGAGGAAATCCTCCTGATCCTGCCGCTGATCAAGCGCCTGGGTGTCCCCCTGATCAGCCTGACCGGGAACCCGCGCTCGACCCTGGCCCAGGGCGCCGACGTCAACATCGACGTCAGCGTGGCCGAGGAGGCCTGTCCCCTGGGCCTGGCCCCCACCGCCAGCACCACGGCGGCCCTGGCCATGGGCGACGCCCTGGCGGTGGCCCTGCTGGAGAGCCGGGGCTTCACCCGGGACGACTTTGCCCGCTCCCACCCGGCGGGCACCCTGGGACGGCGCCTGCTGCTGCACGTCGACGACATCATGCACCGGGATCAGGCCATCCCGCGCGTGCCCCTGGGCACCCTGCTGAAGGAGACCCTGATGGAGATGACGCGCAAGGGGCTTGGCATGAGCGCCATCATCGATAGCGAGGGACGCATCGCCGGTATCTACACGGACGGCGACCTGCGGCGGACACTGGATGGCGCCCTCGACCTGCATGCTACCCGGGTCGATGCCGTCATGACCCGCCACCCCGTGACGGTAACGGTCGGCATCCTCGCCGCCGAGGCCCTGCGCGTCATGGAGGAGCGTAAGATCAACGCCCTGTTGGTGGTGGACGAGGCGGGACAACTGGCCGGGGCCCTGAACATGCACGACCTGCTGCGAGCGGGCGTGGTCTAGAAGTTGCCAGCGGGAGATTCACCCTCATGCGAGACATCCTTGCACGCGCCAGCCGTATCAAACTCGCCATTTTCGACGTCGATGGGGTACTCACCGACGGCAGCCTCTTCATCGGCGACGATGGTCAGGAGTACAAGGCCTTCAACTCCCGCGATGGGCACGGCATGGTCATGCTGCGGCAAACCGGGGTCACCCTGGCCATCATCACCGGCCGCTCCTCG
Source organism: Chromatiaceae bacterium (assembly GCA_020851955.1). Taxonomy (GTDB): domain Bacteria; phylum Pseudomonadota; class Gammaproteobacteria; order Chromatiales; family Chromatiaceae; genus M0108. The sequence continues at coordinate 8,121 of JADZBU010000224.1, read as the reverse complement.
GAGGTGGTGCGCATCCGCATGGCGAGCCTGGGCATCAACCACCTCTACCAAGGCATCCAGGACAAACTGGCCGCCTACGAGGAGCTGAAACACAGCCTGGGCCTGGCCGACGAGGCCATCGCCTATGTGGGTGATGACGTGGTGGACCTGCCCGTCCTGCGCCGTGCCGGCCTGGCGGTCGCCGTCGCCGACGCCCATCCCCTGGTCCAACGCCATACCCACTGGCAGACCCGCTCTCCCGGCGGCCGGGGCGCGGCCCGGGACCTGTGTGAACTCATCATGGAGGCCCAGGGCACCCTGGAGGCCATGATGGCGCGCTATCTGTGAGATCCCCCCTCGGTACGGCCAGCATGGGCATCGGCCGTCAGCGCCTGCTGCCCATCCTGCTCGCCCTGCTGGCCGCCACCGCCTGGTGGCTGGGCAAGATGCGCGAGGAACCCCCGCGAGCGGAGGACGAGAGCCCAGGCCAGCCGGATCACACCATCCAGGGGCTGAGGGCCACCACCCTGGACGAAAATGGCCGGCCTCACCGCCGCCTGGTTGCCCGTGAGGCGCGGCATTACCCGGCCAAGGCGGGCAGCGAACTGGATGAGCCGCGTCTGACCCTCTTCCCGGAGACCGGACCTCCTTGGCTGCTCAAGTCCGAGCGCGGCTGGGTTTCCGAGAAGGCCGAGGAGGTGCGACTCCACGGCAAGGTGTATCTGGACCGCGAGGCCAGCCAGGACAACCCACCCCTGCAGGTGGAAACCCGGGAAGTCTTCGTCTGGCCCAACCAGGAATATGGCCGCACCGACCAACACCTGCGCGCCGTCAGCGGCGCGGACTGGCTGAACAGCCCGCGCGGCGGCGAGGCCTGGTTCGGCGAGACCCTGCGCGCCCGCCTCTTCGGTCGCGTGAGCCTGGAATATAGCCCCAAGCCCACGCCCAAGGCCGCGGAGGAGCCGCCTCCCGACCCGGACCCAACCCATCAAGTGACCGAGGAGATGCCATGATCAAGGGATTCCATGCCGGCGCCCTTCGAGCCGCGCGCGGCTGGCCAGGGCTCATGCTAGGTGCCTGGCTCTTGACCTCGGCCCCGGCCTGGGCTCTGGAAACCGACCAACAGCAGCCCCTCTACCTGGAGGCCGACAATGCCGAGATGGACGAGGGCAAGCGCCTGAGCCTCTACTCCGGCAAGGTTATCGTGCGACAGGGCAGCCTGGAGATCCGCGCCGATCAGGTCACCATTCACCATGCCGAGGACAAACGCCCGCAACTCGTGGTCGCCATCGGCAAACCCGCCACCTATAAACAATCCGTCGAGGGCGAGGAAAAGCCGGTCCAGGCCGAGGCCCTGCGCATGGAATACCAGGCCGACAAGGACGAGATCACCCTCATCGACCAGGCTGTCGTCTTTCAGGGCACGGACACCTTCCGCAGCGACCGCATCCTTTACGATCGCATCAACGCCCGGGTCAAGGCCGGCGCCAGCGCCAAGGGCAAGGAGCGGGTAAAAATTCATATCACCCCGCCCCCCAAACAATGAGCACCCTGCGCGCCCGGGACCTCATCAAACATTATCGCCACCGTCATGTGGTGAGGGGGGTCAGCCTCGACGTGGACGCGGGAGAGGTGGTCGGCCTCCTGGGGCCCAACGGCGCCGGCAAGACCACCTGCTTTTACATGATTGTCGGCCTGGTCAGCGCCGATCAAGGCGAAATTTGGCTGGAAGACCAGGACATCAGCGGCAAACCCATGCACGTGCGGGCGCGCCGGGGACTGAGCTATCTGGCCCAGGAGGCCTCGGTCTTTCGCAAGCTCAGCGCCCAGGACAATCTCCTGGCGGTACTGGAGACGCGCAAGGACCTGGATCGCGATCACCGCCTGAGCCGTTGCCTTGATCTCCTGGAGGAACTGGGTATCGCCCATGTCGCCGATTCCCTGGCCATGAGCCTCTCCGGCGGCGAACGGCGGCGCCTGGAGATTGCCCGGGCCCTGGCGGTGGAGCCCAAGGTCATGCTGCTAGACGAACCCTTCGCCGGCGTCGATCCCATTGCCGTGGGCGATATCAAGAAGATTGTCGCCCACCTGCGCGACCGGGGGATCGGTGTCCTCATCACCGACCACAATGTCCGCGAGACCCTCGACATCTGCGACCGTGCCTACATCATCAACGAGGGTCAGGTCATGGCGGAGGGCGCTCCCCAAGCCCTGCTGGACGATGCCCAGGTCCGGTCCGTGTATCTGGGCGAGCACTTCCGGCTGTGACGAGGCTGATGTCGGCCGTCGCCGCCCAACCGGAACCCAGGGGCCTGGACGCCGCGCCAGGCTCCACAGCCATCATGGTGGCTGGTCGCCCCAGTCCCGGCTTAGTCGCCCGCCCGCTTTTCAGCTACACTTTACTTTGTGCTTTTGCTATTCAAGTCTCATACCAGGTCTAAATCCTAATCTCTCATGAAGCAATCGATCCAGCTTCGGCTCGGTCAGCACCTGACCATGACGCCGCAGTTGCAGCAAGCCATCCGCCTCCTGCAACTGTCGAGCCTGGAACTCCGCGAGGAGATCCAGGAGGCGCTGGACTCGAACCTCATGCTGGAAAACGCGGAGGAGGCTGAACGTCTGGCCGAGGACGCCAGCGAGCGCCCCACCCAGGACCCGGGTCACGAGGGCCCCCAGCTCGACCCGGAACCGACGATGAGCGAGGCGCGGCTGGATCGGGAGTTCACCCCGGACGACACCGCCATCCCCAACGACCTGCCCGTCGACAGCGAATGGACCGACCACTTCGACGGCCATGTCTCCGGTAGCGGGGGTGAGGATAGCGACTTCGACCTCTTCGCCCAACAGAGCCGCGCCGAGACCCTCCAGGACTTTCTGCACTGGCAGCTCAACCTGCTGCGCCTCGATGACACCGAATTGGCCATCGCCACCACCATCGTCGACGCCATCGCCCCCGACGGCTACCTCGGCCAAAGCTGCGAGGAGTTGCTGGAGGTCCTGGGAGACGAAAATCTGACCTTGGCGGAGATCGAGACGGTCCTGCATCGCATCCAGGCCCTCGACCCCCCGGGCGTTGGCGCTCGCGACCTCGCCGAATGCCTGCTGATCCAGTTGCGCCAGCGCCCGGACCCCTCCCCCGCCGTCCGCGACGCCATGGCCATCTGCGAACACTGCTTCATCGCCCTGTCGCGCAACGACCTGGACCGTATCCAGCGTCAGCTCGGTCTGACACCCGAGGCCGTCGCCGCCGCCATCGGCGAGATCCGCGCCCTGCAGCCCCGCCCTGGCAACCTGATCGCCGAAAGCAAGCCCGATTATGTGATCCCGGACGTCTTTGTGCGGAAAAAGGACGGGGGCTGGGTGGTGGAACTGAATCCCGAGAGCACCCCCCGTCTGCGCATCAACGCCGATTACGCCAAGCTCATCCGCCGCGCCGACCAGAGCGATACCAATGCCTTTTTGCGCAACCATCTCCAGGATGCGCGCTGGTTCATCAAGAGCCTGCTCAGTCGTAACGATACCGTGCTGAGGGTGGCCACCAAGATCGTGGAGATGCAGCGGGAATTTCTCGAACAGGGCGAGGAGGCCATGAAGTCCATGGTGCTGCGCGACGTGGCCGAGGCCCTGGAGCTGCACGAATCCACCGTCTCCCGGGTCACCACCCAAAAATACATGCATACCCCGCGCGGGACCTACGAATTCAAGTATTTCTTCTCCAGCCACGTCAATACCGCCGAGGGCGGGGAATGTTCCTCCGTCGCCATCCGCGCCCACATACGCAAGCTCGTAGCCACCGAACCGCCCTCCAAGCCATTGAGTGATCAGCGGATTGCCGCGATTCTTGTGGACCAGGGCATCAATGTGGCGCGCCGCACGGTCGCGAAATATCGCGAGAACCTGGGTATCGCGGCCTCGAACGAGCGCCGCCGGCTAGGATGAGTAACCACGATCGTCACGTCGCTGGTCCGACCAGTGGCGCGGTGGCCCCGGGAAGGGCCGCCATTCGCCACCCTCAAGGGTGGCAAAGGCGAGGGATCGCAAGCGTTGGCCGGCCCAGGATGCGGGTCTTTGGCCATTCCTTCGGACACCCAGGAGTCACGCTATGCAAATAAACTTGACGGGTCATCATGTCGAGATCACCGAGGCCATGCGCAACTATGTCGAGAGCCGTTTTGAACGACTTTCCCGGCATTTCGACCATGTGCTGGATGCCCACGTCGTCCTCGCCGTCGAAAAGCTGCGGCACAGCGCCGAGGCCACCATTCAGATCAATGGCGGCAGTATCCATGCCGAGGCCACCGAGGAGGACATGTACGCGGCCATCGATGCCTTGAGCGATAAGCTAGATCGCCAGATCCTCAAGCATAAGGAGAAAAAGAGCGAGCACCGCGCGCCCGTACCCAAGGTTACGGAAAGCGAGTAAGGGACGCGAGGCCGTGCCATAATCCGCGCCGAAGCCGCCCCACCCTGGGTTGGGCGGCGACAGCCGCAAGACGTCTTATCCACCATCAAGCTTCATCGGGAGCCGCCTTCGATGTTTCCTCCCCAGTTCCTCACCGTTGAGCGTATCGCCGGCGGCGTGGAAATCACTAGCAAAAAGCGCCTGCTGGAGGTCCTCGCCGGACTGCTGTCTTCCGCCCAGCCCCAATTACACACCGACACCATCCTCGAGCGGTTGCTGGAGCGCGAGCGCCTGGGCAGTACCGGCCTGGGCCACGGCGTCGCCTTGCCCCACGCCCGTATCCCGGAGGCCGGCGAGGCCATCGGCGCCTTCGTCCAGGTCCGTCAAGCCGTGGACTTCGACGCCATCGATGAACAGCCGGTGGACCTGGCCTTTGCCATGCTGGTCCCCGAGGCCGCCACCGAGGTCCATCTCCAACTCCTGGCCCAATTGGCGGGATTGTTTGGAGAAGAGGGGTTCCGGGAGCGGTTGCGCCAGACCGACGAACCGGCCACCCTCCTCGCCCTGCTCCTGGGCGGGGCTAACTTATCGCCCGATGGATGAATAAGCTGCGCACTCTCAACGACCTGGTCGAACGCATGGGTCCGCGCCTCCAACTCAGTTGGTTGACGGCCCCGCCCCAGCCGCCCGTCCCCCTGCTTGGCGGGGAAGGCTCTCTCGGTCGTCAATCCCTGGTCGGCCCCCTCAACGGCATCCATCCCAATCGCCTCCAGGTCATCGGCCTGGCCGAGCAGCGCTATTTCGAGGACATGAACGAGGACTCGCGCCGGGATGCGCTGAACCGGCAGCTGACCAGCCAACCCGCGGCCATCATCCTCTCCCATGGCATCGAGCCCGATCATCACCTGCTGGCGGCAACCAAGCGCCTGGGCATCCCGCTGCTGGCCTCGCCCCTGCCGGACGAGGAAATCATCGGCTATCTGCACTACTACCTGACGCTCAAGCTGGCGCCCCGCGTCGTCATCCATGGCGTCTTCATGGAAGTGTTGGGTACCGGGGTCCTGCTGATCGGCGATCCGGCGGTTGGTAAGAGTGAGCTGGCGCTGGAACTGATCAACCGCGGCCATCGGCTGATCGCCGACGATGCCCCCGAGTTCGCCAACCTGGCCCCCGAGATGCTCGAGGGCTTCTGCCCCCCCCTGCTCCGTGATTTTCTGGAGGTGCGCGGGCTCGGCATCCTGAATATTCGCGCCATGTTCGGCGAAAGCGCCGTCCGCCAGCGCAAGCGGCTCAACCTCATCGTCAACCTGCGCACCCTGGACGCCGCCGGCCTGCTCGGCATCGACCGCCTGGGCGGGTCCAAGACCATGCGGACCATCCTGGGCGTCAGCATCCCCGAGGTCACCATGCCCGTCGCCCCGGGCCGCAACCTGGCAATCCTGGTGGAAGCGGCGGTGCGCAGCCAGGTGCAGCGCAGCCGGGGCTATGACGCGGGTATCGATTTCACCGAACGCCAACTGCGCGCCCTGCAAGGCCATGCACCCGATGGAGACCCCGAGTGGGTGTAAGGCTCATCATCGTCAGCGGCCTCTCGGGCTCGGGCAAGAGTGTGGCCTTGCACACGCTCGAGGATCTTGGCTTTTACTGCATCGATAATCTGCCCCTCTTTCTGCTGCGGGAACTGGCGCACGGCCTGGAGGATGCCACCAGCCCGCAGATGACGCGCACCGCCGTCGGTATCGACGCCCGCAACCAGCCCGAACGGCTTGGCGAGGTCCCGGAACTGGTGACCGACCTGCGGGGGCGTGGGGTCGAATGCCACGTCATGTATCTGGAGGCAAGCCCCGCGTCCCTCATCAAGCGATTCAGCGAGACCCGGCGCAAACACCCCCTTACCGCCGAAAACCGGTCCCTGGAGGAGGCCATCAAACTCGAGCGGACCCTGCTGGCGCCCATCCTGGACATCGCGGACCTGCGCATCGATACCACCCATACCAACGTCCACCAGTTGCGGGATCGGGTGCTGGGCCACTTCCAGGAATCGAGCCCGCGCCAGGTCTCGCTGCTGATTCAGACCTTCGGTTTCAAACAGGGCGTGCCTCGCGACGTGGATTTCGTCATCGATGTCCGCTGCCTGCCGAATCCGCACTGGCAGCCTCACCTCCGTCCCCAGACGGGCCGCGACGCCGAGGTCGCCCGCTTTCTGGAGGAATCACCCGAGGTCGCGGAGATGGTCCAGGACCTCTCCGGTTTCTTCGAACGCTGGGTCCCGCGCTTCGAGGCCGATGGACGCAGCTACCTCACCATCGCCATCGGCTGCACGGGCGGCCAGCATCGCTCGGTCTATGTGGGAGAAAGACTGCGCGACCACTTCGCCGCCCTGGGCCGCAAGGTCATGCTCCGTCACCGGGAACTCTCATGAGCGTCGGACTCCTCCTCATCACCCACGGCGACATCGGCGCCAATCTGCTTTACACCGCCACGCGCATTCTGGGCGGCTCCTGCCCGGTCGCCGCCCGCGCCCTGGCGGTTACCGACGAAACCCAGCGCGACGCCTTGATGGCCGAGGCCCTGCGACTGGCGCGGGAGGTCGATAGCGGGGACGGCGTCCTGGTCCTCGCCGACCTGTACGGCTCCACGCCGGCCAACATTGCCTGCTCCTTGCAAGAAGGGGCAGGCGCGATTCAGATCATCGCCGGCCTGAACCTGCCGATGCTGGTCCGGGCGCTGAACTACGCCAGCCTGCCCCTGGCGGAACTCGCACTCAAGGCGGAGGCCGGGGGGCGCGCTGGCGTTCTGATCTGCGCCAGCCAGGAGTGCGCGGCCATGGGAGTCATGCCTTGATTATCAAGGAAGTGGAAATCCTCAACCGGCTGGGTCTGCATGCCCGGGCCTCGGCCAAATTCGTCACCTGCGCGGGCGCTTTCAGCAGCCTGATCCAGGTCGAGCGCGACGGGCGCAAGGTCAATGGCAAGAGCATCATGGGGGTTATGATGCTGGCCGCGGCCCAAGGGGCGCGCATCACGCTGCACGTCCAGGGCGAGGACGAGATCCCGGCCTGCGCCGCCCTGGAGAGCCTCATCGCCGATCGTTTCGGGGAGGGCGAATGACGGTCGTCCTGGTCGGGCTCGGCGTCTCCACCAGCCAGGCCGTCGCCCTGGGTCCGGCCTATCGGATCGAGCGCGGGTCCCTGCCCGCCTCGCCCCGGGTCATCGAGCCGGGTGATGTGCATCTGGAAATCGCGCGCCTGGAGGAAGCCCTGGCGGCCTCCCAGAGGGCACTCCAGGCGGTACGCCATCAGGTTTCCCAGGCCTCGCCCCTCAGCCTGGCCGAGTTCATCGACTCGCATCTGCTGATTCTGGAAGACGCGGCCCTGGTGGAGCCGGCCCGCGACCTCATCCGCAACCACTTCTTCTCGGCGGAATGGGCACTGCGGCAGCATCGCGACGATCTGGCGCGCATCTTCGACGAGATGGACGACCCCTACCTGCGCAGCCGCCGTGATGATATCGACCAGGTCATCCATCATATCCTGGGCTTCCTGGTCGCCGGCGCCCCCGGCGCCCCCGGAATCCGCGAGCCCGAGAGCGAGATCTCGGGCTGCGTCATCGTGGCCCATGACATCTCCCCGGCGGATACCCTGCTGCTGCGCCATCGCGGCGCCGTGGCCCTGGTGACCGAGTTTGGCGGCCCCCTGTCCCACACCGCCATCCTGGCCCGCAGCCTCAATATCCCCGCGG
>JADZBU010000223.1 GCA_020851955.1 Chromatiaceae bacterium | reverse complement strand
GGCTCATCACCACCGGCACCCCCATCGAGAACCACCTGGGGGAGCTGTGGAACCTCTTTCGCTTCATCAATCCGGGACTGCTGGGGAGTCAGGAGCAGTTCAACCGGCGTTTCGCCATGCCCATCGAACAGCGCCAGGACAAGGAGGCTAGCCGTCAGCTCAAGCGCCTGATCCGGCCTTTCATCCTGCGCCGGCTCAAGAGCGAGGTGCTGTCGGAACTGCCGGAGCGCACCGAGATCACGCTGCACGTGGAGTTGAGCGAGGCGGAGCGCCTCTTCTACGAGGCCCTGCGCCGCACTGCCATCGAGCGCATCAGTCAGGTGGGCGGCCAGGGGCCCGGCGATGTCCGCTTCCAGGTCCTCGCCGAGATCATGCGGCTACGCCGCGCCTGCTGTAACCCCAAGCTGGTCATGCCCGAGAGCCCCATTCCCAGCGCCAAGCTCCAGGCCTTCGCCGAGATTGTCGGGGAATTGCGCGACAACCGGCATAAGGCGCTGGTTTTCAGCCAGTTTGTCGATCATCTGACCCTGGTGCGGGCCTGGCTCGATAAGCAGGGGATCGTCTATCAGTACCTGGATGGGGCCACGCCCATCAAGCGCCGGCAAGAGGCGGTGGCCGCCTTCCAGGCGGGGCGGGGGGATCTCTTCCTGATCAGCCTCAAGGCCGGTGGCGCCGGGCTCAACCTGACGGCGGCGGATTATGTCATCCACCTGGATCCCTGGTGGAACCCCGCCGTGGAGGATCAGGCCTCGGACCGCGCCCACCGCATCGGCCAGCTCCGGCCGGTCACCATCTACCGGCTGGTGGCCCGGGATACCATCGAGGATCGGATACTGGACCTGCATCGCCACAAGCGCGATCTGGCCGATTCCCTGCTGGAAGGCACCGAGATGAGTGCCCGCCTGGGGGTGGAGGAGATGATGGCGCTGTTGCGGGAGGCGGGGGGCTAAACACTGATTCTCTTGCTCCCTCCCCCCTCGCGGGGGAGGGCTGGGGAGAGGGGGCCGAACAGTTCCAGTTTTCAGGGTCCGCTGCAGCTATGACCCTGTTGTTCTTCCAGTCGGTGATCCAGATAACCGAAGACGACGATGTGAGGAGATGAATTTCTATGGTTTACATGAATCTGCATCAGGCTAAAACCGCTCTCCCCTCACTCGTCGAGGCGGCTATGCAGGGTGATGAGGTTATCATCGCCCAAGACGGCAAACCCATGGTCCGACTGGTACCCTACCAGGAGCGCAAGACGCCGCGGCAGCCAGGGCGACTGCGGGGTCTGATCCGGATCAGCGACGATTTCGATGCCGTCGATCCCGAAATCATCGAGATGTTCGAGAACGGGAAGTGAACGGCATCCTCCTCGATACTCATGTACTACTCTGGTGGCTTGCCGACAATCCTAAGCTGCCCCGCTGGATGTGCGAGCGCATCGCCGATCCCGAGACCCTGTGCTTCGTTAGTGCCGCGACCATCTGGGAGATCGGCATCAAACGCGCCCTTGGCAAACTCGATGCACCGTCCGGTTTGATTCCGATCCTTGCCGAAGAGGGTTTCAGGCATCTGCACATCACACTCGATCATGCACAGACCGCCGCGGCTCTCCCGCTGCTGCACCGCGATCCATTCGACCGCATGCTCATCGGTCAGGCTCTCGTCGAGTCGTTGGCCATCGCCACCCTAGATCCCGCCTTTGTGGATTATTCAGCGCAGTTACTCGCCCGTTGAGTGGGGGGGCTCTGAAGTGGACTCCATGTGACATGCCGGCTGTGTGAGGTCGGCTGATCATTCATCGCCCAACATGAAAGGAATATCGGTGCCTGTTTAGTATGTATCCATCTGATCATCGAGGATCGGATGCTCGACCTTAACCCTTCGGACCCCTCTCCCCAGCCCTCCCCCGCAAGGGGGGAGGGAGTAAGAGAATCAGTAGCTTAAGTTGTCGAACCAGCCTATGTGGCCGGGTGGGGCTGAGCGCTTACCCTCGCACAAGCACGATCTGGCCGATTCCCTGCTGGAGGGCGCCGAGATGAGTGCCTCCCCCCCGGGTGGGATCTATGAGCCTGTGGTTCTTCCGCTCACTGTCGGATGCGATGCGAGCCACGCCTTGAGCGCGGCGTCCATGCGCGTTTGCCAACCCGGCCCGGTAGCCCGAAAGCGGTCAACGACATCCCGCGATAAGCGAATGGTGATACGTTCCTTGGTGACACCGGCCTTGGGCCGACCATAGGACGCGGTATTAAGTTTGGCCTGCAACGCCTCCGGCAAGGGCGAAAGGACTTTGATGCAGTCTGAACCAATCTCCGGAAAACTGCTGGTGGATGTCTTGCCTGATGAGACCCCGGTTCAGGATGGGGGGGGGGGGGGAAGATATTTGCTCCGGAATTTCTAAAGCGGGGCTGGTTTCTGGCTGTAGCCAGCCTCATGGGCTAGGATGGGCAGAAAGAGGAGACTCTCATGACTGTTAACGTCAAACTTTCTGAAGCCATCGTCATTCAGGCCAGGCATCATGCCTTGGTCCAGCACCGCACGGTGCCCAAGCAGATCGAATACTGGTCACGCATCGGCAAGATCGCCGAAGAAAACCCTGACCTGCCTTTCTCGGTCATCCGCGAAATTCTCGTCGCTGACCAGGAAGAAGTGACCGGCGAATATCAGTTCGGCTGATGCGCCTTCTCGTCACACCTTCCTTCGCGCGTACCGTCAAGAAGCTTCATCCCCGGCAGAAGGCGGACCTTGACGAAGCGGTTCGGGCGATCGCGAGCGATCCTGGGATCGGGGAGGCCAAGGTCGGTGATCTGGCGGGTATCCAGGTCTACAAGTTTCGCCTGACCAACCAGTTGTATCTGGTGGCCTACCGTATCCTCGACGAGGAGACCATCAAGCTGCTGATGGTCGGTCCCCACGAGAATTTTTATCGCGAACTAAAGCGGATCGAAAGCTGACCCCCGAGCGGTAGACCGCATCCGGTATCAGGTATCTCTTGCGCTTTGCTTCAGCCATGTTGATCAACCCTTTCGTGCCGGCTTGACCGCGCAAATGACTGTCCGGTTTTCAAGGTCCACTGCACTCTACCACCCGCCAGTCGGCCTGCACCAGATTGCGGGCCTGACGGTCGAAGACCAGCCCGACCTCGAACAGCCCCTGATTGGGCAGACCGCGATACTTGGCGCTGTAATCGCGGGCGCGGATTTGATCCAGGGCCGGGTTGGCGCCGCTTTGCAGGCGTAAGGGCGAGGCGTCATCGTCTGTTTGCGGGTCAGGCGGCGAGGAGGGCCGAGCGGCTGATTGGCCGCGCTGAAGCTTGATCTCGATGACGTAGATGAAGCCCTCCAGTTTGAGGGTCAGATCGACCTGACCCTGGTTGCCGATGTCCTCGGGGATGATCTCGGCGTTGAGGCTGACAAAGAAGGCGTAGAGGACGCTGGCGTAATAGCCCTCGGCATCCGGTAGGTCATTATTCGTGAAATTGCGCCAGGGGATGCCGGCGAACAGGCGGTGGATCGCGGCGACCAGGCCGGGCAGATCGCCCTGGCTCAAACAGCCAAAGAGGGCGTCCTGGCGCGGCGCGCGGCTGCTGGGCAGGGTGCCGAGATAGCCGTCGATGAGGTGATCGGCCAACGCCATCTTCACCTCCTGGTTCGGCAGGCGCAGGCGGTAGAGCAATCGCGACCGCTGCCAGCGGCTGGCGGCGATGGTCAGATACCCGGCCTGAAACAGCAGCGTCACCGGGTCGATGGTCTCGATATCAAAAGAGTCGAGGATCTCTTCGCTGGCCTCGATGCGGTCCAGGTCCGGCAGAAAGAAACGTCGCTGGCGCAGCAGCTTGATCAAAAAACTCGGGCTGCCGGTCTCGAACCAGTAGTTGCGATAGCGCTGGCCCTTGTCGATGAACAAGAGGATATCGAAGGGGTTATAGACCGGCTCGCCGAGAAAGCCGTAGCCGTTGTACCAGCGCTTGAGCCGTGCCCAGTCGACCCCGGCGAGATGCGCGCCGAAGATGGTCTCCAGATCCGCCTGGGTATAGCCGCAGACGGTGGCAAAACGCCCATCGAGGGTCAGGTCGTTGAGCTGATTGAGGCCCGAGAAGAGACTGACCTTGCTGAACTTGGTCACCCCGGTCATGAAGACGAGCTGGATGTGCGCATCCTGCCCCTTCAGGGTCGAGTAGAGATTCTTCAGGCCCTCGCGCACCTCGGCCGCCCGTTCGAGGTGCTCGATGTTGTCGAGGATGGGTTTGTCGTACTCATCGACCAGGACCACCACGCGCTGGCCGGTGGCCTCATGGGCGGCGCGCATCAGGTCACTGAAGCAGCCGGGAATATCGGTGTGCGCCCAGTCGCAATTCAGGGCGAGCCGCTCGGCGTTCTCGCGCAGCAGCCAGCGGATGCGCTGATCCAACTCCGCCCGCGTTTGCACCAGCCCACCCGCGAAATCCAGCCGGATCACGGGATGGCGCCGCGACCAGTCCCAGCGCCCATGGATGGCGAGGCCCCGAAACAGCTCCTCGCTGCCTTCGAACAGCTCCTTGAGCGTATCCAGAAACAGGCTCTTGCCGAAGCGGCGGGGGCGCGAGAGAAAGTAATACTTCCCCTCGCTCGCCAGGGTCAGGGCATGCGCGGTCTTGTCGACATAGGTGTAACCCTCCGCGATGATTTCGCGGAAGGTCTGGATGCCGATGGGGAGTTTCTTCAGGCGGGGACTCATGGCGGCTCCTGATGGAGGGCGGTCAGGGTGCCACCAGTCTATCTAATACCGGCGCGAGATCGGACCCATTTTGCCGCGCTTGATCAGTGCCCGCCGCCCTTGAGGGCATTGCACATGCCTTCGATGGTGTCCTTGGCGTCGCCAAAGACCAGGGAGGTGTTGTCCTGATAGAAGAGCAGGTTATCCACGCCGGAGTAGCCGGGGCGCATGGAGCGCTTGAGGAAATAGACCTGCCGGGCCTTGCCGGCATCCAGGATGGGCATGCCGTAGATGGGGCTGGATTTGTCGGTTTTGGCGGCCGGGTTGACGACGTCGTTGGCGCCGACGACCAGGGCCACGTCCGCCGTCGGGAACTCCGGATTGACCTCGTCCATCTCCAGCACCTGGTCGTAGGGGATGTCCGCCTCAGCCAGGAGCACGTTCATGTGGCCCGGCATGCGCCCCGCCACCGGATGGATGGCGAATTTGACGTCCACGCCGCGGGCCTGCAGCAATTCCATCAGTTCCTTCAGGGAGTGCTGGGCCTGGGAGACCGCCATGCCATAGCCGGGGATGATGAGGACCTTGTTGGCGTCTTCCATCCAATAGACCGCATCCTCCACCGAGGCCGACTTGACACCCTTTGCCGCCGCCTGGGCGCCGGCATTGTCACCGCCGCCGCCATCGCCACTGCCGAAGCCGCCGAACACCACGTTGATGATGGAGCGGTTCATGGCCTTGCACATGATGAAGGACAGGATGGCGCCGGAGAAGCCGACCAGGGCACCGACGATGATGAGCAGGTTGTTGTGGAGGGTGAAGCCCGTGGCCGCCGCCGCCCAGCCCGAGTAGCTGTTGAGCATGGAGATGATGACCGGCATGTCGGCGCCGCCGATGGGGATGATGAGGGTCACGCCCAGGATGAAGGCGAGCAGGGTCATGAGGGTCAGGGACAGGGCACTGCCGGTCATGGCGAAGTGCACGCCCAGGGCGAGGGTGGCCAGGGCGATGGCGGCGTTGAGGGCGTGCTGGCCGGTGAACTTGACGGGTTGGCCGCTGATGAGCCCCTGGAGTTTGCCGAAGGCGATGACCGAGCCGGTGCAGGTAATGGCGCCGATGATGATGCCTGCCGACAGCTCGCCCATGAGGACGGCGTTGAGGGCGTCGGCGGCGGCCTTGTTGAGGAAGGTGCCGACGGCCACCAGGACGGCGGCCATGCCCACGAAGCTGTGGAGGGCGGCGACCAGTTGCGGCATGGCCGTCATCTGGATGCGCATCGCCAGTATGCTGCCGATGACGGCGCCCGCCGCCACGCCGGCGATGATGAAGCCGAAGGACCGGACCTCGGCGCCCATCAGGGTGGCGGCGATGGCGATGGCCATGCCGATCATGCCAAAGAGGTTGCCGCGCCGGGCGGTGGCGGGGTGGGTCAGTCCCTTGAGGGACAGGATGAAGAGAATGGCCGAGCCGAGATAGGCGATGGCCTGGGTATTGGCCGAGAGTTCCATGGGCGTCTCCTTACTTCTTCTTCTTGAACATGGACAGCATCCGGTGGGTCACCAGGAAACCGCCGAAGACGTTGATGGAAGCCAGGAGCACGGCGATAAAGCCCATGATCTCGGCCGTGGTCCCGGCATTTTCGAGGCCGGTCACCAGGAGGGCGCCGACGATGACGATGCCGGAGATGGCGTTGGTCAGGGCCACCAGGGGGGTGTGCAGGGAGGGCGTGACGCCCCAGATGACGTAGTAGCCGATGAAACAGGCCAGTACGAACACGTAGAGCGCGAGGAGGGTCTCCGACATCAGATGACTCCGGGTGAGGGGCGTGGGGCGGGCGCGGCTAGACGCCGACGCGCATGGCCTGGGTGATCTCGTCCTGGTCCAGGTCCTTGAGGACGGGACCCGCGTCGGACTTGTCCACCATGATTTCGAGCAGGTTCGAGAGGTTGCGGGCGTAGAAGGCGCTCGCGTCCGCCGGGACCAAAGCCGGGAAGTTGGTGAGGCCCACCAGGATGACGCCCTGTTTCTCGACCACCTGGTCCTTTTCCGTCAGGGGGCAGTTGCCGCCGGTGGCGGCCGCCAGATCGACGATGACGGAACCGGGGCGCATCCGGCCCACCACCTCGGGAGTGATGAGGACCGGCGCCGGGCGGCAGGGGATGAGGGCGGTGGAGATGATGATGTGGGCCTTGGCCAGTTCGTCGGCCAGGGCGGCCTGCTGGCGGGCCTTGGCCTCGTCGGACAGCTCCTTGGCGTAACCGCCGGTGCCGGCGCCGCTCTCGCCGATGTCCAGGACGATGGCCTTGGCGCCCAGGGACTGGATTTGCTCCTGGGTCTCGGGGCGCACGTCATAGGCATGGACGTCGCAACCGAGGCGACGGGCGGTGGCGATGGCCTGCAGGCCGGCGACGCCGGCGCCGAGGACCACCAGCCGGGCGGGCTTGGCGGAGCCCGCGGAGGTCATCATCATGGGCATGAAGCGCCCATAACGGGCGGCGGCCTCGATGACGGCGCGGTAGCCGGCGATGTTGCTCTGGGAGGAGAGGGCGTCCATGGATTGGGCGCGGGAGATGCGGGGAATGCGCTCCACCGCCATGACCCGGAGGTCCTTGCGGACCATGGCGCCGATGATCTCATCCTCGCCGCAGGTCTCGACGTAGCCGATGAAGATGCCGCCGGCCCGCATGGCCGCGACCTCGTCGAGATTGGGTCGCCGGACCTTGAGAAGGATATCGGCGTCAAAGGCGGTGGCGCGGTCTACGATCTCGGCCCCGGCTTCCCGGTACTGGTCGTCGGGATAGTGGGACGCGACGCCGGCGCCGGCCTCGATCAGGACCTGGAAACCGGTCTTGACCAGCTTTTTGACCACCTCGGGGGTGGAGGCGACGCGGGTCTCCCCGGCGCAAGTCTCTTGGGGTACACCGATTTTCATAACAGCGGCATTCTTCGGCCAGGGCTAGAAATTAAGGGGCGCGTTAGAGTAGCCTCCGCGGGCCAGGGAATCAAGGCATGGGGTGGGTGTCGAGCGACCAAGGCGGCATGCGCGCCCTCGGTTGGTGCATGGATGGCGGCCCGCGCACCGATAACGGGCGGGTTGTGGGGCGTCCGGGCGGGGGCGAGGCCGGTGCTGGCTCGGCGCGAGCCTGCGGGCGGGATTCCTGCACCCTGAAGGTGCAAGGCGCGCCCCCGGCGGGGGGCTGAAGGGCCAGGCCCTTATTCGCTGGGCAGTTTTGGCATACATTTGGCATAATATCCCAAGCCTAACGAAATGCCGCCTCTGGCTTGGCGGCCGTAAATCCGATACCGGTTCCCATGAGG
>JADZBU010000222.1 GCA_020851955.1 Chromatiaceae bacterium | reverse complement strand
GGATCGTGCGACGGTGCACGAAGACGTGAGGACGAGAGCGGCGGGAACAGCTAGGGCCAGGCACCTCGAACGGCGGAAATTCTAAGTGATTCCCCTTGCCCTGTCCATTCGCCGCCAGGGGGCCGGGGGGGCCAAGACCCCCTGATATTGCATGGAGTAGGGTGAAATCTCGTTTACCCTTTTGTTGAAGCAGGGTACCCGACCCGATGTTCCCTGGCGAGGAGAGCAAAGTGGCACTCTCGGCCCCCCTGCCAAAGGCTCTTGCCAGCTCCCCTCAGACGCGACGCGGCCAGAGTCGTACCGCCGTTACTCCGAACAGGAGCAGCATCAGTCCCACCATCGCCGGCCCCGACATGGCGGGTACCGGGGCCGGGGTCGGACCACAGCCAGGGAACTTAAAGCTGGCGATCTGAGTAGTCCAGTCGTTCCAGCTGGTGCCCACGAGATACTCATTGGTGTACCAGAAGGTGCAGTCGTCCACCGGATCCACCTGCATGGCCGTGTAGTCGCCCCAACGTGCACTAGTACCGGTCTGGGAGCCGGTGCCGGCCATGATGAGACCCTCCGCGAACGGCATGGTACCCAGGGGATCGGTCGCCAGCCGGCCGATATAGTGAATCGATGGATACAAGCTGGTACTCGAACTGCTATAGCCCAACGCCATGTTGCCCTGACGATCCATGGCGATGGAACCCATCCACCGGAACTGGCCTGGTACATCGCTGGCCGAGGTGCCCTCCTGATAGACGACCGGCGCCGGAGCACCGGGGGACCGGATCTCGTACCAGCCCACACCGATCTGGGAGGTAAATTCCAGATTACCGTCCATCGCGACACTGTGGTTCACCACCAGGGACTCATGGGTACCAAAGTTTCGGTAGGCCAGACGGTACATGGCGTGCCCGCCAAGGGACTCCAGGAGTACACCGGGGCTAGGCTGAGGAACACAGCGACCTCGGTCGGTGACGTCCAGGCAGGCAGGGGTATAGGGATCGACCGTGATATAGACCGGCCCCGTGAAGGAGCTGTTCGCGGTCGTGTCCCAATCCACGGCGAACCGGTACATCGTCAATTTGGTGAAATCGTCCCAATGCTCACCGATGATGTAATTGGGTGATCCGACCGGTGGGGGGTTGTGGCCGTCCAAGTCCGACGGCAAGAGTGACCACTCCTGGGCACGGAAAAAGCACTGCTGGCGGCTGGCCGGGTCACCATTAAGCATCGCCCGGCGCTCCAGCGCGCAGGTCGTCACCCCCTTGAAGCCTGCGTCACCAAACATGTTGTAGGTAACGTAGTAGCCATCGGGCCATACCCCGATCTTGGGGTAGTCGGGGAAGTCGGTACCGTAGGAGAAGGCATAGCGGTAGTAGGACCCCAAGGGGTCACCCGAGGTGGAGATGGCAACGCATTCGAAGTTATCGCCTACATCAGGGACCGCGAACTGCGAGATCAGCCAGCGATCGGCCAGAGCGTCGTAAAGGACGATGGGATCACCATCGTTTTGCGTCTCGCAGGCGCCGCCAAAGCCATCCCAGAGGGTATTGTTGTCCACTGGTCCATAAAGCAGATCGCCCGTCTTGCTGTACACCGCGAGAGAAACATTCACGATCTGGACATAGTGGTTAGGACCCACATCGCCGTTAGTGTCCGGCGGGTAATATCCATTAACGTTATCCATACCCGGGAAGTTCTGGAGCGGGGCCGGCATTGGCGTCGCACCCGCTGCTGTTTCCAGGTCCGGGCTGGCCGGGATCGCCCTTGCCCGGTGCAGAGACTGCTTCAGGGCCTGAATACGGGAGTTCGGAATCGGGTGGTTGATTGGCAACTCCCCACCCAGGGCAGTCGCGACGGCCGGAATATCGCGCAGCGCCGGGGAGGTGTCGTGTGCCACTGCGGCGGCGACCTCGGGAAGGCCCACCCCGCCGTAGGCTTGTAACGCAATGCCATCACCCGCACCCGCGACAACGACAGGGCACAGTAGGCCCATCGCCGTGGTAAGGACAGCGATCGTCGCGAAGCGCCGCGGCGACAGACCCTGGGTCTCGACCAATTTTCTTGTCATCCTTTCCCCCTAGTGAAAAGCCCATTTAACGAGTCGAGCCTCGCGCCCAACAGAGTCACCTATGTTACAGCATCCGGCGAATCCAGTTTTCCAGCGCCGCGGCGTCCATGGCCCCCGAGGTCCGCGCCACCTCCCGGCCGCCGCGAAAGACCACCAGGGTGGGAATACTCCGGATGCCATAGCGCCCCGCCAGGGCCTGAGCCTCCTCCGTGTTCACCTTTATCAGGCGCGCCCGGGGCTCGATGCGCCGTGCCACGGCCTCGAAGGCCGGCGCCATAGCCCGACAGGGGGCGCACCAGGGCGCCCAAAAATCCACCACCAGCGGCAGATCGCCGCGCCCCAGGTGCTTGGCGAAGCGCCCCTCGTCCAGGGCCAGGGGGGCGCCGGCAAAGAGGGGCGCGCGGCACTTACCGCACTTGGCCTCCTCGCCCAGGCGCTCCGCGGGTACCCGGTTAACCGCATCGCAATGGGGACAGACAACGTGAACAGCTTGGGTCATGGGGCTTTCCTCCTGGGGGTGAATGAGACCCTGGCGCCGGCGGGGCGCATGATCCGTGACCCCGCCGGCTTGAATCGCTCGCTTTGCAGGCCTATTTACGGGCTTCCCAACCAATTCCAACCGCTCGCTTCAGGAGGACGGCGCCCATGGCCAACTCACCCTATCTGGTCGCCGTCACGGCGCAAAACTTCCAAGAGGTGGTGCTCGAGGGCTCCTACGACCGCCCCGTCCTGGTGGATTTCTGGGCCGACTGGTGCGCCCCCTGCCGCGCCCTCATGCCCATCCTCGCCAAGCTGGCGGACGAATACGGCGGGCGCCTCCTGGTCGCCAAGCTCAACACCGAGGAGGAACAGGCCCTCGCCGCCCAGTTTGGCATCCGCAGCCTGCCCACGGTCCAACTGTTCAAGGATGGGCGTCCCGTCGATCAATTCATGGGCGCCCTCCCCGAGGCCCAGATCCGGGCCTTCCTGGAACCCCACCTGCCGCGCGAGTCCGACAGCCTGCTCGACGGCATCACCCATCGGCTGATGCTGGGAGACCTGGCCGGCGCCCAGGCCGAGCTGGATCAAGCCCGGGCCAAGGACCCCGACAATCCACGCCTCTTCCTCGCCGAGGTCCAGATCCTGGCCGCCAGCGGCGACACCCCAGGCGCCGAGGCGCTTCTCGAGCGGGTCCCCCTCGATTTGGCCAAGGACCCGGAGGTCCAGGCCCTGCGCGGCCAACTCCGCTTCGCCAACCTGGCGGCCACCGCCCCGCCCCCGGCCGAACTGGCCGCCCGTCTCGCCAGCGATCCCAAGGACAGCGAGGCCGCTTACCTGCTCGCCGCCTGGCAGGTCGTCAACGGCGATCTCGAAGCCGCCCTGGCCGGACTCCTCGCCCTCCTCAAGCGCGACCGCGCCTATGGCGAGGATGCCGCCCGCAAGGCCATGATTCTCATCTTCGACCTGCTCGGCGGCGCGGGCCCCCTGGTCGCCGCCTACCGGGCCAAGATGCTCAGCGCCCTCTACTGAGCGGGACCGCCGGGGCCGGGGATCGCCAAGGTCTGGCGCGACCCGGGCTCGGGCCCACGGGCGGAAGGCCCGAGGCCCTTGATTAGCGCAAGCCCAGTTGCTCGGCCAGCAATTGCGCCTTGAGGATGAGGCCGATTTCGATGGCCACGTTGGGCCTTGATCACAAATCCGCCCAAGACCGAGTGCTGCGCTTG
The DNA here is from genome assembly GCA_020851955.1 of Chromatiaceae bacterium. Lineage (GTDB taxonomy): Bacteria > Pseudomonadota > Gammaproteobacteria > Chromatiales > Chromatiaceae > M0108. The sequence continues at coordinate 85 of JADZBU010000222.1, read as the reverse complement.
GTTATAGGCCTTGGAGAGGTTGGCAGGATCTCCGAACAGTCATACCCTTGGAAGTGCAAACTAAACCAGGGGAGTGAACGATGTC
>JADZBU010000221.1 GCA_020851955.1 Chromatiaceae bacterium | reverse complement strand
TCGATGCCTTCGCCTATCGCCTGGTCAAGGTGTTTAACCTCATCAAGGTCCCCCAGGTCGCCATGGCGAATATCCTGGCCGGCCGGGAACTGGCCCCGGAATTCATCCAGGACCGCTGCCGGGCGGAACTGATGGGGCCGGCTCTGCTGGCGCTCCTGGCGGATGAGCCGCGGCTGGCCGAGATCCGGGAGACCTACGCCGGCATCCATCGGCAACTGCGTCGGGACGCCGGTCGCCAGGCCGCCCGGGCTCTGCTGGAACTGGCCGCTTCCCCTTGATGGCCCCCGGCGCGGCCCCGGGGCCCACCGTGGCCCTGATCGCCGGTATCGACGAGGCGGGTCGCGGGCCCCTGGCCGGCCCCGTCACCGCCGCCGCCGTCATCCTCGATCCCGCCCGGCCCATCCCGGGCCTGGATGATTCCAAGCGCCTTTCCCCCGCCCGGCGCGCCCTCCTGGAGCCCGAAATCCAGCGGTTTGCCCTGGCCTGGTGCGTGGCCAGCGCCAGCCCCGCCGAGATCGATACCCTCAACATCCTCCAGGCGACCCTGCTGGCCATGCGGCGGGCGGTCCAGGGTCTGGCCTTCCCCCCGGATCGGGCCCTGGTGGATGGCAACCGCTGCCCCGCGCTGGATTGTCCCGTCGCGGCCATCGTGGGCGGCGATGCCAAGGTAGCCGCCATCTCCGCCGCCTCCATCCTGGCCAAGGTCGCCCGGGACCGGGAGATGGCCCGGCTCGACCTCCTCCATCCGGGCTATGGACTGGCCCTGCACAAAGGCTACCCGACGCCAGCTCACATTGCCGCCCTGCGGGCCCTGGGCCCCAGTCCCATTCATCGCCGCTCCTTTCGCCCCGTGCGCGAGGCTCTGGAACTCTTGGCCTGAAAGGGGCCGGGGGGGATGGTCCAGGCGATGATTTTCGCGGCGGGGTGGTGACTCGGCCGGATGACCCCTTGACCGACATTGACCTGCCGGCCCGCCGAAGAGGCACCGGGAGCGACTGAATCCTTCCTTAGGCGGTGCTGAACCGTCAGGCCCCCACCGCGCCGATCTGATCGGCGAGGTCCTTGAGGGTCAGGCCGGCCAGGGCCTGTTGGCGGGCCTCGTCGAGGCGGACCTCGATGGCGGTGGCGGTGGGACCGCCGGACCGGGACGGGGTGGCACCTGGGGTCTCCGGGTAGCCCCTGGCGAAGTCCAGCAGCCCGGCGAGGTCAATGGTGTCGGGGTCGCGGCTCGGGACATAACGGCTGGGTTCCCCGACGGTGCGCACCAGGTAGCCGCCGGCCTCCAGCAGCTCGAGCCTGTTACCGACGAGGTTGCACGGCAGTCCCAGGACCTGGGCCAGGCCGTCCCGGTCCCAGGGTAGGCCGCCCTGGTAATGGCGATGCGCCACCTGTCCCGCCACCGCCAGGGTCCAGCGCTCCTGGAGTTGGCAACCGGGCCGCGCCTCCCCGTCGGCCGTCGTCAGGTATTCCGGGTGCTGGAGATAAAAGGCGAGGCTGGCGCCGGCCAGGAGGATGAGCCAGGCCATATGGACCCAGATCATGAAGAGGATGGGGATGGCGAAGCCCGAATAGATGGCGGTGAGGTGGGTGGAACCGGCCATGAAATAGCCGAAGCCCCAGCCCGTGAGCCGCCACAGGACCGTCGCCGCCAGGGCTCCCACCAGGGCGGGGCGGAACTGGACATGGGCCTGGGGGAGCGAGACGTAGATGAAGGTGAAGGCGGCGGCCAGGATCAGGTAAGGCAGCAGCCAGCCGAGAAGGGTCAGCAGCCCGGACCCGGGGACGCTGGTCAGCAGGCTGGTGAAGGGGGCGCTGGTCTGGATGGAACCGGCGAGACCCGAGGCTGACAGAAACAGTACCGGAGCGATCAGGATGACGGTCAGGTAATGGCTGAAGCGATTGGCCAGGGATCGCGGTCGGGCGACATGCCAAATATGGTTGAAGGCCTCCTCGGTCTTCTGGATCAGGGAAACCGAGGTGTAGATGAGGAGCACCAGTCCCAGGGTGCCCAGCACGGCGACCCGGGCGTTTTCGACGAATTGGATGAGCTGGGTGCCGATGATCTTGCCTGTCTCTCCCAGGGGTACCAGGGCCTCCAGGAGCAGGGGCTCCACCCGGTTATGGACGCCGAAACCCTTGAGGACGGAGAAGCTCACCGCCAGCAGGGGCACCAGGGAGAGGAGGGTGGTATAGACCAGGCCCATGGCCCGCAGACCGAGCTGCCCTTGGGTGAAGTCGCGCACCAGGGCCCGGGGGAGGGGCGGTAGGCGCAAGGTCAGGCGCGCGATCAAATCCGTCTCCGCGTCAGGGCTGGCGTGGTCAAGAGGCTGGGTCATAGAGGCTGCTCCACAAGGCTAAGCCGCAAGAGGCCGCCACTCTATACCGATCGGGGGGTAAAGCGCTCGATTTTGGCCCGGCGGGGCTACAATATGGGCCCCATCGATACCACTTTCTCCTCACCGACTTGTGCTTGGCGGTCATCGCCAGGCCCTTCCCGCCCTACCGGACCCCATGAACCCACGAACCATGCCCATGCCACGGACCCCTGCCCGCTGTTACCCGGAGCGTCCCGCCCGTCATCCGATCCGGCTGCTGCAAGCGGTCCTGACCGCCAGCCTCCTGGCCCTGACCAGCATCGCCCTGGCCGCCCCCAGCGGCGAGGCGCGCCTGAAGGACTATCTCAAGGGGTTGAACACCCTTACCTCCGAATTTCACCAATACACCCTGAGCGCCGATGGCGGGCGCATGATCGAGTCCGAGGGTACCTTCTATCTCCAGCGGCCCGGCCGCTTCCGCTGGGAGTACCGGGCGCCCATGGAGCAGGTCATCGTGGCCGATGGCGATCGGGTCTGGCTCCATGACATCGAGCTGGATCAGATCTCTCATCAGAGTCAATCCAGCGCCCTGGACGGCACCCCGGCCCAGTTGTTGGCCTCCAACGAACCCATCGATCGCCATTTCGAAATTGTCACCTGGGACCCCGGCGATGGGCGTGACTGGGTGGAGCTGCAACCCAAGAAGGCGGATGGGCAGGTCACGCGCATCCGTATCGGCTTCATTGGCGAGGCCCTGGATACCCTGCTGATGGAGGATAGCTTCGGCCAGATCACCCGCTTCAGCTTCCTGGACACCAAGCGCAACCCCAAGCTGGATGCCAAGCTCTTCAAGCTGGACCGGCCCATCGGCGGAGACTTTCTCGAGATCCAGTAGATGGCGGCCCCTTCCTCGGCAAGTCCGGCCACCCACGCCATGGCCCCCCTGGCGGAGCGCATGCGGCCCCGCGCGCTGGCGGAATTCCGTGGCCAGGCCCATCTCCTCGCCCCCGGCAAGCCCCTGCGCCGGGCGATCGAGATGGACCGGCCTCACTCCATGATTTTCTGGGGGCCGCCGGGCACGGGCAAGACGACCCTGGCGCGGTTGCTGGCAGGCTCTTCCGGTTGCCACTTCATGCGCCTCTCGGCGGTGCTGTCCGGGGTCAAGGACATCCGCGAGGCGGTGGCGGAGGCCCGGCGGGTGCGGGCCGCGGACGGGCGGGGCAGCATCCTATTCATCGATGAGGTCCATCGCTTCAACAAGGCCCAACAGGATGCCTTCCTGCCCCATGTGGAGGAGGGGACCCTGGTCTTCATTGGCGCCACCACCGAGAATCCTTCCTTCGAACTCAACAATGCCCTCCTGTCCCGCGCCCGGGTCTATGTCCTCAAGGCCCTGGAGCTCGAGGACCTGGAAGGGGTCATGGACCAGGCCCTGGCGGATCGGGAGCGGGGCCTGGGGCAATTGGGTTTGACCCTGGCCCCCGAGCAGCGGAGGGTGCTGGCGGAGGCGGCGGACGGCGATGCCCGCCGGGCCTTGAATCTGCTGGAGTTGGCGGCGGACTTGAGCGAGGGCGGGGAGATTGGCGAACGGGTGGTGACGGAGGTCATCGCCGGTCATGCGCGTCGGTTTGATAAGGGCGGCGATATCTTTTATGACCAGATCTCCGCTCTGCACAAGTCGGTGCGCGGCTCGGCCCCGGATGCGGCCCTCTATTGGCTGGCGCGCATGATCGACGGCGGTTGCGATCCTCTCTATATCGCGCGGCGGGTGGCGCGCATGGCGAGCGAGGATATTGGCAATGCCGATCCCCGGGCGCTGGCGTTGGCGCTGAACGCCTGGGATGTGCAGGAGCGTCTGGGCAGTCCCGAGGGGGAACTGGCCCTTGCCCAGGCTGTGGTTTATATGGCCTGCGCGGCGAAGAGCAATGCCGTCTATCTGGCCTGGAAGGCCGCCCAGGAGGATGCCCGCCAGTCCGGCTCCCTGGAGGTTCCCGTCCATCTGCGCAATGCCCCGACCCGGCTGATGAAGGAGCTGGGGTATGGCTATGACTATCGCTATGCCCATGACGAGCCGGAGGGCTATGCCGCTGGCGAGGTCTATTTTCCCGAGGGTCTACGGCCACGACGCTATTACGAGCCGGTGGACCGTGGGTTGGAGATTCGTATTCGGGAGAAGCTGGTGCATTTGCGGGAACTGGATAGGCTGGCGCGGGCGGGTTCTGGTGCTCCTGTCCGGGGGTCGCCGTAAATCCATCCCTGGAGGCTCGGGCATGGCATCCCTGCCATGCACGCCCCCGGACAGCAGCACCAGACCCCGCTCGTGAGCGTCTGGTGGTTGGGCACGTTGGGAGGAAGAGCGCTTGGCTTTGGGGAGGGGTCTTGATCACGGGGGTGCTTGAGGGGTACTAACAAGGAATGGAAGCACTTTCGGATTCCCCTTCAGAATCAAAAGGTCAGGAGGATCTGGGCTACAAGCGCCAGGAGGCGGCACTAGTAGAATTAGCGGGGATTTCGGGGAGGGTATGGTTCAGAGAGTTCGTGATGGCCTGGGCGCGAAAGTAGCGGGCATTATCACTCGTGATGCTGAACTTTGGGGGGTGCGCTGATAGTCTGGTTCGCCCTTAATTACGTCAACTGATAGGGTATAAAATCAATGAATAAGAAATTTTCAATAATATTATATTTATCCTTGTTATTCCTTTCTGGCTCTCTTATGGCCGAGGATCAAGCAGCCATAAAAAATTCTCTATGTCCCTACAATAAAGAGCAAGTAGAAAAAGATTCGTCTATTTATTTCCGGAAAAACGCTCTGGTTCGGCATTGGTTGTGAATGCCCAGCAGAACAAAAACATGGAAAGTTATTATGCATTATGTGGACAGCGGTCTAATGAAATTTATACAGGCAATTATGCTGGACTATTTGAAGAAAATTATCCGAACTATATTAAAATCCAGCAGGGGATTCAAAATGAAAAAAATATAAATTTTGAAAAAAGGCATTCGCTCGCCGTGCAAAATAATTCACAGGCAAGTTCTTCAGAAAAGCAAATAAACCAAAATGCGGTGGCCGATATAGAATCGGGAAGTTTAGGATTGTCAAGAAGTCTTTGGGAATTAAAGCAAGGGAAGCCAGATACAAAATGTATGAGGGGATACACTTGCTACAAAAGCGGGAAATATATGGTTAGCTTCATAGATGACCGTATTTGGTTAATGGAGGTTATTGTTTCTCCATTGCCTATCTCGGAAAAGACCAAGGGAATCAGTATCAATGAATCCCGCTCTCTAGCGAAAAGCTTAATTCCTTTTGATGCAAAACTTATGAAAACTTACACGAATCGAAGCGGATCAACTGTAGATCTTTATATGAGCGAAGCTTTGAAGACTTTAGAGCCCCATTTTCCAGCGAACGCTCCTGGCGTATGGACTGGTGGAGAAGTAGGGAATTTTATCGTCATTCTTAGTGGCACGGGCAACATTAAGCGCATCGTCATAGGAACGGGCAATAATCCCTGAGTTGTCAAGCGACACCAGGAATTGACCCCCTGGCGACACGAAGAATTGACCCCCTAGCCGGGCATTGCGGTGGTGGTTTCGTGGTTGATGACGCTCGGACGGACGAGGCCCGAGCGCCGTTTCTCGCGCAGGCGATAGCTTTCCCCGCGGATGGTCAGCACATGGCTGTGGTGGAGCAGGCGGTCGAGGATGGCGGTGGCCACCACCGGGTCGCCGAAGACCTCGCCCCACTCGGAGACATGGCGGTTGCTGGTGACCAGCAGACTGCCACGCTCGTAGCGGCGCGAGACGAGTTGGAAGAACAGGTGCGCGGCGCTGGCCTCGAAGGGCAGGTAGCCCAACTCATCGACGATCAGGAGCTTGGGCTTGGCGTAGAGGGTCAGGCGCTCCTCCAGGCGGCCCTCGCTGTGGGCCTTGACCAGAGCGGTCATCAGGGCCGCGGCGGTGGCGAACAGCACCGAGTAGCCCTGGCCGATGGCCGCACGCCCCAGTGCGACGGCTAGGTGGGTCTTGCCGACCCCGGGCGGCCCGAGCAGGAGCAGAGCGTCGCCGTTGGCTACCCAGCGCCCGGTGGCCAGTTCCCGGACCTGACGCGGGTCGAGCGCGGGCTGGGCGGAGAAATCGAAGTCCTCCAGACTGCGCAGGTACGGGAAGTGGGCGATGCGGCTGCCCATGTCGATGCGCCGCTGTTCCTTGTAGGCGACCTCGGCCTCGCACAGGTAGACCAGGGCCTCGCGCAAGGTCAGCTCGCGCCGGGCGGCCTCGTCGAGGAGGTTGTCGAGGCGCTCGCGCACGGCGGTGAGCTTGAGGCGCGTGAGCAGGGCGGTGAGGTGTTCGTGGCGGCTGTCCATTACCAGGGCGCTCCCACCAGATCCTGGTACTCGCTCATGGGGCGCAGCAACAGCGGGGTCGCCTCGGCCAGCGGCGGGGGGGTCGCACGGCTGACAATGCCCTCCAGGTGAGCGGGATCCAGCGAGCATCCGCCGCGTCCGACCCCCTGGTCGTGACCGGCGACCTCCTGCTCACCGGCCAGGATGCGGACTCTCCCGTACTGAACTTCGACCCGCACCTCGGCCCCAATCAGCCGCCACGGGACGCTGTAGCGGTGGGTGTCGACCTCCACGCAGCTGTCGCTGTGGACCTTGCGGAGCAGGGACCGCCCGGCCTGGTAGGCGGGGCGGTCGTTGAGTGGGCGTAAGGCGGCCGCCTCCCGGGCGAAACGATCAAGGGGTCGCTCCCCGGTCCCGGCATGGATGCGCACGTCGGCTACCTCGCGCATCCACCAGACCAAATGACTCTCCAGGGCCGCCCAGCCGGCGAAGGCGCGCCCGGCCAGGGCGTTGCCCTTGACGTAGCCGACCATGCGCTCGTCCTTGCCCTTGGTGCGGGCGCGATAGGGCGCGCAGGCGCAAGGCCGAAACCCCCAGTAGTCGGCAAAGGCGCGCAGCCGCTCATTGAACTGCACCTCCCGGGTTTGCGGGTCATGGTAGGCCACCAGGGCCCGGGCGTTGTCGAGCAGGACCTCTTGGGGGACCCCGCCAAAGTGGCGGAAGGCCCCCTCCATGCCCTCGAACCAGGCACTCTGACGCTCGTGCCCAAACGCCTGGACGTAACAGCGTCGCGAGTAGCCGAGGGTGGCCACAAAGACCGATACCCCCCGGTTCTCCCCGCCAATCTCCAGGCGCCGACTGCCAAAATCGATCTGCATCTGCTGCCCGGGAGCGGTCTCAAAGCGCACCGTGGCCAACGCCTCGGCGCGCAACTCCCGGCGCAACGGCGCACAGGCCCGCTCCACCGTGCGTAACGACACCGCCACCCCTAACTCCGCGGCTAACTCCTGGCGGACCACTTCGGCGTTGCCCCGGTGGCGCTGGAACCGTTCCGCCACCCAGGCCCCATGTGCCCCCAAGGCCCCCGCTCGCCGGGGGCTGCGGTACTCTGCCCAACCCCCTTGGCGCAGGTAGCGCCTGACCGTGTTGCGACTCACCCCCAGCTCCGCGGCAATGCGCTTCGCCCCCCAACCCAACGCGTGCAATCGCAGCATCGCGGCTACCTCCTCCGGTTCTCGCATCGTCTCGCCTCTCTTGGTTCCTATGGCCCAGGAAGAAGAGGCGTTGTAACGGATTCTCGACATCGATTCCTCCCGCCCGTCAGGGGGTCAGTTTGCGATGTCGCTGGGGGGGCAGTTTGGGCTGTCGCCTAACATGAGTGAAATATTGCATCCTTAAACCAACATGACCCGCCTCCAGTAGGGGTGCGCGTGTCTGCCATTCCCTCGCTGTAGCCGTCCGCTATTTGGAAGAGCGGTATTCTTACCCAGCGCCGGACAACGCCTCGGCCTATAGAAGGAGGGTCGGGTGAGGGTTGGCGGGGGTGTCGACAGCAGGGATGCTGTCGCCAAGCCTACAGGGACGTATTCACGGCGACCCCCGCCAGCCCTCACCCGGCCCGGGATAGCGACAGCCCGAATCATCCGACCCTAGCGTCAATCCCCTAGCAGTATCCCTTGGCGGCCAAAGAGGGCTATCAGTTCCAAAGTGGCCGTCTGAGTGCGAGCCAATAGCTTGTTTCTGGGCCAGACTTGGGTACCCAACGCCTTGGGCGGCGCGAGACGGCCCTCCAGCAGGTCATCGGTCAGAGTCAGCGCCACCTCGTCCGGGGTGCGCGTCCCATCCAGATAGCCCATGAGCTGGATCGCAAAGGCATCCAGATCCAGGTTGGTATGGTTGAGGGTCGTGACACGGCGGGCACCCCCGGCGAGTTGGGCCAGAGCCAGGGGCCAGACTCGGGGCCGGTCCAGAGCCGGCGGTGGCTGGTGGCGTGGCTCCGGCTGGGCGGCGATGGCGTTGTGAGCAAAAAGGCTAAAGAGCTCCTGCAGGCAGGCATCGACCGCTTGGGCCAGGGCACCGCCACCTGCGGCCTCGACGCGCTGGATGGCGGCGGGCAGGATCTCCGCCAGGCTCAGGGAGTCCGGGTAGCGGGCACCGAGTTCCAGGACCAGCGCCTTGGTAAGTGGTTGGCTGACCTGCAGGGTGACATCGGCGGGGGTGATAAAGGGGTTGTCCTTGACCCGCCGCAGGTCGGGTCTGGCGGCGGGGCGCAGGTCCGCGCGGAAGGCCAGGCCCGCGAAACGGTCCAGGTCGATGGCGATCTCCTCCGGCAGATCCGCGTCCGCGCGGCACAGCAGGCTCTGGCGGAAGTTGCGGTTGGTAACGAAATCCAGCCATTGCTCCAGTTCCAGGCCGTCCTCGATGGGGGCCAGGGCCTGGTCCACGGCCTCGCCATAGGTCGAGGGGAAGAGGGTGCGCGGGTCCGTGTCGCAGAGGTAGCGCAGCCCGGCCCGCTCCGCGTCGGCGGCGAAGTCGCTGAAGAGGAAGGCCCGGTTGTGCTCCGCCAGGTACTCGAACAGCAGGTAGCTGGGGTGGACCTGATCCAGGTGGACGATCTCCGCCAGCAGATAGCGGGCGCTATGGGCCTCGAGCCCCTGGAGGCTGGCGCGCAACCGGTCCAGGGCGGCGCGGGCGGCGGCGATGCGTTCGGTGGGGGTCACGGCGGCGCGGCAGGCGTAGCGCAGGATGTCCCGCAGCATGCCGCGCATCCGCCAGCCCGGCAGGCAGTTGTAGCTGACATAGAAGATGCCGGTGGGGGCGAGCAGGCGGCTGGCCAGGCGCAACAGATGGTCCCGCACCGGGTCGGGAACCCAGGAATAGACACCGTGGGCGATGATGTAGTCGAATGGGCCCAGGCTGGGGTCCAGGTCGAGGATGTCGCCCTGCCGCAATTCCAGGTTACCCAGGCCCAAGGTCTGGACCAGGTCCTGGCCCATGGCGATCTGCCGCGCCGAGAGGTCGATGCCCAGGCACCGGGCGCCGGGCAGGCCCAGGGCCAGGGGGATGAGATTGCCGCCCCCGGCGCAGCCAATCTCCAGCACCCGCGCGGTCGCGGGAGACGCGGTGTCGAGTCCCAGTAGCCGGCCGAGCACGGCCAGGTGATGGGGATGGGTCTCCGGGAAGGCGATGCTCTCGTAGGGGAAGGCGTCGTAGTCGTCCATCGGGGTGGCGGTCCTGGGCATTGGGAAAGGAAGGCGAGGAGATTTTAAGCCATGACGCGCTCCATCGAACGGCCCGCCTTGGTCATCCGTCCGGGTGTCTCGCGCCGGCTGGCCCTGCTGGTGGTGGTCGCGCATGGGTTGACCCTGGCGACGGTCCCCTTGCTGCCGCTGGCCCCGTGGGGGCGCGTCGGGCTGGCCTTGGCGGTGCTGTCGGGGTGCGCCCTGAGCCTGGGCGGGGCCATCTGGCATCGCTGGCCCTGGAGCCTGAAGGAGGCGATTTGGTGGCCGGATGGCGCCTGGTCCCTGATCCGAGGCGATGGGCGGGAGCGGGACGGGCGCTTGTTGGGATCGACCTTTGTCAGCCCGGGGCTGGTGGTACTCAACTTCCGGTCTGGCCGGTGGCGCACCGCCTCCCTGGTCCTGTTACCGGACAACCTGACGCCGGACCTGCTGCGGCGGCTGCGGGTCCGGCTGGGACTGGAGGGGACGGGGCGGAAGGGGGACCGGGGCGCGTCGGCCTAGCCCCGGTTGCCGCCGCCGCTCCTAGGCTGGGTGTCAGGCGTGCGAGTGCCTACGGATGACCACCGACAGGCCGATACCGATGATGGCGCTGCCGATGAGGGTCATCAGCATGGCGTTGTCGTCGAAGAAGGCGATGCCGATGCCACTGGCGACCAGGAAGAGGCCGAACAGGCCCATCTTCCAGTCCGTATGGACCCCGGACAGGACGGCGGCCAGGCCCAGCACATAGATCACCACGAAGCCATGCGTTTCGGCGTTCAGGTAGATCTGCAGGGTGGGCCAGAAGAGGAGCAGGACCACCGCCAGGGTCGCCCCCCAGTGCAACACCTGCTTGATCAGGTAGGGGGCCGGGGCCTCGCCCGCCGCCCGCATCCGGTGCCAGCCACCATAGGCGGCGACCAGGCCGATGGCGGGGATGAACCACTGCCAGAGCCGGCCTACCCGCTCGGGTTCGCTGTCGGTGATGGCTACCAGCCAGATGGCGATGACGTAGAGCACCACATAGGGGGTGACCATCAGCAGGGGCTTTACCCAGCCCCTGGCGGGCGGGGGCGGGACCGGGGTATTCGGGATGGCGGGGGTGTCGAGCACGTCGAGGCTCCTCTCGGTTGTCGGTAAAGGGGCCGCCAGGCCCCGGGCTCTGATGGCCATGTCAAGGCTGGCCGTGGCGAGTACAATTCCATGGCGATCATTGCGCGATCCGCGTTGGGCGTCAATGAGAGGCATACGGGATTTTTAGCGGGGCCCCGAAAATGTCCGGGGTCATGACCCTGGAGGCAAGGCCATGCATGTGTTGGTGACGGGCGGGGCGGGTTACATCGGCAGCCATACCTGCGTGGAGTTGCTCGCGGCTGGACACACGGTCTTCGTGGTCGATAATCTCTGCAACAGCAAGGAGGAATCCCTGCGCCGGGTAACGGAGATCAGCGGCCGGGCCCCCGGCTTTGCCCGGATCGATCTGCGGGATACGCCCGCCCTGGCGGCGGTCTTTCGCGCCAACGTCTTCGATGCCGTCATCCACTTCGCGGGTCTCAAGGCGGTGGGCGAGTCCACCGAGATCCCGCTGGCCTATTACGACAACAACATCGGCGGCACCCTGAGTCTCTGCCAGGCCATGTCCGCGGCCGGGGTACGCAACCTGGTGTTCAGCTCCTCGGCCACCGTCTATGGCGATCCCGCCAGCGTCCCGGTGCGGGAGGACTTTCCCACCTCTGCCACCAATCCCTACGGCCGTTCCAAGCTCTTCATCGAACAGATCCTGACTGATTTGCAGCAGGCCGAACCGGGTTGGAACATCGCCCTGCTGCGCTACTTCAACCCGGTGGGCGCCCATCCCAGCGGGCGCATCGGCGAGGACCCCAATGGCATTCCCAACAATCTCATGCCCTTCATCGCCCAGGTGGCGGCGGGCAAACGGCCGCGTCTGCGGGTCTTTGGTGGGGACTACCCGACGCCGGATGGCACCGGGGTGCGGGACTATATCCATGTGGTCGATCTGGCGCGGGGGCATCTCCGGGCCCTGGATGGGCTCGCCGCCAACCCCGGCCTCATGATCTGCAACCTGGGTACGGGCCGGGGCTACAGCGTGCTGGAGATGACGCGGGCCTTCGAGCGGGCCAGTGGGCGGCCCGTGCCCTACGACATCGTCGGCCGGCGGCCTGGGGACATCGCCGTCTGTTACGCCGATCCCAGCCACGCCCGAGAGGCGCTAGGCTGGTCCGCCGAACTGGGCCTGGATGAGATGGTGCGCGACGCCTGGCGGTGGCAGTCCGCCAATCCCAACGGCTATGGTCCGGAATAAGGGTTAGGGCGCTGGCTTGGGGCTGGCCAAGTCCGCCAGGGGCGCGATCAAGCTGGCAAAAGCGTCCTGATTCACATACTGAATCACTACTCCGCCTTTTTTATCCATGGCCAGGTCCATGCCCTTGTCTGGGTAGAGCCAGTGGGTCACCCCGGTTTCGGGCTCCAGGCGTTGCTCCGCCGGGGTGCCGAAGCGTTTCGCGACGATCTCGGCGTCCAGGGATTTCCAAGGCAGGTAGGTAATCGCGGAGATGGGCAGGGTCTCCAGGGTCGCGATATCCGCCGGGTCCAGCTTGACCTTCTTGGCGCCGCTGCCCAACTGGCTGATGCGCAGACCCCGTTCATACATGGGGCCCAGGGTCGCCGCGTCCGCCTGGATGCCGATGACGAAATCCCCGCGGATGCGGTTCAGATAAATCTGATCGAAATAGGCCTCCACCGCATAAGCGACCGCCTGGTGATCGGGGTCCAGGCGGGCGAAGAGGCTGATCTCCCCTTCTTCCTGGAAAAGGCGGCGAATCTCGCCCAGGGTCGTCTCCCCCAGCGTAAAGCCGAAGACCCGGGTGCGGCCCTGGCCGTCCTGCTCCACCTGCCAGGGCAGGCGCGGGGTCTGGTCCTCGATGTTTTCATCCGGCAGCAGCAGCATGATGCCGATGAAGGCGAAAACGGCGAAGGCGAGGATCGAGAGGATCATCTTGCGATCCATGGGGGGAGACTCCTGGGGGACGGTTCCTGGGAAGGGACGGGCGAGGGGCTAGTCTCGGATCGGCAGGAGTCCGGCCACGACTTGCCGGCCCTCGCCCATGAGGATGTTGTAGGTGCGGCAGGCCGCCCCCGTGTCCATGACCTCGATGCCGATGCCCCGCGCCATGCCCCGCGCCAGCAGGGCCAGGGCGGGGAAGACCTGGCGGGCGCCGGTGCCGAGGAGGATGACCTGGGGGTCGAGTTCCAGCAGGGCGTCGATGTGGGCCTCCGTCAGATCGGCGGCCACCTGGGGGCCCCAGTCGGGCAGGAGCCGCCGGGGGGTCAGGATGAGCCCCGTGACGAAGAACTTGCCATCGATGAGGATGCGGCCCGGCTCGTAGCCCTCGATGAGGTAACCGTCGCCGGGATCAGCTTGGGAAAATTTCATGGGGGCAACATAACCCAAGCCCCCCTGGGTCGGCAAGACTTCCGGCGGGTGCCGTCGGCAAGCCCGATTTAATTCCGCCCGGCTTGGCGGTAAACTCCACCGACCCCTCCTTCCGACCGCCCCAGCCGTGAGGTTCTCATGGTCGCTCCCAGCTCCGATTTCAGCCGCATTCAGCGCCTGCCGCCCTATGTCTTCAATATCGTCAATGAGTTGAAGGCGGCCGCGCGCGCCCGGGGGGAGGACATCATCGACTTTGGCATGGGCAACCCCGACCAGCCCACCCCAAGGCACATCGTCGATAAGCTGGTGGAGGCCGCCCAGCGCGAGGATACCCATCGCTATTCCGTATCCCGGGGCATTCCGCGCCTGCGCCGCGCCATCTGCCACTGGTATCGCGAGCGCTTCGCGGTGGACCTGGACCCGGACAAGGAGGCCATTGTCACCATCGGTTCCAAGGAGGGGCTGGCCCATCTGGCCTTGGCGACTATGGGGGCCGGTGATACCGTCCTGGTGCCCAACCCCGCCTATCCCATTCATCCTTATGGCTTTGTCATTGCCGGGGCGGACGTGCGCCACGTCCCCCTGGTGCCGGGGGTCGATTTTTTCGAGGAGTTGCGCCGGGCCATCCAGGATTCCTGGCCCAAGCCGAAGATGCTGGTCATCAACTTCCCCGGCAACCCCACCGCCCAGTGCGTCGAACTGGATTTCTTCGAGCGGGTCGTCGCCGTGGCCCGGGAACACGGCATCTGGGTGGTGCATGACCTGGCCTATGCCGACATCGTCTTCGACGGCTACCAGGCCCCCTCCATTCTTCAGGTGCCCGGGGCGACGGACCTGGCCGTGGAGTTTTTCTCCCTTTCCAAGAGTTACAACATGCCGGGTTGGCGGGTGGGCTTCATGTGCGGCAACGCCGACCTGGTCGCCGCCCTGGCCCGCATCAAGTCCTATCTGGATTACGGCACCTTTACCCCCATCCAGGTGGCGGCCATCACCGCCCTGGAGGGGCCTCAGGATTGCCTGCGCCAGATCAGTGGCCAGTACGAGAGCCGCCGCAACGTCCTCTGCGAGGGCCTGGGGGCGGCTGGGTGGCTCATGGAGAAACCCAAGGCCACCATGTTCGTCTGGGCGCCCATCCCCGAGCCCTATCGCGCCCTGGGTTCCCTGGAGTTTTCCAAGAAGCTGCTGAGCGAAGCCAAGGTGGCGGTCTCCCCGGGCATCGGCTTCGGCAAGTATGGGGATACCCATGTGCGCTTCGGCCTGATCGAGAACGAACACCGCACCCGCCAGGCGGTGCGGGGTATCAAGGAGATGTTCCGGCGCGATGGCGTCCAGGGCTAATCCTGGAATGCCGACCAGGGGACTCCTGCCCGGTTACCGCCCGCCCAACCTCCGCTACCTGATCCTGGCCCTGGTCCTGGCCTGGGCCCCGGTCTTGCCGACGGTTGCTCTGGCGGCAGGGGAGGCGGTCCCCAGGGAGCCCGCCCCGGTGGCGCCCCTGCGCTTCTTCGCGGTGGGCGACCTGCCCTATCACCGGGCGGAAGAGGCCCCCCTGCGGGCCCTGCTGTTGGAGGCGGCCTCGGCAAGGCCGCCCTTTATCGTTCATGTGGGGGATATCAAATCCGGCGGCAGCCCCTGCACGGACGAGCACTTGCGGCGTATCGCGGCCCTCTTCGCCTCCCTGCCGGTACCGGTGGTTTACACCCCGGGGGACAACGAGTGGACCGATTGTCATCGCCCCGGGGCTGGCGGACTGGATCCTCGGGACCGGTTGGCGCGCCTGCGGGCCATCTTTTTCGCCGACCCGGCGGTGCTGAGGCTCGCCGCCCTCGGGGTGATCCAGGCCGATCCGCGTTATCCGGAGATCTATGGCTTGGTCGCCGGCGAGGTACTCTTCGTGGCCCTGCACGTCGTCGGCAGCCAAAATGGTCTCGACGCCCCCTATGCCGGGGCCAGGGCCGAGTTCGAGGACCGTGACGCCGTCAACCAGGCCTTCCTGAACCGCCTGCTCGACTTACCCGCGGGGCGTAACGCCCGAGCCCTGGTGGTGCTGATCCAGGCCAATCCGCTGTTCGAAGCCGGCCAGGGGCCCGAGGGCTTTCAGGGTTTCAAGCAGCAACTGGTGGCCACCATGAGCCGCTTCCCGGGTCCGGTGCTACTGATCCATGGCGATACCCATCGCTTTCAGCACAACCATCCCCTGCTGGACCCGGCCCGGGGCGTCCCCTTTGAGCGCTTCACCCGGGTGGAGGTCCCCGCCTCGCCCCTGGTGGGAGGCGTCTGGATCAGGGTGGATCCCCAGGCGGCGGAGCCCTTTGCCGTTAAGCCGGTGTATGCGGTCTCGCTGGAGACCTTGGGGAATTGAGCTCACCGGCCAGGACCGCTTCGCCCTTGGCTTTTTCGCGCCGCAAGGAAGTCTTGATTCCGCCCGATTCCGTCCGGATTCTCGCCTCCTATCGCCCCGACCCTTATACTAGCCGCCTTGCATCCAGGCCCAGAGGGGCCATGTCGTGAAGTCACGCCGCCGGTTCCCGGTCCAGTAACCGGGCGCCCCTGGCGGTTACGGCGCCGCACAGTAACCAAGCGTTTTAGCCTAGAGGAATACAGCTATGGAGCCGGTGAAGATCGGATTGTTGGGTTTGGGCACGGTCGGCGGCGGTACGGTCACCGTCCTGACCCGCAACGCGGCCGAGATCGCCCGCCGCGCTGGACGCGAGATCCACATCGCCCGCGCGGCGGCCATCCAGTACAACCCCGACATCCCGGGCCTCGAACAGATTGGTGAGATCGGCAACGATGGTTTCGCCCTGGTGGACGACCCGGAGATCGATATCGTCATCGAGCTCATCGGCGGCTATTCCCCCGCCCGCGAGCTGGTCCTGCGGGCCATCGCCAACGGCAAGCATGTCGTCACCGCCAACAAAGCCCTCATCGCCCGCCATGGCAACGAAATCTTCGCCGCCGCCCGGGACCAGGGCGTGGTGGTGGCCTTCGAGGCCGCCGTCGCGGGCGGCGTGCCCATCATCAAAGCCTTGCGCGAGGGCCTGGCCGCCAACCACATTGAGTGGATCGCCGGCATCATCAACGGCACCGGCAACTTCATCCTCACCGAGATGCGTGACAAGGGCCGCGACTTTGCCGACGTGCTGGCGGAGGCCCAGGCCCTGGGCTATGCCGAGGCGGACCCGACCTTCGATGTCGAGGGCATCGATGCCGCCCACAAGCTCACCATCCTGGGCGCCCTGGCCTTCGGTATCCCGCTGCAATTCGAGAAGACCTTTACCGAGGGCATCTCCCGTATCCAGGCCCAGGATGTGGCCTACGCCACGGAATTAGGGTATCGCATCAAGCACCTGGGCATCGCGCGGCGCTCGGGGCATGGCATCGAGATGCGCGTCCATCCCACCCTCATCCCCCAGCGCCGCCTCATCGCCAATGTCGATGGCGTCATGAACGCGGTGCTGGTCAAGGGCGACGCCGTGGGCCCCACCCTCTATTACGGCGCGGGCGCCGGCGCCCTGCCCACCGCCTCGGCGGTGGTGGCGGATGTCCTGGATGTCACCCGCGTCCTCACCTCCGACCCCGGCAACCGGGTGCCGCATCTCGCCTTCCAGCCGGACGAGATCGCCGATATCCCGGTGCTGGCCATGGAGGAGGTCGAGACCGCCTACTATCTGCGCATCGCCGCCCTGGACCAGCCGGGCGTCATGGCCGAGATCGCCGGCATCCTGGGTGCCGAGGGCATCAGCATCGAGGCCATCAAGCAAAAGGAGCCGGAGGAGGGCGAGACCCATGTCCCCCTCATCATGCTCAGCCACCGGGTCCGCGAGGGCCGCATGAACCGGGCCATCGCCCGCATCGAGGCCCTGAGCACGGTCAAGGGCGAGGTCATGCGCATCCGCATGGAGACCCTCGCCGGTTGAGCCGGCGCCTCGATCTCCTGGTCCCCGGCCTCTTCGGGCCGGTGCCAGTACCGCCCGCGGCGGTGCCGCCGACACCGGTCCTGTCCCGGCTCATGGGCCGGGCCGACCGCGTGCCCGGGGCGGACGCGACGGATCCCGGCCGGACCCTCTTCCACCTCTTCGGCTACGCCCCCGCGCCGGAACGGGATTGCCCCAGCGCCCCCTATTGCCGCCTGGCCGACGATCCCGGCGCCCCGCCCGTCGCCTATGTCCTCCACGCCGAACCCGTCCACCTGCGGCCGGCCCGGGACCGGCTGGTGCTCTTCGCCGGGCACGACTTCGCCCCGGACCGGGCCGAGGCGGACGCCCTCGTCGCCCTCTGCAACCAGCACCTCGGCACCGAGGGCCTGCGCCTGGAGGCCCCGACCCCGACGCGCTGGTACCTCCTGACCGACCGGCCCCCCGATCTGGTCACCCAACCCCTCGCCGACGTCCTGGGCCGGCCCATCGCCGGCCATTTGCCCCAAGGACCGGCGGCCCGCCAGTGGGCCCGCTACCTCAACGAGATCCAGATGCTCTTGCACCAGAGCCCGGTGAACCAGCGCCGGGAAGCGGCGGGTATCCCCACCCTCAACGGCCTCTGGCTCTGGGGCGGTGGCGAGCGCTTGCCGGTCTCCGCCGCCCCGGCCCCCTATGCCCGGGTCTTCAGCGCGGACCCCCTGGCCCGCGGCCTCGCCCAGGCCCAGGGCATCCCCACCGCGCCCCTGCCCGGGGATTTGGGCGGGGTCCTTGCCACCCCGGATGCCGTCAACCCAACCCGGGACCCCTTAGCCACCGGCGCCGACCTGATTCATTGGTCTGGTCTCTGGGAGGCGGTGCTGGCCGCGGATGGCGCGTCTTGGGCGGCCTCCCTGTCCGCCTTGGAGGAGTGGCTCAGTGGGCGCGGCGGGGCCAAGGGTGGGGCAACCCCGCTATGCGGGCTTGACGTTAATCTTTATCCCGCCAAGGGTGAGTGCTTCCGCTACCGTCCCCGGCACCGCTATCGCCTCTGGCGTCGGCCACTCGACCTCGCCCAGGGGCTGGGGGACCCAGGTGGGGGGCTGACGGGATTTAACGGCACCTGACCGCCCTCGCCAGGAAGCCCCGTCCTGGGGGTGGCCGGCGGGGTCGGAGCCTCAGGCTCCCGGGTCGCTGCCGGGAACCTTGTCCAACAGTAACCGTTCAGACCCCCTCTCCCCAACCCTCCCCCGCAAGGGGGGAGGGAGCAAGAGAATCAGTGGTTTGAGTTATCGAACCCAACCCATGCAGCCGGGGGGTCTGAACGGTTACGTCCAACAGCTTGGTCACGACCTCGCTCAGGGCCTTGGAAATCCCCGGCCGGCTTCGCAGTCCTTCCAGGACGCGCTGGCTGTGGGCCTGACGGCCGGCATCATATTTGCGCCAGGAGTCGAAGGCCCGCGCGAGGTAAGACGAGGAGCTGGCGTTGACACCATCGATGAGGGCAATCTGTTCGCCCAGGAATTCATAACCGCTCCCGTCCGCCGCGTGGAACCTCGCCAGGTTTGCGCCAAAGGTGTGCAGCAGGGACAAGGCCCGGTTGGGATTGGCATAATCAAAATCGGCGTGCTGGGTGAGTTCCTGGACTCTGGCCAAGGTGTCCTCCAGCCGACTGGCCGCCTGCACGGCAAACCACTTGTCAATGACCAGGGCTTCTTCCCGCCACTGCTCGTAGAAGGCCTCGAGGGCCGTCTCCCGCTGCGGGCAGGCATGATCAGTCAGGGCCACGAGGGCCGCGTACTGGTCGGTCATGTTGTCGGCCTCCTCGAACTGGACCAGTGCCCTCCTGAACGCCTGATCGCTTTCCGCGTCCAGCAGGTACCGCAGGCAAAGATTGCGCAGCGCGCGGCGACCCATTTCCGGCGGATTGAACCGATAGGGGCCCTGGGGCGCGAGGAGGTCATAGCTGTTCCAGAATTCGCCCCCCAACCGCTCGGCCGTGGCGCGACTCAGGCCGGCGCGGGCGGCGTGCAGGGCATCGGCATCCACCAGCCCGGTCACCGCCTGAGTCAGGCTGGCCTCGCTGGGGAGGGTGAGGCACTCGGCGATCAGGGCGGCGCCGCGAGCCTCCTGCTGCGCCAGAAGCTGGCGGACGACCGCAAAGTAGCTGTCCGGCCAGTCGGGTGCCTCGCCGGCGGCGATGGCGGCCGTGGCCTGCAGCAGGAGGTCGGTCATCAGCCGCTGCCCCGCCTCCCAGGCGGCGAAGGGATCGCTTTCGTGATTGAGCAGCAGCAGCAGTTGCTCGGGGCGGTAGGCAAAGTCGAGGATGGCCGGTGCCGAAAAGCCGCGGAGTAGCGAGGGAGTGGGCTTGCTGCTCAGGCCGTCAAAGCGGAAGCTCTGGCTGGGTGCCTCCAGCAACAAGGTCTGGTCGGTGCCGGGAAGCGCCGTGCCGTCCTCCGCCCACAGCAGGGCGCGAATCGGCAGCAGGCAGGCTTGTCCCTCCTTGGCCAGGGGATTGGCCTGGGTGAGGGTGAGGGTATAGCGCCCGGCCTGGGGATCGAAGGCCTCGCTGACCGTCACCCGGGGAGTCCCCGCCTGGTCATACCAACGCAGGAAG
The DNA here is from genome assembly GCA_020851955.1 of Chromatiaceae bacterium. Classification (GTDB taxonomy): domain Bacteria; phylum Pseudomonadota; class Gammaproteobacteria; order Chromatiales; family Chromatiaceae; genus M0108. Next base: position 5,353 of record JADZBU010000221.1, on the reverse strand, counting down.
AGGCCGAAGTCGAAACCCGAGACGGCGCCCATGGCCGCGACAAAATCCTCGCAGGTCACCGCCTGCCCGTCATGGCGGCGGAAATACTCCGCGAGACCCGCCTCGAAGGCGGGCCGGCCGATCAGGGTCTGGATCATGCGCACCACTTCCGCCCCCTTTTCGTAAACGGTCGCGGTGTAGAAATTATCGATGGTGATGTAGGAGGCGGGGCGGATGGGATGCGCCATGGGGCTGGCATCCTCGGGAAACTGATGGGACCGCAGGGCGCGGACATAGGCGATGCGGGTCGTGGTCGGATCCAGGACGTCGGCGGCGAATTCCTGCTCGCGAAAGACCGTCAAGCCTTCCTTGAGGGTCAACTGGAACCAGTCGCGACAGGTGACCCGGTTACCCGTCCAGTTGTGGAAGTACTCATGAGCGATCACGCGGTCGATGTTGGCGAAATCCGCGTCGGTCGCGGTGCGGGGATCGGCCAGGACATAGCGGATATTGAAGATGTTGAGGCCCTTGTTCTCCATGGCGCCCATATTGAAATCGCTCACCGCGACGATGGTGTACTGGTCGAGATCGCACTCCAGGCCATAGCGTTCCTCGTCCCAGCGCATGGCCTTCTTCAAAGCCGCCATGGCATAACCGCACTGGTCCAGCTTGCCCGGTTCGACATAAACCGTCAGGGCAATGGTGCGTCCGCTCATGGTGACGAAGCGGTCATGCAAGGCTTCCAGCCTGGCGGCCACGGCGGCGAAGAGGTAACACGGCTTCTTAAAGGGATCACGCCAGGTTGCCCAATGGCGCTGGTTGGCGAGCCGGCCTTGGGCGACGAGGTTGCCGTTGGCGAGCAGCAGCGGCCGGGTCGCCGCGTCGGCGATGAGGGTGACGGTGTAGCGGGACATGACGTCCGGCCGATCCGGAAACCAGGTAATGCGGCGAAAGTCCTCCGCCTCGCACTGGGTGAAGTAGCCGGTGGTGGAGGGATAGAGGCCGGCCAGGCTGGTGTTGGCGGCGGGGTCGATATGGACGATGGTTTCGAGCACGAAGGCATCGGGGACGTCCGGAATGGTCAAGCGGGAACTGTCCTGGCCGCAGTTGGCCAGGGCCCGGGGCCTGCCGTCGATGGCGACAAAGAGGGTCCTGAGTTCCCGGCCGTCGAGGATCAGGGCGGATGGGCCGACGTCGGGATTGCGCCGACAGGCGAGCCGGGACTGCACCCGCGTCATGGCCGAGCCGATATCAATGGTCAGTTCGACCTCGTCGATAAAAAAGGCCGGGGGCTCATAGTCAGCCAGGTAAACCGTGGGATCGGCGTCCGTCGTCGGATTGTCCGCGCGGCAGGCGGCGGTCACCGCATGGGCGCCATCCCCGCCACCGCACCCGCCGAGCAGCGCGGGTGCCGCGAGCAGGAATCCTGAAAACCGCAAGAATTCACGCCGGGCATGGGAGGTCGGTCCGCACTCCAAGCGGTCAACCACGGGGGCCTTGATCTTCATGACTTGGTGACCTGCTAGACGATGATGGTTCCGCTTTGGCTCGGAGTACGCCGACCTCGAAGCGCGTGGATCGATCTCTCACTGGCACAGCCGCGCGCACGCGGTGGAGAACTCAGCGGCCTTGTCCTCCTCGGCGATCAGGCGCACAAAGAGGGTCATGGGACTATGCCCCAAAGCGACCGGGCAGAGATCTCTTTCACCCGAAACATCGGCTTGCCCGGCTTTTCTCCGGAGATGAATTCAGAAGCGCCAGCGGCGAGGGCCACGGCGAGGTGTATCGCATCCATCGCGGCGAGCCCGTAGGACTGGGCGAGATGTTTCGCGGATGCGACGATCTCGGATGACCAAGTGATGTACTCCCCGCGCGCGAAGACCGCTTGATAAAAAGCACATTCTTCGGCATGCGCGTGATAAATGGCCTTTGGCATCACTTCCAGCCATAAGGCATCGCTGACGATGAGTGTGCGATCCGGGTCTTCGAGGATGGCGAGGGCTCGCTCGAACAGGGCGCTTTGCGCAGACCAGGCGGCGATCAAGAGGTTGGCATCAATGGCCGTGCGCACGCTATTCATCGGAAACGCCACCGCGGCGCCGGCGCACTTCTTCATTGATCTCATCAGCGGTCAGCAACTTGCCGCCGGCCTCGACATAGGCCCTCCGCGCGGCCAGTGCCAGACGGCCGATCTCGGTGCGGGGCTGATAATTGTCCACCAGGGTGTCGCCGGTTAGCGGTTCGACGTGTATCCGGACCAGGGTGCCCACGGGCACTTCATAGGGCACCGCGACCAGATGCTCGGCATTGACCCGGGTTTCAAACGTCAGGCTGTTCATCGCTTTGTCCCCTGTGACTTATGCGAACAATGGGCGGCCGATTAGCGCCGAGTGAAGCGCTACCCCACCTCCAGGCACACATACTTGATCTCCAGGTAGTCCTCGATGCCGTAGCGGGAGCCCTCGCGGCCCAGGCCGGACTGCTTGACGCCGCCGAAGGGGGCGACGGCGGTGGAAACCAGGCCGGTGTTGATGCCGACCAGACCGTACTCCAGGGCCTCGGAGACCCGCCAGGCGCGGGCCAGGTCGCGGGTGAAGAAGTAGGCCGCCAGGCCGAATTCGGTGGCGTTGGCCAGGGCGATGGCCTCGGCTTCGGTCTGGAAGCGGAAGAGGGGGGCGACGGGACCGAAGGTCTCCTCCCGGGCCACCCGCATCCCGGCGTCCACGTCCGCCAGCACCGTGGGCTGAAAGAAGGTGCCGCCCAGGGCATGGCGTCCCCCGCCGGCCAGCAGGCAGGCGCCCTTGGCGAGGGCATCGGCGATGTGGGCCTCGACCTTGGCGACCGCCGCCTGGTTGATGAGGGGCCCCTGGACCACCCCCACCTCCAGGCCCGGGCCAACCTTGAGCTCGCCGGCCTGTTCCGCCAGACGGGCGGCGAAGGCGTCGTAAATGCCATCCTGGACCAGGAAGCGATTGGCGCAAACGCAGGTCTGGCCGGTGTTGCGGTACTTGGACTGGATGGCGCCCGCCACCGCCGCCTCCAGGTCGGCATCGTCGAAGACGATGAAGGGGGCATTACCGCCCAGTTCCAGGGACAGCTTCTTGAGGGTATCGGCGCACTGGCGCATCAGCAGCTTGCCCACCGCCGAGGAGCCGGTGAAGCTCAGCTTGCGCACCACCGGATTGCTGGTCAGCTCCTGGCCGATGGGGACCGGATCGCCGGTGATGACGTTGAAGACGCCCGCCGGGATGCCGGCCCGTTCCGCCAGCACCGCCAGGGCCAGGGCGGAGAGCGGGGTCTCGGAGGCGGGCCGGGCCACCAGGGTGCAGCCCGCCGCCAGGGCCGCGGCGGCCTTGCGGGTGAGCATGGCGGAGGGGAAGTTCCAGGGGGTGATGGCGGCGCAGACGCCGATGGGCTGCTTGAGCACCAGGAGGCGTTTGTCCGCCTGGTGCGGCGGGATGATGTCGCCATAGACCCGGCGCCCTTCCTCGGCGAACCAGTCGATGAAGGAGGCGGCATAGGCGATCTCGCCCCGGGCCTCCGCCAGGGGCTTGCCCTGTTCGGCGGTCATGAGGCGGGCCAGGTCCTCCTGGCTTTCCAGCATGAGGTCGTGCCAGAGGCGCAGTCGCTGGCCGCGCTCGGCGGCGGTGAGAGCCCGCCAGGCCGGCCAGGCCGCCTCCGCCGCCTGGATGGCGCGCCGGGTCTCCGCCATGCCCATGGCGGGCACCTCGGCGATGACCTCGCCGGTGGCGGGATCGGTCACCGTCAGGGTGAGCCCCGAGTCCGCCTCGACCCATTCCCCACCCAGGTACGCCTGCCGCCGCACCAGATCCCGATCCTGGATTTTCATCTGTCTTGCTCCGCGCTGGTAACCGAGGCGGATCAGTTTACGGGATCGGGGCGCTCCTGTACTAAATCACCTTGGAGAAGCCGGCCACGGCCTCGGGGCCATTGCGGTAGGCGTCGAAGGCCATGCAGATGTTGCGGATCAGCAGCCGGCCGCGGGGCAGGACCCGGATGCCCTGGTCGTCCATCTCCAGCAGGCCATCCGCCTGCATGGGTTGCAGCCGGGGCAGATCCTGGGCGAAGTAGGCCCCGAAATCGATACCCCAGCGGTCCGCGATGTCCGCGTACCTCAGGGCGAAGTGACAGATCAGCTTGGTGATGGTGTCGCGGCGGATCTCGTCGTCCCGGCTCAGCTCGATGCCCCGGAAGACAGGTAGGCGTCCGGCGTCGATATCGGCGTAATACTCGGCCAGTTCGCGCCGGTTCTGGGCATAGGTGTTGTCGATCTTGCCGATCGAGGTGACACCGAGGCCGATCAGGTCGCAATCGGCGTGGGTCGAGTAACCCTGGAAATTGCGGTAGAGGGTGCCGTCGCGCTGGGCCAGGGCCAGTTCGTCGTCCGGGCGGGCGAAGTGGTCCATGCCGATATAGACATAGCCGGCCGCAGCCAGCTTGTCGCCAGTGGCGCGCAGGATGTCCAGCTTGATCGGGGCCGTGGGCAACTGGTCGGGGTCGATGCGCCGCTGGGGCTTGAAGCGTTGGGGCAGGTGGGCGTAGTTGAAGATCGAGAAGCGGTCCGGGGCGAAGGCCAGGACCCGGTCCAGGGTGCGCTCGAAGCCCGCCACCGTCTGATGGGGCAGGCCATAAATGAGATCGATGCTGATGGAGCGGAAGCCCTGGGCGCGGGCCGCCTCCAGGACCGCCAGGGTCTCCGCCTCGGTCTGGATGCGGTTGACGGCCTGTTGAACTAGGGGGTCAAAGTCCTGGACTCCCAGGCTCATGCGATTGAAGCCGAGTTGGCGCAGCAGGGCGACGCTCTGGGCATCGGCCTCGCGGGGATCGATCTCGATGGAATACTCGCCCACCTCGTCATCCGCCAGATTGAAGCAGCGCCGGGTCTGGTCCATCAACTCCCGCATCTGGTCCTGGCTGATGAAGGTCGGGGTACCGCCGCCCCAATGCAGTTGCTCGACCCGGCGGCCGGGCTCGAAGAGGGCGCTTTGCAGCTCCAGTTCGCGATAGACCCGGTCCAGGTAGGGCTGGGCCAGGTTGCGGTCCTTGGTCGCGATCTTGTTACAGGCGCAATAAAAGCAGACCGTGTCGCAGAAGGGGATGTGGAAATAGAGCGACAGGGGGCGATCGGCCTGGTTGCTGCGGGCGCAGGCGGCGCGGTACTGGGCCTCGCCAAAGCCCTCGTGGAACTCCACCGCCGTCGGATAGGAGGTGTAGCGCGGGCCGCTTTCGTCGTAGCGCCGGATCAGGTCGAGATCGAATTCGATACGTTGGTCGACGGCCATCTTAGTCCTCCCCATCTAGGTCGAGGCCCCGGCGGTGGGTTTCATTGATCTGCTTGAGCAGGGGGTGGAAG
>JADZBU010000220.1 GCA_020851955.1 Chromatiaceae bacterium | reverse complement strand
TTTTCATCCGGGAGTTGTCGTCATGACCCTGATGCGTGCCCGCGAGATCATTGCCGAACAACTGGGATTCGGGAGCGGTTACAATCGCAACGCGGTGCGGCTCCTGCTCGGGGAAATCCAGCGGGAGCATGGCCGGGCGGCGGCGGATGGGCTGATCCTGGAGTTCAAGCTGGAGTCCCGCTTCGGGCTCAAGCCCGGCACCGACTTCAGCCGCGTCGGGCGCTGAGCGGCGGGCTAGGGATTCTCGCTCGGGGCCAAAACAAGAAAATCATGACGGATTCGTGACGTCGGTGGCTTTCTGTGCTTGAATCGCGTCGCGGAGGAGGCTAACCCGATACCTTCTCCCCAATCCTAGATAAATTCCTATAATTTTCACCCCAATCAAAAGAGGAGTCACCCCGAATGACAGCAGGTACGATTTTCGCGCTGCTTTGCGGCTTCCTGGCGCTCGCCTACGGCGTCTGGTCCGTGAAGTGGATCCTGGCGCTTCCCGATGGCAACGATCGCATGCGCGAGATCGCCGCCGCCGTTCAGGAAGGTGCCCAGGCCTATCTCAACCGCCAATACGCCACGATCGGCCTCGTCGGCGCCGTCCTGGCCGTCATCCTCTTTTTCCTTCTGGATTCCTACACCGCGATCGGCTTCGTGATCGGCGCCGTGCTCTCCGGAGCGGCCGGCTACATCGGTATGAATATCTCGGTGCGCGCCAACGTTCGCACCGCCCAGGCGGCCAATGATGGTCTGAATGCCGCCCTCCAGGTGGCCTTCCGCGGTGGCGCCATCACGGGCCTGCTCGTGGTGGGTCTGGGTCTGCTGGGCGTCGCCGGCTACTACGGCTATTTGTCCAGTCAGGGGGTGAAGGAGGACGTGATCCTGCACGCCCTGGTCGGCCTGGGATTTGGCGGTTCCCTCATCTCTATCTTCGCCCGGTTGGGCGGCGGTATCTTCACCAAGGGTGCCGACGTGGGCGCGGACCTGGTGGGTAAGGTCGAGGCTGGCATCCCTGAGGATGACCCACGCAATCCGGCGGTCATCGCCGACAACGTGGGCGATAACGTCGGCGACTGCGCCGGCATGGCCGCCGACCTCTTCGAGACCTACGCCGTGACGGTGGTCGCCACCATGCTGCTCGGCTCCCTGCTGGTGGGCGCGGGCACTTCCGCCGTGATTTACCCCCTGGCCCTGGGCGGCGTCGCCATCATCGCCTCCATCATTGGCACCTTCTTCGTCGAGACGAAGGAAGGCGACACCAAGATCATGATCGCCCTCTATAAGGGCTTGGGTGTGGCGGGCGCCGTGGCCCTGGCGCTCTTTATCCCGGTCACCTGGTGGATCAATCCCGCTGGCGCTAACGCTGAATACTCCAACATGGCCATTTATGGCGCGGCCGTCATCGGTATCGTCCTGACGGCGCTGATGGTCATCATCACCGAGTATTACACCGCCACCGAGTATGCCCCGGTGCGCCACATCGCCGAGGCTTCCACCACCGGTCATGGCACCAACATCATCGCCGGCCTGGGCATCTCCATGAAGTCCACCGCCGCCCCCGTGCTCGCCGTCTGCGCCAGTATCTGGGGCGCCTACGAGTTGTCCGGTCTCTATGGCATTGCCATCGCCGCCACCTCCATGCTCTCCATGACCGGCATCATCGTCGCCCTGGACGCCTATGGCCCCATCACCGACAACGCCGGCGGTATCGCCGAGATGGCGGGCCTGGACGAAAAGATCCGCAACATCACGGATCCCCTCGACGCGGTGGGTAACACCACCAAGGCCGTGACCAAGGGCTACGCCATCGGCTCCGCCGGTCTGGCCGCCCTGGTGCTGTTCGCCGATTACACCCATGCCCTGACGGCGGCGGGTAATGCCCAGCTGAACTTCAGCCTCAGCAACCACATGGTCATCATCGGCCTCCTGATCGGCGGCCTGGTGCCTTACCTCTTCGGGGCCATGGCCATGGAGGCGGTGGGTCGCGCCGCCGGCGGTATCGTCAACGAGGTGCGGCGTCAGTTCCGCGAGATGCCCGGCATCATGAACTACACCCAGAAGCCCGATTACTCCAAGGCGGTGGACATGCTCACCAAGTCCGCTATCCGCGAAATGATCGTGCCCTCCCTGTTGCCGGTGCTGGTGCCCGTGGTGGTCGGCTTCACCCTGGGCAAGGAGGCCCTGGGCGGGCTCCTGATCGGTACCATCGTTACCGGTCTCTTCGTGGCCATCTCCATGACCACGGGCGGCGGCGCCTGGGATAATGCCAAGAAGTACATCGAGGACGGCAATCTGGGCGGTAAGGGTTCCGAGGCCCACAAGGCGGCCGTGACGGGTGACACCGTCGGCGACCCCTACAAGGACACCGCCGGTCCGGCGGTCAACCCGCTGATCAAGATCATCAACATCGTCGCCCTGCTGATCGTGCCCGTGCTCTGACGGAAAACCGGCGCCGGTCCCGAACCGGCGCCCACGCCGTTCCTGGCGGTGACCAGGACCGGCGCCGGGGTTTGCGCCCGGCGCCGCGATGCAGGACAATTCAGGGGGCCGGCGCGGGCGCGTCGGCCCCTTTTTTGTTGTTGGCGCCAAGGTGTGGCGCCCACGGAGAACCCACATGAATCTGGACAGAGTCAACTCGGGCGATCACGTCCCCAACGAGATCAACGTCATCATCGAGATCCCCTCGCACTCGGACCCGGTCAAGTACGAGCTGGACAAGGTAACCGGCGCCATGTTCGTCGATCGTTTCATGAACACGGCCATGCACTACCCCTGCAACTACGGCTATGTGCCCCACACCCTGTCCAACGACGGCGATCCGGTGGATGTCCTGGTGTTGACGAACTACCCCCTCATCCCCGGTTCCGTCATCAAGTGCCGCCCGGTGGGCGTACTCAAGATGACCGACGAATCCGGCGACGACGCCAAGATCCTGGCCGTGCCCGGCGACAAGGTGTCCCGCCAGTACCGCTCCGTCCAGGACTTTCGCGATCTACCCGAGATCGTTCTCGACCAGATCTCTCATTTCTTTCAGCATTACAAGGATCTGGATGAGGGCAAGTGGGTCCGCATCGCCGGTTGGGGGGGAGCCGACGAGGCCAAGGCCGAGATCCTGGCCAGTATCAAGATGTACGAGGACGCGCCGAGTAAGCCCAACTTCTAGGTACGTAACCGTTCAGACCCCCCGGCTGCATGGGGTGGGTTCGATAGCTCAAACCACTGATGCTCTTGCTCCCTACCCCCTTGCGGGGGAGGGTTGGGGAGAGGGGGTCCGAAGGGTTACCTAGGCACTAGTTACTCCCCGACCCTGGGCCGGGGAGCCTGGCAAGTCGGGCCTCGGCTTAGGGCCGCAGACTTCCCTTCCGGTTCGCCCATCACTTGTCCTTGAGGCTGGAAGCCTCCCTCCATGAAAATCTGTCTCCTCTCCGATAGCCACGACCATATCCCCCTGCTGGACGCCGCCGTCGCCGAGGCCAAGGCCCTGGGGGCCGAGGTGGTGCTGCATTGTGGCGACGTGGTTGCCCCCAGTACCCTGCGTTGCCTGGAGAAATATGGCCTGCCGGTGCATACCATCCATGGCAATAATACTGGTGACATGTTTACCCTGGGACGCTTGGCGGCGGACCCCAAGAGTGTCGTGGAATATCACGGCATGGACGCCGGCATCGAGCTTGGCGGCCGGCGCATCTTCCTCGTCCATTATCCCCACTATGCTCGCGCCCTCGCGGCCACCGGCGATTGGGATCTGGTCTGCTGCGGCCACAGCCACCATCCCCTCCAGCAGTGGGTGCCCCATCTGAAGGGCGGCCAGACCCTGCTGCTCAATCCGGGGACGGTCGGGGGCGTGGGACAGGCCGCGGCCACCTGGTTCCTGGTCGATCTCGAGACCCTGGAATGCGAGGCCCACGAACTCGATAAGTCCCTGGAACGCCGGGCTCACGCCCCCGTGGCGGCGGGAGCGCCAGCCCAGCCATGACGGAACTGACCCATTTCAACGAGGCCGGCGAGGCGCGCATGGTCGATGTGGGCGCCAAGCCCGCGACCCGCCGCGCGGCCATCGCCGAGGGCTGGATACGCCT
>JADZBU010000219.1 GCA_020851955.1 Chromatiaceae bacterium | reverse complement strand
CCGAACCCAATGGCGACATGGCGGACTGGCGGGAGCAACTCCCCCGGGTGCGGGAGCATCCGGCCGTGGTGGGGGCCGCGCCCTTCATCGAGATGCAGGTCATGCTCGCCAACGGGGGCGAGGTCAGCGGCGCCCTGGTGCGCGGCATCGAGCCGGTGGAGGAGGATCAGGTCTCCGAACTGCGCCAGGACATGATCCGCGGCGAGGTGGATTCCCTGGCGGCGGGTTCCTTCAACATCGTCCTGGGCCGGGAACTGGCGGCGGTGCTGGGGGTGGGTCTGGGTGACAAGGTGACGGTGGTGACCCCTCAGGTCAGCGCTACCCCCATCGGCATCATGCCGCGGCTCAAGTCCTTTACCGTCAGCGGCATCTTCGCCGTCGGCATGTCCGATTACGACCGCGGCGCCGGCTTCATCCACCTCCAGGACGCGGCCAAGCTCACCAGCCTGGGCAACAGCGTCACGGGCCTGCGGCTCAAGCTCACCAGCATGTTCGAGGCGCCTCAACTGGCGCGGGATATCGCCCTGGACCTGGGCGGTGTCTATCGGGTCGTCGATTGGACCCAGCATCACAAGAACTTCTTTGCCGCCCTGAGCACCGAGAAACGGATGATGAGCATCATCCTCTTCCTGATCGTGGCGGTGGCCGCCTTCAATATCGTCTCGACCCTGGTGATGGTGGTGACGGACAAGCAGGCGGATATCGCCATCCTGCGGACCCTGGGGCTGTCGCCCGGGCGGGTCATGGGCATCTTCATGGTCCAGGGCACCGCGATCGGTGTCGCCGGGACCCTGCTCGGGGTGGCCTGCGGCATCCTGCTGGCCATCAACGTCGAGGCCATCGTCGCCGGTATCGAGAATCTGTTCGGCATCCACTTCCTGGACCCGAACATCTATTACATCAGCAATATGCCCTCGGATATCCATGGCTCCGATGTCCTGACCGTGGGCCTGGGCGCCTTTATCATGTCCGTTCTCGCCACCCTCTATCCGGCCTGGCGCGCCTCGCGGACCGAACCGGCCGAGGCCCTGCGCTATGAATGACGTCATGCCCGAGGCGGTGGCGGTGATCGAGGCCCAGGGGCTGGTCAAGACCTTCCATCAAGGGCCCCAGGAGGTGGAGGTGCTGCGCGGCATCGACCTGCGCATCCAGGCGGGGGAGCGGATTGGGGTGATCGGGGTCTCCGGCTCCGGCAAGAGCACCCTGCTGCACTGCCTGGGGGGGCTGGACCGCGCCACCCGGGGCACGGTGCGCTGGCAGGGGCGGGAGGTCACCAGTCTGTCGGAGCGGGAGCGCGGGCGGCTGCGCAATCGCCAGCTCGGCTTCGTCTATCAGTTTCACCATTTGCTGCCCGAGTTCAGCGCCCTGGAGAACGTGGCCATGCCGCTCCTGGTGGGCGGCGCCACTCCCGCCCAGGCCCGGGCCAGCGCCACCGAGATGTTGGAAATGGTGGGTCTGGGTCATCGCGGTCGCCATAAACCCGCCGAACTCTCCGGGGGCGAGCGGCAGCGCGCCGCCATCGCCCGCGCCCTGGTCACCCGCCCGGCCTGCGTCCTCGCCGACGAACCCACGGGCAATCTCGATCGCCACACCGCCGAGCGGGTCTATGAGCTGATGTTGCAACTCAACGCCGAGATCCGCACCAGCTTTGTCATCGTCACCCACGACCCGCAACTGGCCGCCCGCATGGACCGCGTCCTGCGCATCGACGATGGCATTCTGAGCGAGGCCTGAGGCCGCCCTGGGCCCGCGCCACGCCCCGATGCACCCGCCAACCTCGGGGGCTCGTCCCGCCCCATTCCTGGGTGGCGCCTTCAACGCCGCCTGCCAGCGGGCCCGGGCCCCATCTCCCTAGCTGGATCAACCCTCATCTCCGCGACGAGGACATAGCCGAGGCCATGGATGGTCTGGACGGGTAACTCCACCCCCAATTCCTTGACGGACTTGCCGCGCAGGCGGCGCACGACAATCTCCAGGCTGCGGGGGTCGTATTCCCCCCCATCCCTACCCAAGGCCCGGAGTACGGCCACCCGGCTGACGGGGTTGCCGGGGTTTTGCGCCAACAGGAGCAGCAGACGCCGTTCATATTGGGTCAGGGGGCAGGATGCCCCCTCGGGCGCGGTCAGGCGCCAGTTCACGGTATTCAGGACCCAGACCCCGGGGGTGGCGGGGGCGTCTGGCGGGAACGGCGACAGCCGGCTGGCCAGGCCGCGCACCACGCTGACCAGTTCACGCAGGTCCACCGGTTTGATCAGATAGACGTCGCCCCCCTCGTTATAGCCCCGGATCCGGTCCTCGAGGCGCCCGCGCGCCGTGGCCAGCACCAGGGCATGACGCCGCCGGTCGATGCGGGGCCCGAGGGCGGCCAGGCCGTCGCCATCGGGCAGGCCGAGATCCAGCACGATGACGCCGCCGGCCGGGTGCGCCAGCCAGGCCGCGCAGTCGGCGATGCGACCGGCGCCGGTGGTCTGGCACCCCTCGAACTGGAGATAGTCGATCATGGCGTCCCGGAGGTCGGCCTCGTCCTCGACGATGAGGACGCGCAGGGGGGATGGCTCGGCTTGGTGCGTGTTTGGGCTCATGGGTCTAGTGGCAGCCAGAGAGTGAAGGTACTGCCTTGGCCGGGCAGGCTGGCGACGTCGATCCGCCCCCCATGGAGCACCGCTATCCGCCGTGCCAGATGCAGGCCAAGGCCCATGCCGGCCACCTCGCCCTCGGGCGCGAGGCGCACGGCCTTCAGGAAGATGCGTTCCAGGTCGGCGGCCGCGATGCCGATGCCGGCGTCGCGCACCTGGATGCCCAACTCGCCCTGGCAGCGGCGGGCCTTGAGGCCGATGGCCGATCCTGGCGGGGAATACTTGGCGGCATTATCCAACAGATTGCCCAGCGCCCGGGTCAGCAGCCCTTCATCGGCGTGGAGACGGAGGTCCTTGATCCCCGCCGGTAGATCGAGGGTGACGGGGCGGCGCGCCCGCGGACCAAAGGCCTGGGTCGTCCGCGCCAGCCAGGGCCCGACGGGGAGGGGCTCCGGTTTGGGTACCAGGGGTTCGGCGGCCCAGGGGTCGTGATCCTGCCATTGCTGAAACAGGCCTTCCAGACGGGTCACCGCCCCCTCGATGATGCGCTGACGGCGCAGCACCTGGGTCGCGTGGGCATCCTCCGGATGGGTGCTCGCCTCGCGTTCCGTGACCTGCGCCTGACTCTTGATAATCGCCAGGGGATTGCGGAACTGATGCGCCATGAGGGCGCTGAAGCGGAGCTGTTGGCCGCGGGCCTCCTCCTCCCGGCCGCGGGCGGATGCCAGTTCGAGGGTGCGGAGGGCCAAGTGGCGTTGTTCCAATTGCTGGGCCCGGGCGGCGACCCGGCCGCTGAGGAAGATGACCCCGCCGCAGCAACCCAGGATGAGCAGATGGACCAGGAGGGTCAGGGTGACCGCGGAGCCCGCAACCAGGGCTTGCCAGACTTCCGTGGTCGCCTGCAGGGCGACCAGCCCGACCAGGGCCCAGACCAGATGGCGCAGGTGCCGTCGGTCGCGGACAAACCGGGTGGCGACGCAGGCCGCCGCGGTCGCCTTGTCGGTAAATCGGGCCGTCCAGGGAAGGGTCTTCATCGGAACACCAGACCGGTCAGGGGTTATCGTGGGTTTGGTCCCAGCGGGCGCTGGCCCGGGCGGCAATCCCGCCGGTGGCCCGGGTCGCCCGGCGGCTTGGCCCCGAGCCGGGCCGTCGTCCGACCTGGGGGCTTCAACTCAGCACCCTCAGATTGTCCGCTACCCGAAGGCGCAGGCCCTGGTTGCGTACCAGTTGCTCCCAGGTCCGGTAGGGGGGTGGCGGCTGATAGCCCTGAAGGCGGGCATCATAGCGACCCTCGATGCCGGTCAGGACCCGCATTGCATCGGTGGCGGCGGCCTTGACCCCGTCATCCGTGGCGCGAGCCCCGGCCCAAAAGTCGTTGCCAGGCCAGGAGACCGGGTCCCAGGCGACCAGGCTGTAGAGCCGGCAGGCGCTGAAATCCTCCCCCTCCTCGGCGTAGGCCTGGGGCGGGCAGAGTTGCGGCCGATCGTGATTCCCCCGGGTCAGGGGCCGCACCCGCAGGGAGAAGCCGTCAAAGTCATGCCGCTCGTTCCCGCACTCGTTGAAGGGGTCGTAATAGAGGGCGCGGATCTGGGTCAGGCGGCCGGCGTGCCGGCCCAGCAGGGACAGGAGGGCATCCTTGAAGTAATGCCCCAAGGTGCCCTGGAAAGGCCCGGCGAACTGGCCGCAGCCCAGGCCCGGCAGGGTGACCAGGGCCTGGTGGCCCCCCAACCTGGCCTCCTCGTTGATGTGGAGGAGCAGGGGCAGCAGCCGCCGCTCGTAGAGGGCGCCATACCCCGCCGCGTCGATACGCCCATCCCGGGTCACCGTGGCCCAATCCCCCGCCACCCCGCCCTGGTTGTTGCACAGAAGGGCGCCCGGGGTGAAGAGCAGGGTGCCCGTCAGGGGCTGCTCGTGGATCCGGGGGGCTCGATGGTGGCCATCATCGAAAATGCGCACCGCCATGGCGATGCCCAGGTCGCCCAGCAGGGCCAGCTCGGTGCTGTTCCAGTCTCGCCCGTCCCCATGAACGGCGCTCTCGGCGAAGATGCGCGGGGATTTGGTGTTGACCAGATGCTCCAGGAAGGCCTCGTCGCTCAGGCTGGCGACATCCTGGTCCCGCAAGTCCGCCCTCAGGCGGCCCCCCGCGTGGGCCAGGCCATGCGCGGCCAGGCCGGCGCGATAGTCCTGAAGTCCGCGGAAGCTGTCGGTGTGCAGTAGGAGGCTATAGGTGTGCATAACGTGACTTGGATCCGGATTGGCGACAGGTGGACCGGGGCCGGAAGGGACCCTGATCGCCCTCCCGCCAGCGGCGGCGCTGGCGGTGTGCGCAGTATGCAAAATGTGCGCGGGCATAGATAGACATGGCTCGCGACCATCCGCGACCAATAACGACATTTTTACCCGTTTTTTAATATAATTCATCATACTAAAAAATCGT
>JADZBU010000218.1 GCA_020851955.1 Chromatiaceae bacterium | reverse complement strand
CCGCTACCAGTTGCGCCCGGCCGTCGAGAAAATCGAGGATCTGCAGGCAGCCCGGCTGCTCGATGAGGTGAAAAACGAAAATGGTGACCAGCCGTTCGGGGCTAACGATATAGTCGATCGGGATGGCTTTGGGCGAGAAGAGTTCGGGGTAGGCGAGATAGTTGGGGTCCCGTACCCGCGCCAGCCGCGTCGGGGTGCGAAACAGGGTATGGGCGAGATGGCAGGCGATCATGTTGGTCTCGTCACTGTTGGTGACGGCCAGGATGAGATCGGCGTTCTCAATACCGGCCTCGATCAGTACCTCCGGGTGGGCGGCATAACCGGTGACCGTGCGCAAATCGAGACGTTCCTGAAGGAGTTGCAAGAGTTGGGGGTCGCGATCCACGACCGTGATGTCGTTATCCTCGCTGGCGAGGCTATGGGCGACCGTGCGACCAACCTGGCCGGCACCGAGGATGACGATTTTCATGATCTGTTAGCCCCGATTCCGCGGCATGGCGGGTATCAATGCCGCCAGTAGGCCGGCAGGAAGAGGATCAGCAGTGTGAAGATCTCCAGGCGGCCCAGGAGCATGGCGAAGGAGCCCAGCCATTTGACCGTGTCATTCACTTCGGCGTAGGTGACGGCTACCTTGCCCAGACCCGGCCCACAGAGGTTGATGGTGGCCTGCACGGCGCCGAAGGCCGAGACGAAGTCCAGACCCGCCCCCATCATGGCGATCGTCAACAAGAGGGTGCTGGAGATGTAGAGGACATAGAAGCCCCACACCGAGAACATAATCTGATCCGAGACGGTTCGCCGGCCCAGCTTGATATGGCTGATGGCCTGGGGATGGGCGAGCAGGAAGAGTTGGCGCAGGCCGAGTTTGCCCAGCAACTGGATGCGCACGACCTTGATCCCCCCCGCCGTCGAGCCGGCGCAGCCGCCAATAAAGGACAGGGTCACCAGGACCAGGGGCAGATAGAGGGGCCAGTCGGCGAAGACCGCGGTCGTAAAGCCGGTGCTGGTCAAGATAGAGGCCACCTGGAAGGCGCCATGACGCAGGGCCTGCCAGCCATTGTCGTAAGTCCCGGTCAGGGCCAGGGTGGCGGCGACGAAGAGGGACGAAACCAGGAAGATGAGACCAAAGGCCCGGACCTCCGAATCCCGGAGCAGGGGCCAAAGCGACCGGCGTTGCCAGACCAGGAAATGGACGGCGAAATTGGCTCCCCCGGCAAGCATGAAAAAAATGCCGATGCCGTCGATCAGGGGGCTGTTCCAATGGCCGAAGCTAGCATCATGGGTCGAGAAGCCGCCGGTCCCGACCGCCGCGTAGGAGTGGCCGATGGCGTCGAACAGGCTCATGCCCGCGGCCCAAAAGGCCAGGGCGCAGGCGGCGGTCAGGGCGAAATAGACCAGCCAGAGGGAGCGGGCCGTTTCGGCGATGCGCGGCGTCAACTTTTCGTTCTTGGTGACCCCCGAGGTCTCCGCCCGATAGAGCTGCATGCCGCCGACGCCCAGCATGGGCAGAACGGCGACGGCCAGGACGACGATACCCATGCCGCCCAGAAAATTGAGTTGCTGACGGTGGTATTGAATGGAAGGCGGCAGTTGGTCGATACCACTGGCGATGACCGTGGCGCCCGTGGTGGTAAAGCCGGAGATGGACTCGAAAACCGCGTCCGTCAGGCTCCAATGCAGTCCGATCATGAAGGGCAAGGCACCGACTACGCCCAGGAGCGCCCAGAAGAGGGTGACCACCAGGAAGCCATCGCGCACCGAGAGTTCCTGGTGCGCATGCCAGTTAGGCAGCCAGAGGAGGGCCCCCGCCGTCAGAGTCAGGAGAAACGAGATATAAAAAATTCCCTCCTGGCCATCGCCATAGTAGTAGGCAACGCCAATCGAGGGCAGAAAGTTGAGGCTGTAGAGCACCAAGAGGATGCCGAATAGCCGGATAATGGCGCGCCAATGCATGAAGGTCGAAGACCGAGGAGAGAGGGGTTCCAGGAGTGCATACCCGCCTGCGCGGCGGTAGCCAGGACCGGCCTAAGCCCGATACCAGGTCCCCTAGCTCAAGCAGGCTGAAAAGATTATCGAGGCCCTCCCCAGGGAGGTCATATAAAAATTATGTAAAAATTTAATGAAATTTTTACACCTCGATTTTGATAACCAGGGCAATATATAAACATTATATAAAAATTATCCCCGCGACTTATGCCGGTGCGATCCTTGCCTCACCCCTCTTTTCAGCTTCGGCCCTCCTGCCTTTCGAGCCTCGCCCCCCTGCGCGGGCACCCCTGATGCCCTATCTTTTTGCCGTCATGGTGGTGGCGGTTACTGTCGCCCTCGCCTTTCTTCTACCCTGGCTATTCCCCCATGCCAGCCGGTCGCTCCTCTTTCTGACCGGGGTGCTGGTGGTCTCCGCCCGCGCTAGCCTGGGCCCCTCCCTACTGGCCAGTTTCCTGAGCTTTCTCGCCTTCAACTTCTTTTTCACCGAGCCCTATCACACCTTCAAGGTGGCGGACGATGGGGACGTGACCACCCTGGTCTTCTTCCTGCTGGTGTCGGCCATCTCCGGCAATCTGGCCTCCCGTATGCGCCAGGAGATGGCCGAGCGCCGGGCCTCCCTGGCGCGCATCTCGAATCTCTACGATTTCAGCCGCCGGCTGGCCTCCGCCATGGGCACGGAGGAGGTACTGGATGCCTTGGCCGAT
Source organism: Chromatiaceae bacterium (assembly GCA_020851955.1). Classification (GTDB taxonomy): domain Bacteria; phylum Pseudomonadota; class Gammaproteobacteria; order Chromatiales; family Chromatiaceae; genus M0108. The sequence continues at coordinate 3,025 of JADZBU010000218.1, read as the reverse complement.
CAACTGGCCTTGGTGCGACCGGAGACGGGGGGCACCCTGCGCATTCTGATCGCCGAGGGCCAGGAGGAACCGCCCAAGGAGCGCCGCAAACAGGGAGACGACCGGCTTCTGGCCCCGGAGGACCTGATGGCCGCCTGGCATCAGGTGGAGCGGAACCCGGTGGTGAGGGGCGACTGGGTCTTCCACCCCCTGGCGACCGACCGGGGCAGGATCGGTCTGGTGGCCATGACGGGGGAGCCTGATCCGGACCGGTTCGAATCGCTGCGCAGCCTGTGCGACCAGGCGGCCATGGCCCTGGACCGTATCCGGCTGGCGGCGGATCTGGAACAGGCCAAGTTGATCTCGGAGACCGAGCAGTTGCGCTCGGCCCTGCTGTCTTCCGTCTCCCACGATCTGCGCACCCCCCTGGCCTCCATCATCGGCTCGGCCACCAGCCTGCTGGAATATGGCGAGGCCTTCAGCCCCGGGGATCGCCGGGAGCTGCTGGCCACGGTCGCCGCCGAAGCCCAGCGCCTGGATCGCCATATCCAAAATCTGCTGGATATGACCCGCCTGGGTCAGGGCAAGCTGAGCCTGCACCGGGATTGGGTGGACCTGCACGACATCATCGCCAGCGCCATCGCCCGGCTCACGGACGTCCTCGAGGGTCTGCGGGTGGAGGTCCAGATCCCGGATGACCTGCCCCTGCTCTGGGTCCACGGTTCCCTGATCGAGCAAGCCCTGATTAATCTGCTGGATAACGCCGCGCGTTTTTCCCCCCCCAAACAGGGACAGATTGGTATCCAGGCCGAGCGGGCCGGGGACGAGGTCTGGATCGAGGTACGTGATCAGGGCCCGGGCATCCCGGAAAGCGAACGAGAAACGGTGTTTGACATGTTCTATTCGGTACGGCGCGGCGATCGTGACAACCGCGTCGGCAGCGGCCTGGGCCTGGCCATCTGCCGGGGCATGATCGGCGCCCACGGCGGCCAGGTCCTGGCCCTGCCGGGCGGGTTGGGATGGGGAACCCGGATGCGGCTCAGCCTGCCCCTGGCCAGTCCGGAGGCCAAGCCATGACCGCCCCGAAGACAGGGGCCGAGACCCTGCTGATCGTCGAGGACGAGGCCCAGATCCGCAAATTCGTGCGCATCAGCCTGGAGGCTCAGGGCTACCGGGTGTGGGAGGCGCGCCTGGGCGAGGAAGGCCTCAGCCTCTGCGCGGCCACGCCCCCCCACCTGGTGATCCTGGATCTGGGTCTGCCCGACGTCGATGGCCTGGATTTCATCCGGCGCCTGCGGGCCTGGTCGGCCATTCCCATCCTGGTGTTGTCGGTGCGGGCCTCGGAGACCGAGAAGATCCAGGCCCTGGACGCGGGCGCCAACGACTATGTCACCAAGCCCTTCGGCATCGGCGAACTCATGGCGCGGGTCCGGGTACTGCTGCGCAAGGAGGAGCGCCAGGCGGCGGCCTCGGCCCTCTTCGAGTCACCCGGATTGCGGGTGGACCTGGGGCGGCGCGAGGTCATGGTCGATGGTGCCCCGGTATCCCTGTCGCGCAAGGAATTCGCCCTCCTCGCCCTGCTCGTGGCCAGCCAGGGCCAGGTCCTGACCCATGAGCAAATTCTCCGCGAGGTCTGGGGCAGTGGCCACCAGGAGGACACCCATTACCTGCGGGTCCTCGTCGGTCATCTGCGGCAAAAACTGGGCGACGATCCCATGCATCCGCGCTTCATCCTGACGGTCCAGGGCATCGGCTATCGGTTGGCGGTCTGATGAAGGTCAGCCCCACCCGCCAGGCCTCACGCCCGCCTCAAACCACCACCCCCTGAACTTGCGGCACTTAATCGACCCATGACCAGAAAAATTTCGCGATCGACACGGCGTCTGCTCCTCTTCGTGGCCGCCCTGCCCGCCACGCTCGTCATCATGGCCTTGATTTATATGACGGGCATGGAACATTTCGAGGGTTCGCCCCGCACCTTTCTGGAAAGCCTGCAATGGGCCTCGGAGACCCTGACCACCACCGGCTATGGCAACGACAGCCATTGGCAACACCCGGTCTTCGCCCTCTTCGTCATCCTGGGTCAAATCATGGGCCAGTTTCTGGTCTTCCTGATTTTCCCCATCTTCCTGTTGCCCTACCTAGAGGAGCGGTTCCAGACCCGCCTGCCACGCTACTTACCGGCCATGGCGGGCAAGGTCCTCTTTTATCGTCATGGCCCGGCCATCGAATCCCTGCTGGTGGAATTCCAGCGCTCCGGGACGCCCTTCGTCATCTACGAAGAAGACATGCAATTGGCGCAAACCCTGCGGGATCGCAAATTTAGCGTGGTGTTTGGCAAGCTGGGCCAGGACCCCGCGGTGCTGGCCACCGTCAAGGACGCCCGGGCGGTCGTGACCCTGGGTAATGATCACGCCAACGCCACCTGTACCATTCTGGCGCGCGAGGCGGGCTTTACGGGACAGATTTTCGCCCTGGCCCGAGAACCCCTCTATCGGGCGCCCATGCTGCGGCTAGGCGCCACCGACGTCTTCACGCCCGCCCATGTGCTGGGCGGGGCCCTCGCCTCCCGGGCAAGCCTGCGCATCAGCCCGCCCGCCGAGGGCATGCATCTCCTGGGCACCCAAATCGGGCTCACCGAGTTCCGTATTCGCCCCGACAGCCCCCTGGCGGAAAAACGGCTGGGGGAACTGCATCTCCGCCACCAGCACGGGGTGTCGGTCATCGGGCAATGGCATGGCGGCGCCTTCACCACGACTCAAGGGCCGGACACCCTGCTCCGTGCCGGGGCCATTCTGATCGTGGTGGGCCCCCTCGCCAATCTGGAACAAGTCGAACGAATGGCCATGCCGATCCGGCGCACCGGGCCGATCGTCGTCGCGGGTTACGGAGCCGTCGGCCTCAAGGTCGCGCAGATGTTGAAGGATGTCGGGGAGAACTGCACCGTCATCGACATCCGGCTGGCCGCCGGGGTTGACGTGGTGGGCAACGTCCTCGAATTCGCCACGCTCAAGCAGGCCCGGGTGCGGGAGGCCAGCGCCATCAT
>JADZBU010000217.1 GCA_020851955.1 Chromatiaceae bacterium | reverse complement strand
TCTGGTCATGGTCGGCCGCGCCCATCTGGCCAATCCCCACTGGCCCTATCAGGCCGCCCTCAAGCTGGGGATCGACCGCCCCTCCTGGGTACTGCCCCCGTCCTACGCCCATTGGCTCGAACGCTACTCCGTCAACTGAAACCCGGCCAATCACCCACCAGGGCGTCCGGCACGGGCGCCAAACCCCGGGGTAAAGCGTCCGGGCGGGGATTCAGGCGGGGTCGGGCGCAATCCCGTCAGCCCGACCCGCTCGCCTGGGTCTCGGTCAGCCCATAGCGCTGGATCAGGCGGTAGACGTTGCGCTCGCTGATGTCGAGCACCTCGGCGACCTTGGCGCGGTGGCCAGAGAACTTGCGCAACTGCATCTTGAGGTATTCGGCCTGGAGCTGATCCAGGGTCGGATCGGTGTCGAAGCTGACACTGACCTTGGCGTTGGTGGCACTCGACCCGAAGGCGAGGTGTTCGGGGCGTATGGTTTTGTTGTCGCGAGAGAGGATGATGGCCCGCTCGATGACGTTGCGCAGTTCCCGCACATTGCCCGGCCAGTCGTAGGACACCAGGCGGCGGATCGCCTCGTTGGACACCCGCTTATTGATGCGCCGCGAGAAGTTGTGGTTCTGCACGAAATGGGCGACGAGATAGGGGATGTCGTCGCGGCGGTCCCGTAGTGGTGGGGTGTCGATGACGAAGGCGCTCAGGCGATAGTAGAGGTCCACGCGGAAGGTCCCGGCACGCCCCATGGCCGCCAGGTCGCGGTTGGTGGCGGCGACGATGCGCACATTGGCCTGAAGGTCGCGGGTCCCGCCGACGCGACGGAAGGTCCCGGTCTCCAGGATGCGCAGCAGCTTGGCCTGGATGGACGGCTCGATCTCGCCGATTTCGTCCAGGAAGAGGGTGCCGCCCTCGGCCCCCTCGACCAGACCGCGCTTCTGCTTGTCCGCCCCGGTGAAGGACCCGCGCTCGTGGCCGAAGAGTTCGGACTCGAAGAGCTTCTCTTGCAGGGTGCAGCAATCCATGGCGATGAAGTTGCGGGCGGCCCGCGGGCTGTGATCGTGGATGGCGCGGGCTACCAGCTCCTTGCCCGCCCCGCTCTCGCCCTGGATCAGGACCGTGATGTCGCTGTTGGCCACCGCGGAGATGGTCTCCTTGACCCGCATCAGAGGGGCGCTGACCCCGATCATGAAGCTGGCGCACCCCTCCCGGGCCTTGAGGCGCTTGGTGCAGAACTGGTGGTCGCTGCGCAGGGTGGCCTCGTCCAGGGCGCGGCCCACCACCAGGGTCAGCTCCTCGGGGCTGACAGGTTTCAGTAGGTACTCGTAGGCACCGGCCTTCATGGCTGCCACGGCGTTGCGCACCGAGCCGAAGGCGGTGAGCACGATGACCGGTTGGCGTGCCACCAGGGCCGGCAGGCGCTCCAGGCTGTTGCCATCGGGGAGCTTGACATCGGCGATGACCAGGTGCGGTTCGTGCTGTGCCAGGTGGTCGTCGGCCTCGCGCCAGCCCGCCGCGTGGGTCACCTCGTGGCCAAGGCTACGCAAGTGCTGGGCGACCAGGCGGCTCATGACCCGGTCGTCTTCGATCAAGAGGATACGCTTGTCCATGGGCTCAGGCCTCCGGGCAGGGTTGTGGGAGGCGGGGCGCCGCCCCATCGGGTTCCAGGTCCGCGTCCGGCAGGATTAGGGTGAAGCGGCTGCCACGCCCGGGTTCGCTGACCACCGTGATACGGCCGCCGTGGTGCTCAACGAAGGCCTTGGTGATGGACAGCCCGAGCCCGGTGCCATGGACCCCGTCGGCCCGCCGGCTGAAGAAGGGCTGGAAGATGCGCCCCAGATCCTGGCGGGGGATGCCGACCCCGGTATCGGTAAAGGCGATCTCGACCTGGACGTCGCGCCGGGCGCAGGTCACCTCCAGGGTGCCGCCCTGGGGCATGGCGTGCAGGGCATTCTGGGCCAGGTTGAGGACGGCCATGCGCAGTTCGGTATCCGTGGCCATGACCCGCACCGGGCCCACGTCCGCGCCCTGGCGGATGTCCACACGCCGCTCTTGGGCCTCCCAGGCCAGCAGGCTCAGGGTGTCGTCCACCACTTCAATAACATCCACCAGTTCCTGGTGGTCCGGCGGGGGTACGCTCAGGCGCAGCAGGCGCTGGGTGACCTGGATGCAGGTGTCCACCTCCTGGTCCACCAGCTCCAGGCAGGTCTGCACCTCGGCCAGGTCCGGAGGCTGCGCGCGGGCGGCGCCCACCGCCGCGTGAAGGGCCAGGCGCACCGAGCCCAGGGGGTTGTGGATCTCATGGGCCACCCCGGCCGCCAGACGCCCCAGCTCCGAGAGGCGTTGCTCGTGGGAGAAGCTCACCGCCTGGCCCAGGTCGCGGATCGACTCCACCACCAGGTGGTGGGTCTCGCCGTCGCGGGTCAGGGTCAGGGGGGCGGCGTAGGTCTCCACATCCAACCCGGTCCCATCGGCCCGGATCAGGTAGTGAACCAGCCGCAGCGGGGCCCCGGTGCGGGTCGCCTCGTGCAGCGGGCAGGTCATCAGCGTCTCGGGACAGGGTTGGTCCTGACCGTGGGTCTGGGCGTAGCAGGGGCGGACGGCTTGGGCCGGGTCCATTGGGATCGCAGGGTTGGTCGAACCGATCTGCCGGCGATAGGCGGCGTTGCACAGCACCACCCGGTAGTCCTGGTCGATCACCCGGATGCCATCCGGGAAGGCGTCCACCAGGGCCTGGAGGAAATGTTCCTTTTCGTGCAACTCGGCCATCTGGCGCCCCAGTGCCGAGGCCATGCGGTTCATGGTCTCCCCCAGGACGGTCAGCTCGTCGCCTCCGGTCAGATGGGTGCGGGTGCTCAGATCTCCTTCCGAGATGCGTGCGCTGGCCTCGGCCAGGTGGGCGACGGGGAGCAGGACATAGCGGCGCATGAACCACCAGCCACCCCCCAGGTTGAGCAGGACGATGAGCGACCCGGCCCCCATGAGCAGCAGGGTGGTGTGGCGCGCCTGCTGGCCAATGGAGTCGGCGTCGTAGTCCACATAAAGGACCCCATTGACCGGATGCTCGGCCATGGGGCCGTGACATTCCTGGCAGGGGGGTTGATTGGGGACCGGGTTGACGCTGCGCAGCACGGTCGGCCCGGCCTGGGCCACGATCAGGCGGGTCGCGGGCTGGTCATCGGACTCCGGGGGCAGGCGCTGGCCAAGCCGGGCCGGATCGTTGGCGAAGCGCACCTCTCCCTGGGGGTTGGCGATGGTCACTGCCAGCACATCGGGTTGGCCCCCAAGGCGCTCCACGATGCCCCGCAGCCCGTCCAAATCGTGCCGCAGCATGGCGTTCTCCAGGGAGATCTGGAGCAGCCGGCTGACCTGTCCCGCGGCGTCGGCGCGTTGCTGCTGCAACTGGTTGCGGAACAGCCCGACAAACAGCACCAGGAAGACCAGCGACCTGGCCAGCAGCCCGGCGGCGGTGCCGAGGACGAATTTGCCTGCGAGGCTGGGGGGGGGACTGAACATGGCGACCTCTGGCCTGGCCGAGGCGGTGCGGGTGCCCTCTGGGGGCGACCCGTGCATTGTGGTCCAATCGGGGCTGGTGGGGCCTGACAGTTTGTCAGGTAAAAAGCACCCCCCGAGGCCGCCAGTCGGACGCCTCGGCGTTGGCCTGGCGCGCCCGACGGCGGCGGCGGGGCCCGAACGAGTTTCGGCGCAGGTCCGGCACGTCTCTTGCTCCATTGCTCGGGGATGGGTTTCCGCACAATCACACAGCAAGGAGAGACGATGAGAAGACACACGGGTAGCGTGGCGGGCCTGGTGGCCTGTCTGGGCCTGCTGGTGGGGGGAGCCGGGGTTGCGGAGCCCCAAGTCCCCTTGGGCGATTCTGCCTTGGACCAGGCCCTGCGCCAGGCCGGCTGGGAAGTAAAACGCTCGGCGGGGGAGGGGCTGGTGCTCAGTCCGCCCCAGATGTCGGCGGGTATCGCCAGGGTTCCGGTAGCGCCGACGGCCGCGGCCGATCCGGCCCCCGGCGTGCCCGACACCGAGGCCCCGGACTGGGACCGCCTGCGGGGGCTGGGCTGGCGGGTGGAGCGGAGTGACGACGGTTCGACCCTGCTCTATCCGCCGGCGCCCCAAGTACCGGGTCCGGGGGCCGCGCCCGCTAACCGGACCGAGAAGGCCCTGGATGCGCTGCTCCAGGAGCGCGGCTGGCGGGTGGAGCGCGACGCCCAAGGGGCCATGCTTCTGTACCCAGGCATTGCGCCTCAGGCCGGCCCGTCGGCGACCCCGGCCCAGGTGGGCTCGGCCGTGGCGCCGGCCCCGGGGGTCGTCACGGCGCCGGTGCGCGATGCCACCGTCGAACTACCGGTGGACCGCTGGTCCGAGGCCAGGACCATCGCGGATGCCTGGCTGGCCGAACAGGGGGTCCCCGGGTGGCGGGTGGGCAAGATCCGCCAGGTACACCGCGTCTACCTGGTGAGCATAGTCGACGAGACGCGGCCGCCCACAGTCGTCCACCAGATCGCCATCACCAGCGGCAATGGGCTGGTCGTGGTGCTCAACTAGCGGGATCGGCCCTCACAGCGAACCCTAGGGGGGTGCCGGCGTCTCGCCAGGGTTGGCGGCGCGACCAAAGGCTATCCAGTCAGGCTCGGTTCTGACGGATTGGCAGACCCCTGAACCTGGGTGGCGTCCTTGGCGGAGCACCCTTGGAATTTTCATTAAGCTCATGAATCTGCATGGCTCCCGCAGCGGTGGGTTGGGCCGGCTGGTGGGCTTAGGTGGGCGGAGTCGGTGGGTGGGGGCCGGACGCCTGGGTAGGGCGCCTGACAATTCGGCAGACCCGGCGCCGGCGCCGGCCCTGGGTCGCGGGGCGGCGGGGCTGCGGGACTAAGTGAAATCCAGGGGCGAGGCCTTTTTCGTCCTTACTGGCACGGAATCTGCGTTTGGCCAACTGTGGCCAACACCGGGTGGTTGACCGGTGGGCCGAGGGGCGCAGCGACGTCCGGTCAGCAACGAGATACTTTGCAGAGCGAGGAGGCATCCAGTGCAGCGTAAACACAGCAGGATCACGCCGGCGGTGGGGGTCCTGGTCTTGGTGCTAGCGGGGTCGACCCCGGCGACGGCTGAGTATCCGGTGGCTGGGACCGATCCATCCCAGAGGCCGGTGGGGGCACCCCGCATCACCGAAGTCGTCAGGGGGCCGGACTGGTACGAGCGGGCCTTGACGGGGATCTCCCGGCCCTATCCGCAGAGCCTGAGGTTTCTGGAGGACCAGGGGAATTGGTACACGCCCTTCATCCACGCGGGTATGCCTGGTCGCTATGACCTGCGAGGCTGGCTCTCGCAGTGACTGGTTCTTCCCGTTGCCTTGCTATTAAACAATTTTAAGAAGAGGACGTCTGCATGAAAACTGTCAAGAATTGCTTCAAGAAGACCGCTGTCGCCGCCGTGGTAGGGCTAAGCCTTGCCGCCAGCGGTGCAGCGGTTGCCACAAACGGCATGGGCGGCATGTCCGGTATGTCTGGCATGGGCGGCATGGGCGGCATGGGCGGCATGGGTGGTATGTCGGGCATGGGTGGCATGGGCGGTATGTCCGGTATGTCGGGTATGGGAGGCATGTCCGGAATGAACGGCATGGGCGGTATGTCAGGCATGGGTGGTATGTCCGGTATGTCAGGCATGGGTGGCATGTCTGGTATGTCCGGCTATTTCCAGATCACCCCTGAGGGGCAGATCTTCTTCTATCCCGCAACCGGCATGTCCGGGATGAGCGGAATGTCTGGCATGGGTGGCATGGGTGGCATGGGTGGTATGTCCGGTATGTCTGGCATGGGCGGCATGGGTGGCATGTCCGGTATGTCTGGCATGGGCGGCATGGGTGGCATGTCCGGT
>JADZBU010000216.1 GCA_020851955.1 Chromatiaceae bacterium | reverse complement strand
TGACCGGCGCCGGCCAAACCCTGGCCGGCCGCCTGCTGCTCATCGATGCCCTGACCCTGGAATTTCGCACCCTGGGCTTGCCCGCCGACCCCGCCTGCCCCATCTGCGGTTGTTGAGGCCAAAGCGGCCTATTGCCCAAAAGCTACCGCCGATCGTTACCTATCCAGGGCGAGCAACTTCCCGGGAGGTTGAGGGAGGTTGAGGGAGGGTCGGGTGGGGGCTGGCGGGGGTGTCGACAGCAGGGATGCTGTCGCCAAGCCTACAGGGATGTATTCACGGCGTCCCCCGCCAGACACCACCCGGCCCGGGACACCGAAAACGGTGCTTATTCGGTATAATTTCAACTACCGCGCGCCCTCCAGGGCGGATGCGATCAACCCGGTAATTCAAGATGCGCTTCCAGGTCAGCCCCGACGATATAAAAAGGGCCAACATCCCCCACGAGATCTTTTTGACCAATCTGATCGGCAATCACATTCTCATGGCCGTGGGCGCCGGTGGGGTGGCGGGCACCTTTCCCTGGGTCATGGCCATCATTCCCCTCATCTCCTTTACCCTCCTCGGCTACATCCTCTGGCGCGCGCGGCGCTCACTGACCCGTGACCCCTGGTACCCCATGTGCCATTGGCAGGTCTGCGCGCGACGCAGCCGCATCTTCATCCTGATGCTGAGCCTGCTCCTGGCGATCGTGGTGTTGGGGTGGGTTGGCTACAGCTATCTGGGCCTGCGGCGGGAAGCGGTCCTGGCCATCATCGTCGGCTTGGGCATACTGCCCATCATGGCGACCGTGCTCGTCCTCATCCTCCTCGAGTCCGAGACCCTCTACCATGCCAATCAGGCCAAGCTGCCAGCCTGGGTGGTGGCATTGCACCCCAACCCTCCCGAGATCCCGGTCATCGAAGAGGTGAAACCCCACTACTACGACTGAAGGTCCGGGCGCCCAGCGTGAGGGACTGGGGAATCTACAATTTAACCGTTCAGACCCCTCTCCCCAACCCTCCCCCGCAAGGGGGGAGGGAGCAAGAGAATCAGTGGTTTGAGCTATCGAACCCAACCCATGCAGCCCGGGGGTCTGAACGGTTACCTACAAGTTAGTCGCCATCCCTGGCGATAGCGGCGCCCTCAGGAGCCGCCGGTCTCGCGGGCGATGAGCTGGTCGATCACCTTGACCAGTCCCTCGCGGCTACCGGTCTGGGCGGGGCTGGTGCGGTACTTGCCGTTGACGACCACGGCGGGGACGCCGTCAATGCCGTAGTTCTTGGTGACATTGCGCGCCCGGTTGACCTTCATGTTGACGTCGAAGGAATTCAGAGCCTTGCGGAACTCGGCGCCATCCAGACCCGCGCCCTCGGCGATGGCGACCACGACGTTTTCATCGCTGATTTTCTGCTTCTTGACATGGATGGCATCGAACATAGCCAGGGTGAACTTATCTTCCGCCCCCAATAATTCAGCGGCATAGAAGGCCTGAGCCTGAAGATCCGGCTTGGTGCTAAAGACCGCTGGCATCCGCCGGAACGCTACATTAGCCGGTTGGGTCTCCCGCCACTTCGCCAAGGTCGGTTCCAGGTGGAAGCAGTGGGGACATGAATACATAAAGACCTCGAGCACCTCGATCTTGTCCCCCGTCTCCGTCGGCTGGGGATTGGCGAGCACCGTGTACTCGATGCCCTCGTCGATGGCCCAGGCCGGGACCGAGAGCAGGCAGGCGAACAGCAGGGATAACAGGAAGCGGAAGGACATCGGGGGGTATTCCTCTTGATAGCTTAGGGGGTTGGGCGATGCGGCTTCGACCCGCGCCGCCAGTGGAAAGTTCGCGAGGCCAGCCGCGTCAGGCGAGGGCGTAATCCAGAAAGAGCCCCAGAAACAGGGCCAGGCCCAGATAATTATTGTTCAGAAAGGCCCGAAAACAGGCGGCCACTTCCCGATCGCGCATCAGGTACTGCTGATAGGCCGAGAGACCGGCCGCCACCGCCAGCCCGCCAAAATACCAGGCTCCGCGTCCCGCCGTCAGCCCGATATAGGCCATGAGGCCGAGAAAGACCAGTTGCAGCAGACCGATCAGCAGCCGGTCGTGGCGCCCAAAAAGGATGGCGGTGGACTTGATGGCCGCCTTGAGATCATCCTCGCGATCCACCATGGCGTACTGGGTGTCATATATCAGGGCCCAGATGAGGGCGGCGACAAAGACCAGCCAGCCCTGGAGCGGGACCTGGCCCGTAATGGCGGTGTAGGCCATGGGCACGGCCCAGCCAAAGGCGGCGCCGAGAAAGACCTGAGGCCAATAGGTGAAGCGCTTCATGAAGGGATACAGAACCGCCAGTCCCAGAGCCACCACCGACAGGGCGATAGTTTTCCAGTCCAGCAGGAGCACGAGCAGAAAAGCCGCCAGGCCGAGAACGACAAAGACGCCGAGCGCCTCGCGGGGGCTGACGAGCCCGGTCGCCAGGGGGCGCTCCCGGGTGCGCGCCACCTGGCCATCCAGGTTGCGGTCCGCGTAGTCGTTGATGGCGCAGCCAGCGGAGCGCATCAGAAAGACCCCGACGATAAAGATGAGCACCACCCGCCCGGGCGGCTGGCCCTCCGCCGCCAGCCACAGGGCCCAGAGGGCCGGCCACAACAGCAAGAGGCTGCCGATGGGGCGATGAAAACGCACCAGCAAGGCGTAGGCCCGCAGGCGCTGACGCCAGTCCAGGGGGCTCGGGGGGCTGGTATTCGCTGCCAGAGTCATGGGCGGGCCTGGAACCTGTCCTGTCGTGGGATGATCAAGGGGGAGTATCGGACGGCTTGGCGTCGCCGCTCGCGGCGCCTCGCCCAGGGATTGGGCGCGAATTATGACACAGGGTCAGCGTCGATCGCAGTTCCAGAGCCGGGCCTCAGACACCGCCACAATGCTCCCGGGCCCCCAGCCAGCGGTCGATGAGGGGGCTGGCCCGGTCGGGATAGCGGTCGAGGATGAGGTCCGCCGCCTGACGGGCGGCCGCCAGCAGGGACTCGTCGGCCACCGGATTGGCGATGCGAAATTGCATCTCCCCGGTCTGACGGGTACCTAGAACCTCGCCGGCACCGCGCATTTCCAGGTCCTTTTGGGCGATCTCGAAGCCGTTGGTGCTGCGCCGCAGGAGCTCGATGCGCTCCCGCGCCAGGCGCGACAAGGGGGCGTGGTAGAGGAGCAGGCAATGGCTGGCCTGGGCACCCCGGCCGACCCGGCCCCGCAACTGGTGGAGTTGAGCCAGGCCTAGGCGCTCCGGATTTTCGATGATCATGAGGCTGGCGTTGGCCACATCCACGCCCACCTCGATGACCGTGGTGGCCACCAGCAGATCCAGATCGCCGGCGGCAAAGTCGCGCATCACCGCCTCCCGTTCCACCGCCTTGAGGCGGCCATGGGCGAGGCCAAGGCGCACCTCCGGGAGGACCTCCGCCAGGCTGCGGGCCGTCTCCTCGGCCGCCTGGCATTGCAGGGCCTCCGACTCCTCGATCAGGGTACAGACCCAGTAGGCCTGGCGGCCGCTGGCGCAGGCCTCGCGCACCCGCGCCATCACCTCCTCCCGGCGGCTGTCCGGCACGGCCACCGTCGTCACCGGGGTGCGGCCCGGGGGCATCTCGTCGATGACGGACAGCTCCAGATCGGCGTAGAGGGTCATGGCCAGGGAGCGCGGAATGGGGGTGGCCGTCATGATGAGCTGATGCGGCACCCCGCCCTCCCCCGTCCCCTTTTCGCGCAGCCTCAGGCGTTGGTGCACGCCGAAACGGTGCTGTTCATCGACGATGGCCAGGCCCAGGTCCTGAAAGGCGACATCCTCCTGAAAGAGGGCATGAGTCCCCACCACTACCCGCGCCTCCCCCGTGGCGATGCGCGCCAGCAGTTCTTCGCGCTCCCGACCCTTGTGGCGGCCCGCGAGCCAGGCCGGCGCCAGCCCAAGGGGGCCCAGCCAGGCCGCGAGATTGCGGCGATGCTGCTCGGAGAGCATCTCGGTGGGGGCCATGAGAGCGGCCTGGCGGCCCGACTCCACCGCCTGCAGGGCGGCGAGGGCCGCGACGACCGTCTTGCCCGAACCGACATCCCCTTGCAACAACCGCAACATGGGTCGCGGCCGGGCCAGATCGGCGGCAATCTCCGCCAGCACCCGCCGCTGGGCCCCGGTCAGGCCAAAGGGCAGTGCCGCCAGCAGCCGGGCCCGCAGGTCGCCACCGCCCGCCAGTACCGGCGCCTCCAGCCGCTGACGCTGCCGGCGCAAGCGGCGCAGAGCGAGTTGATGGGCGACCAGTTCCTCGAAGGCCAGGCGCTGGAAGGCCGGGTGGCGACGCTCGTTCCAGTCCAGCCCCAGCGCCGCCAGGGGGGGATGGTGCAGGAAGCGCAGAGCCTCCACCAGGCTCGGCAGCAGCAGGGGGTCCAGCACCTCGGGCGGCAAGAGCTCTTGGGGCCCCAGCCCGCCCGCGGCCTGGTCCGACGCCAGCAAGGCCAGGGCCTGGGCGATCAGGTTGCGCAGGCTGGACTGCTGGAGGCCCTCGGTCGTGGGGTAGATGGGGGTCAGGCCGGTCTCTGGGGCCTCTTCCGTCGCAGCGGTCAGGACCCGGTATTCCGGATGGATCATCTCCAGCGAGGGGACCCCGGCCCGCACCTCGCCGAAGCAGCGCAGGCGCGCCCCCGGGATGAAGGCCGCGGTCTGGGTGCCGCCAAAATGGAAAAAGCGCAACTGGAGGGTGCCGGACTCGTCCGCCAGCGAGACCTTGAGGGTCCGGCGCTGGCCATGGCTGATGCGGGCCTCGCCGACCTCGCCCTCGACCAGGGCCTCCTCACCCGGCAGGAGCGAACCCAGCGGTCGCCGCCGGGACCGATCCTGGTAACGCAGGGGCAGGTGGAACAGCAGATCCAGCACCGTCACCAACCCCAATCGCGCCAAGCGTTCGGCGAGCCGGGGACCAACGCCCCGCAGGCGGGTGACCGGCTGGGTTTCCAGCGGCTGGGGTTGAGTCTCCATGAAGGCGGCGATGGCCTGGATTCAGGTCCGGGCCAACGCCGCCAGGGGCCCGGCTGGCCAGGTCAGAGCCTCGGCTCCCCGACCCCCTCCAGACCCGACAGGCGGGCATCCGGGGTACCGCCGTGGCGGGCGCGGAGGGCCTGAGCCAGTTGGTGGACGGCCATGGCGTAATAGCTGCTGTGGTTGTAGCGGGTGATGACGTAAAAGTTATTCAACCCGAGCCAGAATTGATAACCCCCGGTGGCGTCGAGGCGAATGAGGCTGACCTCGTCGCCCGTGGGCACGCGACCCTGGGGGCGGATGCCGTCGCGGGCCAAAGCCTCCAGGCTGTAGCGGGTGTCAAAGCCGGCCTTGAGGGCGACGGCGCCGCTGGCGTCCGCCTTGACCGCGACGGGTTCGCCCCGGCGCCAGCCATGCACGGCGAAATAGTTGGCCACGCTGCCGATGGCATCGATGGGGTTCCAGAGATCCCGGCGTCCGTCACCGTCGAACTCGACCGCCCATTTGAGGTAGCTGGAGGGCATGAACTGGCCATAACCCATGGCGCCGGCATAGGAACCCTGCGGCTTGAAGGGGTCCATGCCTTCATCGCGGGCCATCATGAGATAAGCCGCCAGTTCATCCGTGAAATAGTCGGAGCGGCGCGGAAAATCAAAGGAAAGGGTCGCCAGGGCATCCATGACCCGATGCTTGCCCATGTAGCCGCCCCAATTGGTCTCCACCCCAATGATGGCGACCACGTATTCCGGTGGTACGCCGTACTTCTCCTGGGCGCGGTTCAATTCCCGCTCATAACGGCCCCAAAAGGTGACCCCCTTGGCGATATTGGCGTCGGTGAGGAACTTGGCCCGATAACGCGTCCAGGAGCCCGTCGGCTGGGTGGAGGGTTTGGCATCGGGCTTATGCACGAAATCGATGATCCACTGCTGGCGCCGGGCCTGGGACAACCAGTCCGCCACCTGGGCCCGGTCGAAACCCTCGGCCGCCATGCGATCGACAAAGGCCTGGGCGGCGGGATAGTTGGCATAGTCGCCCCGCAGGCGCCCATCGCCCGACGCCGGGCGGGCATAGGCCCCCGTGGAGGAACCGCCGGCGGTATCTTGCCGGGAACTCGACCCACAGGCCGCCAGCAAAATGGTCAGGGCGCAAACCAGGAGCAGGGTGGGGCGCATGGCGATCTCCAGCTTGGGGGGATGTTAGTCGAATCATAGAGCATCCCGGCCCGAGCCGTGAAACTCCGAACCGGGCGGCCGCCCCGGGCGAGGGCCCTCGATCACCTCCAGCATCCAGACCCATGCCCCGGCCGGGCGGCTGTCAGGCGGAGGACCCCGGCTGTCCCTCGCCCATGCAGCCAGGGCTAGAGAGGGGGCCCCGCGCCGGCCCCGGCCCCGCCTAGCGCCGCACCTCGATACCCGCCTGGCGCAAATGCGCCTTGACCGCCGCGATGGGGACCTCCCGGCGATGGAAGATGCCGGCGGCCAGGGCGGCCTCCACCTGGGTGACGGCGAAGACCTCGGCGAAGTGTTCGACCCGGCCGGCGCCACTGGAGGCGATGACGGGGATGGTCACCACCGAGCGGACGGCCTGGATCAACTCCAGATCGAAGCCGGCGCCGGTGCCGTCGCGATCGATGGAATTGAGGAGGATCTCCCCGGCGCCCAGTTGCTCGCAGACCCGCGCCAGGGTCACGGCGTCCAGATCCCGCCCCTCGCGGCCACCCTTGATGGTGCACTGGAACCAACACCAGCCCTCGCCCCGGGGACCCGGGGTGGCGGTGGGGACGATCCGATGCCGGGGGGCCGCCTCGGGTCCCGCCACATAGACCCGGCGGGGATCGATGGAGATGACGACGGCCTGGTTGCCGTAGCGATGGGCGATGACCTCGATGGCGCTATCCCCGGTGGGGCCACCCTGGGCCAGCACCTGCTCCACGGTCGTCACGGCATCGCTGCCAAT
>JADZBU010000215.1 GCA_020851955.1 Chromatiaceae bacterium | reverse complement strand
GTCGAACTTGGACTTGGTGACCGAGTCGTTGACGTTCATGGCCGGGAAGAGGAGGGTCTCGGCCTTGGCCATCTCGTAGAGGCGATGGACGCCGGTGGTGGTCTCCTCGGTGACGCCACGGATCTCGGCGGCGAGCCGGGTCCAGTGCTGGTTGTCACGCTGGAAGGTCCGGCCGAGGACACCGAGGATGGCGCGCCACTCCTCGTTGTCCTGGGCGGTGGGGGTGGGGACGGCCCCGGCCTTCTCGTATTCGACGCCCTTGTGAACCAGGAGGGTGGCGTCGCCGCCGTCGTCCAGGATCATGTTGGGGCCACCGCCGTCGGGCCAATTGACCACCTGCTCGGTGCACCACCAGTATTCCTCCAGGGTCTCGCCCTTCCAGGCATAAACGGGGACGCCAGCCGCGGCAATCGCGGCGGCGGCATGGTCCTGGGTGGAAAAGATGTTGCAGGAACACCAGCGCACCTGGGCGCCCAGCGCGACCAGGGTCTCGATGAGGACCGCGGTCTGGATGGTCATGTGCAGGCTGCCGGTGACCCGGGCGCCCTTGAGGGGCTGGGTGGCCGCGTACTTGTGGCGCAGGGCCATGAGACCGGGCATCTCCGTCTCGGCGATGGCGATCTCCTTACGGCCCCAGGCGGCCAGGGCGATGTCGGCCACCTTGTAGTCGGTAAACTCACTCATGCTAGTCAACTCCAGTGATTATCAGAGTGAGCGCCGTTATCAGGGTGGGCCCCACCGAGCCTGGCCCTTACTGGGGTCGCAGCGCTCCTCGGTGGGGGGAGGAAAAGCTTACAGCCTAAAGCCCGGCCGCGGCGCGCAGGGCCTCAGCCCGGTCGGTGCGCTCCCAGGTGAATTCCGGTTCCTCGCGCCCGAAGTGCCCGTAGGCGGCGGTCTTGAGGTAGATGGGCCGCACCAGATCCAGCATCTGGAGGATGCCGTAGGGGCGCAGGTCGAAGTGTTCGCGCACCAGTTGGGCGATCCGGTCCTCGTCGATCTTGGCGGTGCCGAAGGTCTCGATGGAAATGGAGGTCGGCTCGGCTACGCCGATGGCGTAGGAGACCTGGATCTCGCAGCGGTTGGCCAGCCCGGCGGCGACGATGTTCTTGGCCACGTAGCGTCCGGCGTAGGCGGCGGAGCGGTCCACCTTGGAGGGGTCCTTGCCGGAGAAGGCGCCGCCACCGTGACGAGCGGCCCCGCCGTAGGTATCGACGATGATCTTGCGCCCGGTCAGGCCGCAGTCGCCGACGGGACCGCCGATGACGAAGGAACCGGTGGGGTTGATGTGGAACTTGGTGCCCTTGTGGATCCAGTTCGCGGGGATGATGGGCAGGATGATGTTCTCCATCACCGCCTCGCACAGATGCTTGTAGTCCACGTCGGGGTCGTGCTGGGTGGACAGCACCACTGCCTCTACCCCGACCACCTGGCCGTCGGCGTAGCGCAGGGTGACCTGGCTCTTGGCGTCCGGGCGCAGCCAGGGCAGGACGTGGGTCTTGCGCATCTCGGCCTGGCGCTGCACCAGGCGGTGGGCATAGGTGATGGCCGCGGGCATGAGGACATCGGTCTCGTTGGTGGCGTAACCGAACATCAGGCCCTGGTCGCCGGCACCCTGCTCCTCGGGGGCGGCACGGTTCACGCCCTGGGCGATGTCGCCCGACTGCTTGCCGATCAGGGACATGACGGCGCAGGTCGAGCCGTCGAAGCCGACATGGGAACTGGTGTAGCCGATGTCGCAGACCACCTTGCGCACTACCTCGTCGAGATCGATCCAGGCGTTGGTCGTGATCTCCCCGCCGATGATGACGGCCCCGGTCTTGATCATGGTCTCGCAGGCCACGCGGGCATGCTGGGGATCGGGGTCCTGGATCAGGATGGCGTCCAGGACGGCGTCAGAAATCTGATCGGCGACCTTGTCGGGATGACCCTCGGAGACGGATTCGGAGGTGAAGATGGTTTCTTTCGACATGGTGGGCGTAAAGGCTCCTTGCTGTGGCTCCCGGAGGGCGCCGGATGAAAACGGCGGATTTTAGGGCCCCTGGCCCCGCATTCCTAGTAGCAGTCTTGGATTTTTCCGCCCGAGGGGTAAGATGAAACGGTTTCCCGCCCCGTCTTATCCTAATCAGATCCCCGCGAGGAGAGGTTCCCCATGGTATCCCTGCAAACGCCAGTCTGCGATTTTGGTCGGTTAGCCCCGGATTTCAACCTACCCGGCGTGGATGGTCGCCGCTGGAGCCGCGACGACTGTAAGGGTGACCGAGGACTAATGGTCATGTTTATCTGCAACCATTGTCCCTACGTCAAGGCCGTCATCGACCGCATCATCCGCGACGCCCGGGACCTGGCGCCCCTGGGCATCCGCTGCGTGGCCATCATGTCCAACGACCCCAGCGATTACCCGGAGGACTCCTTCGACAACATGCGGCGTATCGCCCAGGAGTTGAATTTTCCCTTTCCCTACCTGCTGGACGAGACTCAGGAGGTGGCCAAGGCCTATGGCGCCGTCTGCACCCCGGACTTTTTCGGCTACAACGCCGACCTGCAACTCCAGTACCGGGGCCGCCTCGACGAGAGCCGCAAGGAGGCCGCCCCGGCGGACGTCCGGCGCGACCTTTTCGAGGCCATGCGGGCGGTGGCCGCCACTGGGGAGGGCCCGCGCGACCAGATTCCCAGCATGGGCTGCTCCATCAAGTGGCGGGAAGATTGAAGGTTTTCCTTAACGCCTCGGGCCCGGGCTTGGGGCTCAGTAACAAAATCAGTATATTAGAATCTATAAAAGTATTTTTGCATCCATAAGCCCAGTTGGTTTGCGGTGAGGGGCTAAATGGGGCCAAAATATGCGACCTTTTGCCATGCTGGCCAGGGGCGCGCAGCCAACCCAGCCAGACGCCGACCACAAGACTTCGGTCTCCACAACAACTACGAGGAGGGGCTTCATGTCCTCACGCAAAGAACTGGCGAACGCGATCCGCGCCCTGAGCATGGATGCGGTTCAGAAGGCCAAGTCCGGTCACCCCGGCGCCCCCATGGGCATGGCGGATATCGCCGAGGTGCTGTGGAACGATTACATGCGCCACAATCCGGTCAATCCCAACTGGGCCGACCGTGACCGCTTCGTGCTCTCCAACGGGCACGGCTCCATGCTGATCTATTCCTTACTGCACCTTACGGGTTACGACCTCGGCGTCGAGGACCTCAAGTCTTTCCGGCAACTGCATTCCAAGACCCCGGGGCACCCCGAATACGGCTATGCCCCTGGCATCGAGACCACCACGGGTCCCCTGGGGCAGGGCCTGACCAATGCGGTAGGCATGGCCCTCGCCGAGAAGGTCCTCGCCGGCCAGTTCAACAAGCCCGGCCACGAGATCGTCAATCATCACACCTATGTCTTCCTGGGTGATGGCTGCCTGATGGAGGGTATCTCTCACGAGGCTTGTTCCCTGGCGGGCGCCCTGGGTCTGGGTAAGTTGATCTGCTTCTACGACGACAACAATATCTCCATCGATGGCGAGGTGCGGGGTCACGGCAATACCCCGGCCTGGTTCCTGGACGATACCCCCAAGCGCTTCGAGGCCTATGGCTGGCATGTCATCCCCAAGGTCGATGGCCATGATCCCGAGGCCATCAAGGCCGCGATCGAGGTGGCCCGCGCCATGGACGGCAAGCCGTCCCTGATCTGCTGCCAGACCATCATCGGTTTCGGCTCGCCCAACAAGCAGGGCAAGGAAGACTGCCACGGCGCCCCCCTGGGCGACGACGAGATCGCCCTGACCCGCGAGAATCTGGGCTGGCGTCATGCCCCCTTCGAGATTCCCCAGGATGTCCAGGCGGCTTGGGATGACCGGGACACGGGCGCCCGCGCCGAGGCCGAATGGAATGCCCGCTTCGAGGCCTATGCCGCGGCCTATCCCACCCAGGCGGCGGAGTTCCAGCGCCGCATGGCCGGCAATCTGCCCGCCGACTGGGCCGAGAAGTCCGATGCCTTCATTGCCGCCGTGGTGGCCAAGGCCGAGACCATTGCCTCCCGCAAGGCCTCCCAGAACGCCCTGGACGGCTTCGGTCCCCTGCTGCCGGAACTGCTGGGTGGTTCCGCCGACCTGGCCGGCTCCAACCTGACCATCTGGAAGGGCTGCAAGGGCGTCAGCCGCACGGATGCCTCGGGCAACTACATCTACTACGGGGTCCGCGAGTTCGGTATGTCCGCCATCATGAACGGCGCCGCCCTGCATGGTGGCTTCGTCCCCTATGGCGCCACCTTCCTGATGTTCTCGGAATACGCCCGCAATGCCCTGCGCATGGCGGCCCTCATGAAGGTGCCCAGCATCTTCGTCTATACCCATGACTCCATTGGTCTGGGCGAGGATGGTCCCACCCACCAGCCCGTCGAGCAGATCCCGACCCTGCGGCTCATCCCCAACATGAGCGTCTGGCGCCCCTGCGACGCAGTCGAGTCCGCCGTCGCCTGGAAGTTGGCGATCGAGCGCAAGACGGGGCCCAGCTGCCTCATCTTCTCCCGCCAGAACCTGGCCCACATGGACCGCGACGCCGACCAGATGGTGGGCATCGGCCGCGGCGGCTATGTGCTGCGCGATTGCGCCGGCACACCGGACGCCATCCTCATCGCCACGGGTTCCGAGGTGGAACTGGCAGTCAAGGCCGCCGATGCCCTGGCGGCGAGCGGTAAGGCCGTGCGCGTGGTCTCCATGCCCAGCACCGATACCTTCGATGCCCAGGACGCGGCCTATCGGGAGTCCGTGCTGCCCCGCGCCGTGACCACCCGGGTCGCGATCGAGGCGGCCTGCACCGCCGGCTGGTGGAAGTATGTCGGTTGCCAGGGCGCCGTGGTCGGTATCGACCGCTTCGGTGAGTCCGCCCCCGCCGGCGATCTCTTCAAGGCCTTCGGCTTCACGGTCGATCAGGTGGTGGCCACCGTCAAGGGCCTCCTTTAAGACCCGCCGCGGGGCGGTTTCGGCCGCCCCGCTTCTCCCTTATATTCCTTTTACAACCAGACCAGGAGCAAACGCATGACGATCAAAGTGGGCATCAACGGATTTGGCCGCATCGGCCGCATGGCCTTCCGCGCTATCGCCAAGGACTTTCCGAGCATCGAGGTGGTTGGTATCAACGACCTCCTGGACCCTGACTACCTGGCCTACATGCTTAAGTATGATTCGGTCCATGGCAACTTCCCGGGCGACATCGCCGTTGACGGCAACACCATGATCGTCAAGGGCAAGCGTATTCGTCTGACCGCCGAGCGCGACCCCGCCAACCTCAAGTGGGACGAGATCGGCGCCGAACTGGTCATCGAGTGCACCGGCTTTTTCCTGGACGAGGCCTCCTGCCAGAAGCACATTCAGGCGGGCGCCAAGAAGGTGGTGCAGAGCGCCCCTTCCAAGGATGCCACCCCCATGTTCGTCTATGGCGTCAATCACAAGACCTACGCCGGCCAGGCCATCATCTCGGCGGCCTCCTGCACCACCAACTGCCTGGCCCCGGTCGCCAAGGTGCTGCATGACAACTGGGGCATCAAGCGCGGCCTCATGACTACGGTGCACGCCGCCACCGCCACCCAGAAGACCGTCGACGGCCCCTCCATGAAGGACTGGCGCGGTGGTCGCGGCATCCTGGAGAACATCATCCCGTCCTCCACCGGCGCCGCCAAGGCGGTGGGCGTTGTGCTGCCCGAGTTGAACAAGAAGCTGACCGGCATGGCCTTCCGCGTCCCGACCTCCGACGTCTCCGTGGTTGACCTCACCGTCGAGTTGAACAAGGAAGCCGACTACGCCGACATCTGCAAGGCGATGAAGGCCGCCTCCGAGTCGGGTGACCTGGCCGGCGTGCTGGCCTATACCGACGAGAAGGTCGTCTCCACCGACTTCCGCGGCCGGTCCACCCCCTCCATCTTCGACTCCGAGGCCGGCATCGCCCTCGACAAGACCTTCGTCAAGGTCGTCGCCTGGTACGACAACGAATACGGCTACACCTGCAACATGCTGCGCATGGTCGAGCACGTAGCCCACTAGGCCTCGGCCCACCGGCCGGTCAGGGGCGGCACGGATGCCGTCCGCCTGACCGGCGGGTTCCAGGCCAGGTCGGACCCCTGGCCGAGCCCAACCAGAGTCATTCGGAAAGCCAGGCCCGTTTTCCCAATCGCTTTAGTCGTCCATAACCAAGACACGGGGGAGCAGTTTCATGTCATTCATCAAGTTGACCGATCTCGATCTGTCCGGCAAGCGGGTGCTGATCCGGGCCGACCTCAATGTCCCCGTCAAGGAGGGCAAGGTGACCTCGGACGCACGCATCACCGCCTCCATGCCCACCATGGAGCACTGCCTCAAGGCCGGGGCCAAGGTCATGGTCACCTCCCACCTGGGGCGGCCGACCGAGGGGGAATGGACCCCCGAGGTGTCCCTGCAGCCGGTGGCGGACAACATCGCCGCGCGTCTGGGCAAGCCGGTACGCCTGATTCGGGACTGGGTGGAAGGTGGCTTCGAGGTCGCCCCCGGTGAGTTGGTGGTGCTGGAAAATTGCCGCGTCAACAAGGGCGAGAAGAAGAACCTCGAGGAGACGGCCCGCAAATACGCCGCCCTCTGCGATGTCTTCGTCATGGATGCCTTCGGCACCGCCCATCGCGCCGAGGCCTCCACCACTGGCGTTGGCGTTTACGCCCCCGTGGCCTGTGCCGGCCTGCTGCTGGCGGAAGAGTTGGACGCTCTCGGCAAGGCCCTGGCCAACCCGGCCCGGCCCATGGTCGCCATCGTCGGCGGTTCCAAGGTCTCCACCAAGCTGACGGTGCTGGAGGCCCTGTCCCAGAAGGTCGATCAGCTCGTGGTCGGCGGCGGCATCGCCAATACCTTCCTCAAGGCCGCCGGCTATCCCGTCGGCAAGTCCCTGTGCGAGGACGACCTGGTCGAGACCGCCAAGGACCTGATGGGCAAGATGACCGCCCGCAACGCCACCATCCCCATCGCCGTGGACGTGGTGTGCGGCAAGCAGTTCGCCGAGAACGAGCCCGCCGTGCTCAAGAAGCCCGCCGAGGTGGCCGAGGACGACATGATCTTCGATATCGGCCCCGAATCCGCCCGGCAACTGGCGGACATCATCGCCAAGGCCGGCACCATCATCTGGAACGGTCCGGTCGGCGTCTTCGAGTTTGACCAGTTCGGCGCCGGCACCAAAACCCTGGCCATGGCCATCGCCGAAGCCCCAGGCTTCTCCCTGGCGGGTGGTGGCGACACCATTGCCGCCATCCAGAAGTACGACATCTATGACCGGGTGTCCTACATCTCCACCGCCGGTGGCGCCTTCCTGGAATTCCTGGAGGGCAAAACCCTGCCGGCCGTGGCCATGCTCGAGGCACGGGCCAAGGGCTGAGGTCGGTTCGCCCAGGGGCGGTGCCCGCCACCGCCCGCCACTCTTCCATCGCCGAGTCCGGAACTGAATCCGCCGCCCCATGCCCCCCAGACGCACTAAGATCGTCGCCACCCTCGGACCCGCCACGGATGGCGAGGGCTCCCTTGACCGGCTCGTCGCCGCCGGTATCGATGTGGCCCGCCTCAACTTGTCCCATGACTCCCACGAGCGCCATCGGGAGCGCGCCCTCCGGCTGCGGGCCAGTGCCCGGACCCTGGGACGCGACGTGGCGGTGCTGGTCGATCTTCAGGGCCCCAAGATCCGCATCGGCCGTTTCGCGACCGGCGCCATTCGCCTGGCGGATGGCGATCGCTTCGACATCGACGCCAACTGCCCCCTGGACGGGGGTGATGCCCACCGGGTCGGTACCACCTACCGCGCCTTGGCCGATGACGTGGCGCGGGGCGACAGCCTCATCCTCGACGACGGGGCCATCGAGCTCTGGGTGGAGGAGGTGGCGGCCGGGGCGATCCGCTGCAAGGTGGTGATGGGCGGGGTCCTGTCGGACAACAAGGGCATCAACAAACGCGGCGGCGGGCTCTCCGCTCCGGCCCTGACCGATAAGGACATCCGCGACATCCGCTTCGCCGCCGAGATTCAGGCCGATTATCTGGCGGTATCCTTCGTGCGCGGTCCCGAGGATGTGCGCCAGGCCCGCGCCATCTTTGTCGAGGCCGGCGGCGAGGGCGGTATCGTCGCCAAGATCGAGCGGGCCGAGGCCCTGGCGGTCATCGATGACATCATCCTTGCCGCCGATGCCATCATGATCGCCCGCGGTGACCTGGGGGTTGAGATCGGGGACGCCGAACTCCCCTCGGTCCAGAAGGATTTGGTGCACCGGGCCCGCTCCCTGAATAGCGTGGTCATTACCGCCACCCAGATGATGCAGTCCATGATCGAGCACCCGGTGCCGACCCGGGCCGAGGTCTTCGACGTGGCCAACGCCGTACTGGACGGCACCGATGCGGTCATGCTCTCCGCCGAGACCTCGGTGGGGGCCTACCCCATCAAGACCGTGGAGGCCATGCACCGCGTCTGCCTGGAGGCGGAGAAGAACGCCCTCGTCACCCGCTCACATCACCGCCTGGACTCGGTTTTTGGCCGGGTGGACGAGGCCATCGCCATGGCCGCCATGTACACCGCCAACCACTTGGGGGTGAAGGCCATCGCCGCCCTCACCGAGAGCGGCGCCACCGTCAAGTGGATGTCACGCATCAGTTCCGGTATCCCCATCTATGCCCTCACCCGACACGTGCCCACCCGCCGTCAGGTCACCCTGATGCGGGGCGTTTATCCGGTCAGTTTCGACGTCGCCCATACCGATATCCACGCCGTCAACAGCGAGGTCATCGAGGAACTGCTCCGCGCCGGCACGGTCCGCGATGGCGATCTGGTCATTATCACCAAGGGCGACCGCCGCGCCGTTGAAGGCCAGACCAATGTCCTCAAGATCATGCGCGTGGGCGAGCATGCCCTGCTGGCCCACGACTGAACCCCCAACCCCATTTCATCCGCCAACCCATCCACCGAAACGAGGAGACAAGACATGGCCCTGATTTCCCTGCGTCAGATGCTGGACCACGCCGCCGAGCATGGCTACGGCGTACCCGCCTTCAACGTCAACAACCTTGAGCAGATGCGCGCCATCATGGAGGCCGCCGAGCAGACCGATTCCCCGGTCATCGTGCAGGCCTCAGCTGGTGCCCGCAAATACGCCGGCGCCCCCTTCCTGCGCCACCTCATCCTCGCCGCCATCGAGGAGTTCCCCCTGATCCCGGTGTGCATGCACCAGGATCATGGCACCTCCATGCCCGTCTGCCAGCGCTCCATCCAACTCGGCTTCTCCTCCGTCATGATGGATGGCTCCCTGGGCGTCGATGGCAAGACTCCGACCTCCTATGAATACAACGTGGCCATCACTAAGCAGGTGGTCGAGATCGCCCATGCCTGTGGCGTCTCCGTCGAGGGTGAACTGGGCTGCCTGGGCTCGCTCGAGACCGGCCAGGCCGGCGAGGAAGACGGCATTGGCGCCGAGGGCACCCTGGATCACAGCCAGCTCCTGACCGATCCCGAGGAGGCCGCCGACTTCGTCAAGAAGACGGGCGTCGATGCCCTGGCCATCGCCATCGGCACCTCCCATGGCGCCTACAAGTTCACCCGGCCGCCCACCGGCGACATCCTGGCCATTGAGCGCATCAAGGAGATCAATCGTCGCATACCCAATACCCATCTGGTCATGCACGGTTCTTCCTCCGTGCCCCAGGAGTGGCTGGCCATCATCAACAATTATGGCGGCAACATGGGCGAGACCTATGGCGTCCCCGTCGAGGAGATCGCCGAGGGAATCAAGAACGGTGTGCGCAAGGTCAACATCGACACCGACCTGCGCATGGCCTCCACCGGCGCCATCCGCAAGTTCCTGGCCGAGAACACCAAGGAGTTCGACCCCCGCAAGTACTTCACAGCCGCCACCAAGGCCATGAAGGGCATTTGTGTGGCCCGTTACGAGGCCTTTGGCACCGCCGGCAATGCCAGCAAGATCATGGCCGGGGGCGTCATGTCCCTGGACCGCATGACCGAGCGCTATCTGAAGGGTGAGCTGGATCCGCAGGTGAGATAAGGCCGGGTCGGCGGTACTGACCCGCGCCGGCCTTGCGCCAGCGCGGAGATGCACATGAAAAGAGAGGGCGCCCATGGGCGCCCTCTGGCTGTTGTGGGTTACCGCTCAATCGCCACCCTGCCAGGGCCGCTCGGGTGACGGCCGCAAATCCCCGAGGATGTCATCGGTCCCCTGACAGGCTGGACCCTATGCCGACCTAACTTCGTTCAACAGTTCGGGGTGACGGTCGAGCACCTTAAGCAGCTTCACCAAGGCCAAAGGTGGCTTGGTCTTGCCGTTCTCGTACCGCGAGAAGGCATTGACTCCGCCCCCAAATAGTTCGGCCGCCTCGCGCTGGTCGAGCGCGAGTTTCTTGCGCACCTGGGTGATGAAGTCAGGATCGACGATCGCCGCGTTGACCTGTTTCGAGAAGGCCCGCATCTCACGCATCACACGCTCGGATTCCGCCGCCTCCAAGATGGATTCCGCGCAGGCCGGGCAGAATTCGCCCGTGACCGCTGGAATGGTCGTGGTTTCGCCCTTGTAGGTGTAGGGCAGGTCGCGAACGTCAGGGATCAATTCCGCCGCGCCGCAAACCGGACATTTCATGCTCATAGCTCCTTGAAGGACACGATCACGACGTCATCGATGACCGTTAGCTTCAGATACACGTCACCCGCTGACGTGTGCGGGCGGTAAACGTCTTGCCAGATCCTGTGATCGGCGTGAGTGGTCATGCTCTTGTAGAAATCAGCCGGCGTAAGGGCCATCACTACCGCCAAGATTCCGGGATAGTCGAATCCCAAGGCGTTAGCGCCGACGCGAGCTGCGTGCGTGGTTCGCACCTTGCCCGCCTCCGCCAAGGCTTTGACAAGGGACAGCTTGCAGTGAGGGCTGCGTTTCTCCATGGCCAGATATTAACCTAGTTGGTTTATTTGGCAAGTCGTTCCCTACCTCTACCCCTCCCACGACAGCTACGAGCGCTATTGCGAGCGGGTGTGCGGCTGCGGGTCGGTGTCGTCGCCCAAGGACGCGACGGGCGATCTGGCGTGGGAGATCGGTGGGGCCTACCCCATCAAGGCCGTGGAGGATAGCCGAGCTAACTGCTTCAGAGCGGGGGCATCGGGCCCAAAACTCATCAAGCCCGCACCGGGCGAGAGCCGCTGCGGAGCCGTCGCCACCAGTTGCCGTTAGGCAGCACGACCGCCATCACCAAGACCAGTACCAGGGCCTGATACCAGAGGCTGCCGAGCCACTCGGGCGTGGCCCCGGTTTCGAACCAACTGGTTGCTACCCGCTGGAGATTGAAGAAGCTGACGTAGGTCAGGAAGGCGACGAAGAGGCGCCAGGTGTTGCGTTGGCGCGGCGAGCGGGCTGTCAGGGGGACCGCGAGCAGGGTGAGGCTCAGGACCGCCAGCGGGCTCGACAGCCGGTATTGAAGCTCGGCCTTGTCCCGGAGATTGTCGGAGCCCAACAGGCTGGAGGTCGGGAAGGTAGCCCGCTTCTGGCTTTGGACATCCTCCGTCTGCCGCTGTTTGAGGCGCAGGCTGTAACGGTCAAACTCACCAATGGCATAGTTCGCGGTGCCCGGCTTGCCGTCGTAGCGGCGGCCATCGATCAGGGTGATGAACTGCTGCCCGGTCTCCTCGTCCTGGCGTAGCATGCCCTCGCCGCTCAGGACGATCTTGATGACCTCTTCCCGCTGGTCGTGGATGAAGATATTGCGCAGGTGGCTGCTGTCCTGAATATCATCGACGAACAGGGTGATCCGGCCATTATCGTGCTGGTAGAAACGCCCGGGCTTGATGCCAAAGAGCTGCTGCGCTTCATCTTGCTGGCTGGTGCGCATCTGCATGAGTTCGGTCACCACTAGGGGGCGCACATAGAGGGTCAGCCAGCCGGCGGCGAGGGCGACGGGGACGGCGGCGTAGAAGAGGGCGCGGTAAGTCCGGATGGGTCCAATACCACAAGCGGCGAAGGCAATGAGTTCGCTATGCTGGGCCATGCGGCCCAGGGTCATAAGGACGGCCGCAAAGAAGATGGGCGGCAGTAGGCTGGACAAATCGCTGGCGATACGCAGACCCATGAAGCGCAGCACGATGTCCGAGGCCAAGGCCCCCGCGTTGACATCCTCCAGCGCCCGCAGCATGAGGAGGCTGAGCACGATCAGCAGGACGGTGCCCAGGACAGCCAGAAAGACCTTCATCACCTCCTTGAGCAGATAGCGGTCGAGGACGGCAAGCATGGCGGTCAGTCGGAATCGGCAAGGGAGGTGAGCTGCATGGCCGGACTTTCAGGCGCGCAACAGGCTGGCCAGGGTCTCGGCCGCCACCGGCTGCACCAGCACGGCGTGCAGCGGATAGCGCTCCGCCAGCTTGTCCACATAGATGCGTTGGGATTTTTCGACCAGCACGATCATGCGCGCCCCCGGGGCGTATTTTTGCAGGCTGGCCAGCAGGACATCCAGATTGCTCAGATTGGCCCCGGCATAATTGCTGCCAAAGCCATGAAAGAATTCGGCAACCACCCAGTGGGGGGCGGCGGTCTTGAGGGCCTGGATCGCCTTGCGCAGGGAGGGCAGGCGGCGTTCCTCGATGCCCAGTTGGCGGTACAGGGCCGAGAAGTTGGGATGGCCCGGGGATTCGACTACCGAAAAAAGCAGGGGCGCCGTCATCCTCGCCTCCCCTCCCTAATCCTGACCGTCGTCACGACGCACGACCTCAACCTGGACCTTGGCCACCAGGGCGGCGATGGCGCCCAGGGCCGTCAGGATGGGTGCCATCAGCATGAGGACGCCACCCACGGCGATGCCCGCGGATAAAGGCACCTTCAGGAGCTGGGCGCCATCCGGCTTGCGAATGATGAGACGCCGGATATTGCCTTCCGCCACCAGCCCCTTGACGTAGTCCAACAGGTCGCTGCCCGCCAGGGTGATGCGGTCACGGGGGCTGGAATCCTGGTCATCTTGGCGCATTTTGTTACCCGGGCT
>JADZBU010000214.1 GCA_020851955.1 Chromatiaceae bacterium | reverse complement strand
TCCGGCGGCGGCGTGGCCGCGGGCTCCCTGGGCCTGCCGGACCTGGGCATCAGCAACCTGCACGACGTCTGCGAGGACGTGCGCCGCATCACCTATGTCACCCAGGCCCCCCTCCTGGTGGATGCCGATACCGGCCTGGGCCCCAGCGCCTTCAACATCGAGCGTACCGTGCGCGAACTGATGCGCGCCGGCGCCGCCGGCTGCCACATCGAGGACCAGGTCCAGGCCAAGCGCTGCGGTCACCGGCCCGGCAAGGCCATCGTCTCCAAGGCGGAGATGGTGGACCGGGTCAAGGCGGCGGCGGACGCGGCCCGGGACGACTTTGTCATCATGGCCCGCACCGACGCCCTGGCGGTGGAAGGCCTGCAGGGTGCCATCGACCGCGCCTGCGCCTGCGTCGAGGCCGGCGCCGACATGATCTTCCCCGAGGCCATGACCGAACTGGCCCAGTACCAGCAATTCGCCCAGGCCGTGGGGGTGCCGGTGCTGGCCAACATCACCGAGTTCGGCGCCACCCCCCTCTTCACCACCCAGGAACTGGGTGCCGTGGGCGTGGGCCTGGTGCTCTATCCCTTGTCCGCCTTCCGCGCCATGAACCAGGCCGCCCTCAAGGTCTATGAGGCGATCCGCCACGACGGTACCCAGCAAGGGGTGGTGGCGATCATGCAGACCCGCAATGACTTGTACGACTACCTGGGCTATCACGCCTTCGAACAGAAACTGGATGCCCTCTTTTCCGCGGGCGGAGAAGACTGAGTCCAGTTTCCAGGCCCGGCGTGGGGGGCGAGCCCTCCGCGTCCATCACATCGATCAAGAATCACTGGAGTATGAAGATGAGTGAGAAGCAAGCAGCCCACGCCCCCAAGGTGAAGAAGTCCGTCGCCCTGTCCGGCACCCCCGCCGGCAATACCGCCATCTGCACCGTCGGACGCACGGGTAACGATCTGCACTATCGCGGCTATGACATCCTGGAATTCGCCGACATCGCGGAATTCGAGGAGATCGCCTACCTGCTGATCCATGGCGAACTGCCCAACGCTCACCAGTTGATGGAATACAAGCGCCTGCTCCAGTCCATGCGCGACCTGCCCTCGGCGCTGAAGAACGTTCTGGAGCAGCTGCCGGCCTCCGCCCATCCCATGGACGTGCTGCGCACCGGCGCCTCCGTGCTCGGCACCCTGGAGCCGGAGCGGGAGTCCCAGCCCGTGGCGGCGGCCCGCGGCATCGGGGATCGCCTCATCGCCAGCTTCGGCTCCATGCTGCTCTACTGGTACCACTACAGCCATCATGGCAAGCGCATCGCGGTCGAGACCGACGACGAAACCATCGCCGCTCACTTCCTGCACCTGCTCCATGGCCGCGAGCCCACCGCGCTGCAAACGCGCGCCATGCACACCTCGCTGAACCTCTATGCCGAGCATGAGTTCAACGCCTCCACCTTCACCGCGCGCGTCATCGCGGGTACCGGCTCGGACATCTACTCCTGTGTCTCCGGCGCCATCGGCGCCCTGCGCGGGCCCAAGCACGGCGGCGCCAACGAGGTGGCCTGCGATATTCAGAGCCGCTACGACAGCGCCGACCAGGCCGAGGCAGACATCCGCGCCCGCATGGAGCGCAAGGAGATCGTCATCGGCTTCGGGCACCCCGTCTATACCATCGGCGACCCCCGCAATCAGGTCATCAAGCGGGTCGCCAAGGCCCTGGCCGACGACACCACTGATCACCTCATGTATGACATCGCGGAGCGTCTGGAGACCATCATGTGGGACATCAAGAAGATGTTCCCCAACCTGGACTGGTTCTCGGCGGTGAGCTACCACCTGATGGGCGTACCCACCCCCATGTTCACGCCACTGTTCGTCATCGCGCGCACCGCGGGCTGGACCGCTCACATTATCGAGCAGCGTATCGACAACAAGATCATCCGCCCGAGCGCCACCTATGTGGGTCCCGAGAACCGGCCCTGGTTGCCCATGGAGCAGCGCTGATCATGAGCGTCACCCACCGCAAACCCCTGCCCGGTACCGGTCTGGATTACTTCGACACCCGGGCCGCGATCGAGGCGATCCAGCCCGGCGCTTACGACAAGCTGCCCTACACCTCGCGGGTGCTGGCGGAGCAGTTGGTGCGCCGCTGTGATCCGGCGATCCTGACCGACTCGCTCAAGCAACTCATCGAGCGCAAGCGGGACCTGGATTTCCCCTGGTACCCGGCGCGGGTCGTCTGCCATGACATCCTCGGCCAGACCGCCCTGGTGGACCTGGCGGGCCTGCGTGACGCCATCGCCGAGCAGGGGGGTGATCCGGCCCAGGTCAACCCGGTGGTGCCGACGCAACTGATCGTCGATCACTCCCTGGCCGTGGAATTCGGGGGTTTCGATCCGGAGGCCTTCGACAAGAACCGGGCCATCGAGGATCGCCGCAACGAGGACCGTTTCCACTTCATCGAGTGGACCAAGACCGCCTTCAAGAACGTCGATGTCATCCCGGCCGGCAACGGCATCATGCACCAGATCAACCTGGAGAAGATGTCGCCGGTGATCCAGGCCCGGGATGGCATCGCCTTCCCGGACACCTGCGTGGGCACCGACAGCCACACCCCGCACGTCGATGCCCTAGGCGTGATCGCCATCGGCGTCGGCGGGCTGGAGGCCGAGACCGTCATGCTCGGCCGGGCCTCCATGATGCGCCTGCCCGACATCGTCGGCGTGCGGCTGACCGGCAAGCGGCAGCCGGGCATCACCGCCACCGACATCGTGCTGGCCCTCACCGAGTTTCTGCGCCAGGCGCGCGTGGTCGGCGCCTGGGTCGAATTTTTCGGCGACGGCGCCGCCAGCCTGTCGATCGGCGACCGCGCCACCATCTCCAACATGTGCCCGGAATACGGGGCGACGGCGGCGATGTTCTACATCGACCAGCAGACCCTCGACTACCTCACGCTGACCGGTCGCGAGCCGGAGCAAGTGGCCCTGGTCGAGAAGTACGCCAAGACCACGGGCCTCTGGGCCGATGCGCTGGTCAGCGCTGAGTACGAGCGCGTGCTGGAATTCGACCTGTCCAGCGTCGTTCGCAACATGGCGGGCCCGTCCAACCCGCACCGCCGGCTGCCGACCAGCGCCCTGCACGAGCGCGGCATCGCCGTCGATCTGGACAAGGCCCTGGCCGAGGAGCAGGTGGGCCTGATGCCGGACGGCGCGGTCATCATCGCCGCCATCACCAGTTGCACCAATACCAGCAACCCGCGCAACGTGGTGGCCGCCGGCCTGGTGGCCAAGAAGGCCAACGCCCTGGGCCTGACGCGC